>NZ_JBAFWT010000027.1:0-78474 GCF_043195195.1 Roseixanthobacter psychrophilus
GGAGGATGTCGCCCGAGGCCAGCGCACTCACCGGCGTATTCGGGATGATCGCCATCAGGAAGCCGACGATGCTCTGGTCATGCGCCTTGCTGGCGTAGTCCGACACCGCCTTGGGATCGAGGCTCGCCGGATTGATGTGGAGGCCGGCGCCCGGCTGGATCACATTGCCGACAATCAGGCCGATGATGAGGGCGAGGGTGGAGAAGGTGAGGAAGTAGATCATCGCCTTTCCCGCCACCCGGCCCACCTTGCCGAGGTCGCGCATGCCGGCAATGCCGGTGACGACGGTGAGGAAGATCACTGGCGCGATGATCATCTTCACCAGCTTGATGAAGGCGTCGCCGAGCGGCTTCAGGTCGGTCGCGATGCTCGGGTAGAAATGGCCGAGCAGGATGCCGGCGGCGATCGCCAGGAGCACCTGGAAATAGAGATGGTGGTAGAATTTGCGGTGCGCGACGGGCGCGCGTGCGGCGATCACGGGGGGCATGAGGTTTCCTCTTGTTTCGACCATCGGCGCCTCGTTCCGGGGGCGGCGTTTGGAACCTTGATGGCGGTATTGGGACCCGGCGCTCCATTTGCGCCGGCATAGCCGTGCGCAAGACGCATGCCAGACCATCAAAAGCTGGACGCCGATTGGCATCCCTTGAAACAAAAGGCCTTTGTGCCGGACCACGCCTCCCTGCATCGACTCCGCGTGCGGAACATTGCACAATGGCTTCCGCCTCTGTGCGATAATCCGCACACGTGAGGCGCGAGATGGAATCAGGTGGCGATGCTTGCAAGGCTCGAGGGATGGAAGTCTGTCGCGGGAAACCGCACGACACGTCGCCTCACGGCCGTCGTCCTGGTACTCCTCGCCCTTGCCGCCCTCGACCGGGTCGCGGCCTATCTCGGCGAGCGCTGGGCCCTGGCTGAGCTGAGGGACGATGCCGACGCGGCGACCAGCCTGCGGGTGGCGGTGATCCGCAGCGAGATCGAAAAGCAGCGGACCCTTCCGGTGGTCCTCGCGCAGGACCTCGACGTACGGGAAACGCTGGAGCAGCCCGACCCCGCACGCCTGTCCGCACTCGACGCCAAGTTCGCGGCCCTCGCGGCGGGAACGCGCACCGGCGCCATCTATCTGCTCGACACCACGGGCCTGACAATTGCCGCCAGCAATGCCGGCACCGCTGCAAGCTTCGTCGGCTCCAACTATGCCTTCCGGCCTTATTTCCGCAGCGCCATGGCCGATGGGAATGCCGAACATTTCGCCTTCGGCACCGTAAGCCGGCAGCCCGGCCTGTACCTGACCCGGCGGATCGACGGCCCGAACGGTCCGCTTGGCGTACTGGTGGTGAAGGCCGAATTCGACACCATCGAGGAGCAATGGGGGCGGTTCGAGGAACCAACCTTCGTCACCGACGACCGCGCCATCGTCCTGGTCAGCAGCGTCCCGCACTGGCGTTTCAGGGCCACGGTGCCGATTGCGCCGGAGCGGCGGGAGGAATTGCGCGCCAGCCTTCAGTTCGGCGATGCGACATTGGACCTGCTGCCGATCACCCCCGTTCCCGGCCCCGCCGGCCTGGTCAAGGCCGCCCTTCCCGGCCAGCGCCTGCCGCGCCTGTTCGTGGAGGCTTCTGCGGCGATCCCCTCCACCGGCTGGACCCTGCACGTCCTCGCCCCGGCCACCGCCGCGCTGAACCTCGCCACCGGCGCGGCACGCATCCTCACCCTTCTCGCCGCTCTTCTAGGGCTCGGCCTCGGCGCCCTCGCCTTTTCGCGCCACACCCGGCGGCGCGAGGCGGAGGCGCGGCAGGCCGGGGCCCGGCGCCTGCTGGAGGAGCGGGTGGCCGAGCGCACCACCGAGCTGAGCCTTGCCAACGCCCGCCTTCAGGATGAGATGGAGGAGCGGCGGCGCACCCAGAACACCCTCGATGTGTTGAAAGACGAGCTGGTGCAGGCGAGCAAGCTTGCGGTCCTCGGCCAGATCGCCGCCTCGGTGGCCCATGAGGTGAACCAGCCGGTGGCCGCCATCCGCACCTTCGCGGAAAACGCCCAGACTTTCCTTTCGCGCGAAGACAGCGCATCGGCGGGCACCAATCTCGCCACCATCTGCGCCCTCACCGACCGGATCGGTGCCATCACGGGGGAATTGCGCGCCTTCGCCCGCAAGGCGGAAGGGCGGCTGGAGCCGGTGCCGCTGCGGGCTGCGGTGGATGGGGCGCTGCTGCTGGTCAGCCATCGCCTGACTCAGCAGATCGTGCCCATCACCATCGATTTCACCGACCCGCAGCTGTGCGTGATCGCCGAGCGGGTGCGGCTCGAACAGGTGTTCGTGAACCTGCTGCAAAACGCGCTCGAAGCCCTGGTGGGGCGGCCGGACGGGGCGATCCGCATCGGCGCGGCGGCACGTGGGGCACAGGTGATGATCGAAGTTGCAGACACCGGCCCCGGCCTGCCGCCGCAGGTGTTGGAAGCGCTGTTCATGCCGTTCACCACCACCAAGCCGCAGGGGTTGGGGCTGGGGCTGGTGATCTCCCGCGACATCATCACCAAATTCGGCGGCACGCTCGCGGTCGAGAATTCCGGCGGCGCCGTCTTCACCCTCACCTTGCCGAGAGCCCCCTGATGGATGTGGCCTTCATCGACGATGACGACACCTTGCGCGCGGCCAATGTGCAGGCGCTGATGCTGGCCGGCCTCTCGGTCGCGCCCTTCGCCTCGGCCACGGCGGCGCTCGATGCCATAGACCAGGGCTTCCCCGGCGTGGTGGTGAGCGATGTGCGCATGCCGGGCATGGACGGGCTCGAATTGTTTCGCCACCTCAGGCGAGTGGACCCCGACCTGCCGGTGATCCTCATCACCGGCCATGGCGATATTGCCATGGCGGTCGATGCCATGCGCGAGGGGGCCTATGATTTCCTCGCCAAGCCCTATCCGGTCGACCGGCTGCTGGGGGCGGTGCGGCATGCCCGCGAGAAGCGCCGCCTGGTGCTGGAAAACCGCGAATTGCGCCGGCGCGCCGAGGCGGTGAGCGAGGATCTGCCTTTGCTCGGCGAGACCCCGGAAATGGCGCGCCTGCGGCAGATGCTGCGTCAGCTCGCCGATGCGGATATCGACGTGCTGGTAGAGGGGGAGACCGGCAGCGGCAAGGAAGTGGTGGCCAATGCCCTGCACCGCCTCAGCCGGCGCGTAAGCCGCCCGTTCGTCGCGGTCAATTGCGGTGCGCTGCCGGAAAGCGTCATCGAGAGCGAATTGTTCGGCCACGAGGCGGGCGCCTTCACCGGGGCGCTGAAGAAGCGCGTGGGGCGCATCGAGCATGCCCATGGCGGCACGCTGTTCCTCGATGAGATCGAGGCCATGTCCCCGGCGCTTCAGGTCAAGCTGCTGCGGGTGCTGGAGGCGCGCGAGATCAACCCGCTCGGCACCAATGAGGTGCGCCGCGTGGATATCCGCGTGATCGCGGCGGCGAAGATCAATCTGCAAGCTTTGGTGCGGCAGGGCGCATTCCGCGAGGATCTGTATTATCGCCTGCATGTGGCCACCTTGCGCATTCCCCCGCTGCGGGAGCGGCGCGCCGACGTGCCGCTTCTGTTCGGCCATTTCCTCGCCGTGGCCTGCGCGCGGTTCCGCCGCGAGCCGGTGCTGATCGGCGAGAGCGTGCGGCGCCATCTCGACGGCCACGACTGGCCCGGCAATGTGCGCGAGCTGATGCATTATGCCGAGCGCGTGGCGCTTGGACTGGTGAGCGACCCGCTCCCGCCCGCCGGCTCCGGCGACCCGGCCCCGCTGCCGGAACGGGTGGATGCCTTCGAGGCTCAGGAGATCCGGGCCGCGCTCGCCGAGACCGGCGGGGATGTGCAGGCGGCGGTGAAGGCCCTCGGCATCCCCCGCAAGACCTTCTACGACAAGCTGCGCCGCCACGGCATCGACCAGGCGGGCTACCGCGCCGCGCGGGCCGTGGCGCCATGATGGGCGCTTCATGACCTGCGCCGCGCATTTTTTTCGCCCCGCGCTTTTTTTCGCCCGGCATGTCACACCCGGCCGCGCCATCTCGTCTTCCTGGCAGCGTGCATGCCGCACGCTGGAGAAAAGATGATGACCCCACGTATCAAGACCCCGTTCAAGCTCGCCCCCGAGGGCATCAAGGCGATGATGGCGCTGGAGGCGAGCATCAAGGCCAGCGGCCTGGAGCAGAGCCTGCTGGAGCTGGTGAAAATGCGCGCCTCTCAGATCAACGGCTGCGCCTTCTGCCTGCATCTGCACGCGACCGACGCGCGGGCACAGGGCGAAAGCGAAATGCGCCTCTACATGCTGAACGCATGGCGCGAATCCTCGCTCTACAGCGATCGCGAGCGGGCCGCCCTGGGCTGGACGGAAGCCCTGACGCGGCTCGCCGAGACCGGCGCGGGCGATACCGATTATGCGCGCGTCGCCGCCGCCTTCAGCGAGGCCGAGCAGGTCCAGCTCACCTTGGCGATCGGCGCCATCAATGCGTGGAACCGCCTACAGGTCGGGTTCCGCGTCGCCCCTGCCATGGAGCCGGTGCGTGGTGCCGCCTGACGCAGCAACCGCCATATTCGAGGTGCACCGGCCAAAGCTGGTGCGCCTCGCCTATCGCATGCTCGGCTCCATGGCCGAGGCGCAAGATATCGTCCAGGACAGCTGGCTGCGCTGGCAGCGGGTAGAGTCGGGCGAGATCCAGGATCCCGGCGCCTTCCTCAAGCGCATCGTCACGCGGCTGTGCCTCGACGCCATGAAATCGGCGCGGGCGCGGCACGAGACCTATGTGGGCCATTGGCTGCCCGAGCCGATGATCGAGCCCGAGACCGAGGCGCTGCGGCCCGACGAATTGACCTTGACCCTGATGCTCGCGCTGGAGCGCCTCTCGCCCCTGGAGCGCGCCGCATTTCTGCTGCACGACGTGTTCGGCGATCCCCTCGACGCGGTTGCGACCGCGCTGGACCGGGACGCCGCCGCGGTGCGCCAGCTTGCGGCGCGGGCGCGCAAGCATGTGCGGGCGGCGCACACCCGCTATCCCGTCGCGCGGGAGGAAGGCGAGCGGATCGCCCGCGCCTTCTTCGCCGCATCGAGCGGCGGCGATATCGCCGCTTTGCGCAGCCTGCTGGCGCAGACGGTGGTTCTCAAAGCGGACGGCGGCGGCAAGGCCCACGCGTTCCGCAATCCCATCCTCGGCCTCGACCGCGTGCTGCGGCTCTACCAGGGGCTGTTTCGCAAGCTTAAGGCGCACCCCGCGCTCTATCTCAGGCCGCTGTGGATCGACGGCCTGCCGGGCTACGCCAGCCGGGAGCGGGACGATGTGCTCCAGACCACAGCGCTGGAGATCGAGGAGGGGCGCATCACCGCCATCTACATCACCCGCAACCCCGACAAGCTGGCCGAGGTGGCGCGGCTGGTGCGGAACCCGCACCACTGACGCCGCGCCGGCGCGGCTTCTCAGAGGCTCGGAATGCCTTCCCCCTGGTCCAGCTTCACCTCGCACAGCGAGACCGTGTGCGATCCGGCCAGGAACGGCTGCATCGCCGCGATGGCCCGCTCATATTGCGGTGAGGCTTCCCAGTCCTGCACGCTTTCGCGGCTCTCCCACAGCGTCACGGTGATGATGCTGTCCGGGTCGTTGACGTCCTGCGTCACCCAGCGGGAGAGGCGGCCGGGCACGCGCACCTGCGCCAATTGCTCGTAGCGTTCGCGCACCGAGGGCCAGGACCCGGGAATGATCCGGCTCCAATATATCCGCAGATACATGTCATCCTCCCTTATGCGGTTCTTGCGGCGGCCTCTTAAAGGACCGAGCGCTCCAGGTCCGAGATGGCAGCGCGCATGCGCGAGAACTGCACCACCTGCCGGCCGACCGTTTCGAGCTGGAAGCGCGAGGAGAGGTCGAGGCACTGGCCGTCGTCGTCGAACAGGCGGGTGGCGGTGTTGAGCGTGGCGCCGAGGGGCGTCGGCCATCCCCTCAGGGCATGGGCGATGGAGCGCAGGGCCGCCAGGGTCTGCCCCGCCGCCTGCCAGCCGCCCGCGCAGGCGATGAGCCCGACCCCGAGCCCGTCGAAATAAACCCGCTCGTTGGTCCGCAGGTCCTCGGCATAATCGAGCGCATTCTTGACCAAGCCGGACAGCGAGCCGTGATAGGCCGGCGACCCGATGATGATGCCGTCGCAGCGCCGATAGAGATCCACCAGGCGCTGGGCATCGGCGGTGCGTTCCGCGCTGCTCGGATCATACATCGGCAGGAGCAGCGCAGGACCTGAGATCAGCACGGTTTCCGCGCCCTCAGCAGCCGCCGCCGCCAAGGCCACGGCAAGGGCGCGTTCCGTGCTCGAACCCGCGCGCGGCGTTCCGCCGACGCCGAGGATCAAGGGCTGTTGCTTGTGGTCCATCACGGCTCCTCCACACTGTCGGCGTGTGCCGCGTGCGGCACGGGCGAGCGCTGTCCGCCGGGAATCCGCACGCGCGCGCCGCCGGTCGCAACGATCCGGTCCTGGACATAAGCGGCAAGGTCCAGCCGGACCAGGGCGTCCCCCGCGCTTTCGGCTGCTTCCATGACGCGGGCCTTCACGCACACCGCATCCCCGGGGCGAACCGGAGACGTGAAGCGTACCGACAACCGCTTCACCTCTCCGCGAGGGCCGATCCAGTCGGTCACCGCGCGGCCGACGAAGGCCATGGTCAGCATGCCGTGGGCGATCACCCCGCCGAGGCCCGCGCGAACCGCGAAAGCCTCCTCGTAATGGATGCGGTTATAATCGTCGGACGCACCGGCATATTGCACCAGCTGGATCGTGGTGACGGGCGCGGTGGTGAATTCATGGGTCTCGCCGACCCGCCAATGTGACGCTTGCGCGGTCATGCCAGGCTCCTCTTTTCCACCTGGTCGAGCGATCGGTAGATGGTGGTCCGGCCGGAAGTTAAGACCAGGGCGCCGGTCGGGTCGCAGCAGCGCAATTCCTGCCGGATCAGCTCCATCTTGCCCTTGCTGCCCGGCTTCTCGTCGACGCCGACGAAGACGAACGTGCAGGCGAGCCGCATGCCCGAGACCACCGGCCGCTCGTAATCGAACCAGACCTCGCCGGCGAGGATGCGCCTGCGGTCGAGCGGCGCGGCCCAGGGCGCTTCCTCCGCCGGTCGGAAGCAGATGGGGAAGGTCGGCGGCGCCAACAGGCCGGCATAGCCGAGGCTGAGGGCATGCGCCTCGTCGTGATAGAGCGGATTGTCGTCGCCGATGGCGCGCGCGAACTTGCGGATGGCGCCCTTCTCGATCTCCACCGTGAAGGGGCCGATGGCGGTGCCGATGAGGCTGCGGTCGATCTCAGCCATGCCTCACCCGATCCGCTCGACGATGGTGGCGGTGCCGAGGCCGCCGCCGCAGCACATGGATTGGAGCCCGAAGCGCGCATCGCGCCGCTCCATCTCGCCCACCAGGATCGTCATGAGGCGGGCCCCGCTGGACCCGAGCGGGTGGCCCATGGCGATGGAGCCGCCGTTGACGTTCACCTTTTGCAGGTCGGGTTCCAGCTCCTCGATCCAGGCCCCGAGCACCGAGGCGAACGCCTCGTTGATCTCGAACAGGTCGATGTCGCCGAGCGCGAGCCCGCTCCGCCGCAGGATCTCGCGCGTGGCCGGGATGGGACCCGTGAGCATGATCTCGGGATCGACGCCGACCACCAGCTGGCTGTGGACGCGGGCCATCGGGCGCAGGCCATAGGCGCGCGCCTTGGCGGCGGTCATCATGAGCACCGCGGCGGCGCCGTCGGAGACCTGGCTGGAATTTCCGGCGGTGACGCGCCCGTCCTCGCGGAACACCGGCTTGAGCCCGGCAAGCTTCACCGGCGAGGTATCGGGCCGCACCCCCTCGTCGCGCGCCAGGGTCGCGCCTTCGGCGGCGGGAAGCGCGATCATGTGGGCATCGAAGCGGCCGGCGCCTTGGGCCTCGGCGGCAAGCTTGTGGCTGCGCAGGGCGAGGTCGTCGAGATATTCGCGCTCGAGAGACCAGCGCGCGGCGATACGTTCTGCGGCTTCCCCCATGCTGGGCAGGGAAAAGCGCTCCTGCAGCGCCTCGGGGTGCCGCTTCCCGTAGCGGGTATCGTCATTGCCGCCTTGCGTGACCGACATCAGCTCCACGCCGCCGGCGATCACCACGTCGCAGACGCCGGTGCGGATGAGGGTGTCGGCGAAATGAATCGCCTGCTGGGAGGAGCCGCAGGCGCGCTGCACCGTGGTGCCGGGAACGGCGACGGGAAAGCCGGCCATCAGGAGCGCGGTGCGCGCGACGTTTCCGGCCTGCATGCCCACCTGGGTGGCGCATCCCGCGATCACGTCGTCCACATCCTCCTTGGGGATGCCGGTGCGCTGGACCAGCGCGTCCATCACATGGCCGAGCAGTGCTGCGGCGTGCCAGTCGCGCAGCGCGCCGTTGCGCCGGCCGACGGGCGTGCGCACCATGTCCACGATCACCGGCTCGCGGTCCGGCACCTGATCCGCCTTCATGCGTTGTTCTCCCTTATTCTTCTTGCGGACGCGCCTCAGCGCCCGGCCGCGATTTCCCCGGCGAGGCCGGTATGCACGTCGCCGGCACAGAACCTTGGATCCCGCAGCGCCTTCAGCAGGAACGGCAGGTTGGTCTTGGTGCCGGAAATCTCGAAGGCGGTGAGCGCCTCGATCAGCCGCCGGATCGCATCGCCGCGATCATCCCCCTTGACGATCACCTTCGCGATCATCGGGTCGTAATAGGGCGTGATGGCACGCCCCTCGGCATAGCCGGTCTCGATGCGCAGGCGGGCCGTCGCCTGGGGCGGGCGGAAGCGTTCCAGCACGCCCGGCGCGGGAAGGAAGGTCTCCGGATCCTCGGCATAGACCCGCGCCTCCATGGCGTGCCCGTCGAGCCCGATGCAGGCGGGAAGGACGGCGGCCAGCGGTTCGCCGGCGGCGAGGCGCACCTGGGCGGCGACGAGGTCGATGCCGGTCACCATCTCGGTCACCGCATGCTCGACCTGAAGGCGGGTGTTCATTTCCAGGAAGCTGAACGCGCCGTCCGCGCTTCGGAGCATCTCGACGGTGCCGATATTGTCATAGCGCAGGTCGCACAGGATGCCCGCGACCAGATCGCCCATGTCCTCGAGCACATGGCGCGGGATGCCCGGCGCGGGGGATTCCTCGATGATCTTCTGGTGCCGGCGCTGGAGCGAGCAATCCCGCTCGAACAGGTGGCGCACCTTGCCGGAGCGGTCCGCCAGCACCTGGAACTCGATGTGGCGCGGGCGCTCCAGCAGCCGCTCGAAATAGATCTGCCCGTTGCCGAAGGTGCGGCTCGCCAGCGCGCGGGCGCGCTCCACCGCATGGACGAGGCCATCCTCGTCGGTGGCGGCGAGCATGCCGATGCCGCCGCCACCGCCCGCCGGCTTCACCAGCAGGGGAAAGCCGATGCGGCGGGCGAGCGCCACAACGTCGGTGGTTTCATCCAGCAGCCCCGATCCGGGCGCGACCGGCAGGCCGTGCTCGGCCATCATGGAGCGGGCCCTGGTCTTCTCGCCCATGGCGGCGATCCAGCTCGGCGAAGGGCCGATGAACGTCAGGCCGTTCTCCTCCACCTTGCGGGCGAAGGCCGCGTTCTCCGAGAGAAAACCGTAGCCGGGATGCACCGCGTCGGCGCCGCAGGCCAGGGCGATTTCCAGGATGCGGTCCTGGTCGAGATAGCTGGCGCGCGCGGACGCGGGGCCGACGCGGTGGACCTCGTCCGCCGTGGCGAGATAGGGCGCGCCCGCATCGGCATCCGAATGGATCGCGACGGTTGCGACGCCCAGCTCCTTCAAGGCGCGGATCACCCGCGCCGCCACCGCTCCCCGGTTCGCCACCACGACTTTTGCGAACGGCCGTCCGGGATGCGCCGGCACGGCCTTTCCGACCACGGCGGCCGGGGCGATCTCGGTGTCTAAGCTGGTCATGGGCATGTCCCGTTATCCCTCACCGGCTGCCAAACGGGTTTGTGCGGCGACCCGCGCCATGCGGCTGCGCACGTTCGCCTCCATCGCCCGCGCCATCGCGACGGCGAAGGGGGCATCCTCCACCTCATCCAGCAGCGCCTTGATGGCGGGCACGAAATCGCCCGCCTGGCCGGCGAGGCCCGATGCATAGGCGCGCACCGCGTCCGGCAGGTCCTGCGCCTGCGGCACGCCGCGCGCGAAGCCGAGGGCGCAGGCTTCGTCCGCATCCAGCAGCCGGCCGGTGCCCAGCAGGTCGAACGCCGCGCGGCGCCCCACCAGCCGCACCAGGCCGGGCGCGACGAGGGCCGGCACGATGTTGTGCCGCGCCTCCGGATAACCGAAGCGCGTGCCCGGCGCGCAGAACGCGGCATCGCAGGACAGGACAAGCGCGCATCCCGCGCCGAGGGCGAAGCCGTGCACCTGCGCGACCACGGGTTTTGCCAGCGTCACCAGCGTTTCCAGCAACAGGCGCAGGCGCGCGGCATGGCCGCGGACGTCGCTTTCGCGCACGAGGGCGGCAGTTTCCTTCAGGTCGGCACCGGCGCAGAAGCCGGCCCCCTCGCCCCGCAGCACGACCGCCCCGACCTCGGGGCTCGCCGCCGCGTCCTGGAGCGCCGCCAGCAGATCCTCGATGAGCGCGCGGCTGAGCGCGTTGCGCTGTCCGGGCCGATCGAGGATCAGATGGCGGACCGGACCGTCCTGCTCCACCCGCAGCAGCGGCTCAGCCATGGGCCGCCTCCCTGGCCATCGCAGGCCGCAGGGCAGCTTCGCGCCCGGCGATGGCACCGCCGACGACACATTCGGCGAGATTTCCGCCGCTCATGTAGAGGTGGCCGAACACGCTGCCGAGTTCGCCGGCGGCATAGAGGCCGGCGATCGGCTCGCCGTAGGGATTGAGCACACGCTGGCGCACATCGTGGACCGGCCCGCCCTGGGTGTTGATCACCATGGGCCACACGCGGCCGACATAGAACGGCGGCGCGCGCAGCGGCACCATGGTCTCCGCGCGACGCCCGAACGCGGCATCGATCCCCGCATCGCAGGCCGCGTTCCAGTCTTCGACCGTCTTCCGCAAGACGTCGGCCGGCACCTGCATGAGGGCGGCCAGGTCTTCCAAGGTTTCCGCGCGCTCGAAGAAGCCCAGTTCGACTTCCTTCGCATTGTCGGCGCTCCAGGCGTACCAATGCTCCTGCGCGCCGTTGATCGCGCAGCGGCCCAGCGGATACATGCCCCGGCCGGCCTCGTCGAACAGGATGAAGGCGGGGATGCGGGGAAACGACTGGGTCTTGGAATCATATTGGTCGAGCGGCCGGACGCCGAAATCGCCGGGATAGGGCGGATATTCGTCCATGAACCGCCGGCCGGTCCTGTCGCACAGGATCCAGGCGACCTGGGGCAATGCCTTGGCCGGCTGGGGGCGGCCCATGGCGTCCACGACGCCGAGGTCGGACAGGGCGTCGGCGCGGCCCGGCGTCCACATGGGGACCGCCTTGAGATAGAGGCCGTAGGGAAATTCGGGGTCGGGATGCCGCAGGCCGTAGGGCCCGTGATAGTGCCACATGTGCCAGAGCGCGGCCCCGGCTTCCTGCGCCATGGCGATGCCGTCGCCGGTATTGCCGAGGAACGAACCGACCAGCACCGGCGACGCCTGGAAATACTGGGCCTTCATGTCCTCGTTGGCTTCAAAGCCGCCGCAGGCGAGCACCACGCCGCCGCGCGCGCGGATATTGACCATGCGTCCCGCGATCCGCGCCCGCACGCCCTCCACCCCCGCGTCCTGTCGCCTCAGGAGGCGTTCCGCCGGCGCGTCCAGATGCACCGGAATGCCGCGCTGGATGACATTGTCTTCGAGCACCTTGAACAGGCGGCTTCCGGGCCGAACCCCGCGCACGCCGTGCACGTGCGTCGCGCCCTCGATGCCCGGCACCTCCACCACCTCGCAATAGCCGAGCGCCTCGTAGCCGGGGAGCGGATAATTGCCGAGGGCCGGCGTCACCTTCACCGTCGCATCGCTGGCGCGGGCATAGGCCCGCATCCGCTCCGGCGCCGCGACCATGCCCTGCGCGAGCACCTGGAGATGGGCGTCCGGGGTGCGGCCGCCGCACGTGGCCTTGAGATAGGAGAACGCCGCGGCCTCGTCGAACGCGATGCGGATGCCTCCCGCCGAGACGATGGACAGGCCGCCGGGATGCGGGGTCTTTTCCAGCAGCAGCACCTCGGCCCCGGCGTCGTGCGCCTCGATGGCCGCCACCGCGCCGGCGGCGCCGAAGCCGACCACGACCACGTCGACCTCCAGGTCCCATTCGGTCTGCGGCGCGCCGTCCACCTGGAGAAGGACGGGGGCGGGCGCGGATGCGGCGCGGCTCATGGCGTGATCCTGCGCTTGAAGCCGGGGACGATGCGCGCCCGGGCCCGGGCGAGCGTGCTGAGGATGAAGGCGCGGGTTTCCGCCGGCTGGATCACGTCGTCGATCAGCGCCATCTCGGCGGCCATGTAGGCGCTCGACTTGGCCTCGACGGTCTCGATGATTTCGGCCCTGCGCTTGGCGGGCTCCGCCGCGCGGGCGATCTCCTTGCCGTGCACCAGTTCGACGCCGGCCGCGGTGCCCATGACGTCGAAGCGCGCTGTGGGCCATGCGGCGATGCCGTCGGGATGGGTCGCCCGGCCACCGAGCGCGATATAGGCGAGGCCGATCGCCTTGCGCAGCACCACGGTGACCTGCGGCACGCTCGCGCCGATCACCGCATTGAGCAATTGCGAGGCCAGCGCGACCATGCGCTGCTGCTCCACCGCCGGCCCGACGAGGAAGCCCGGGCAATCGGTGAGGAACACCAGCGGGATGTGGAAGGCATCGCAGATGTCGATGAACCGGCGCGCCTTGATGGCGGCCTTCTCGTCCAGCGCGCCGGCCATGAACAGGGGGTTGCTGGCCAGGATGCCGACGCTCTGCCCCTCCATCCGCGCCCACGCGGCGATCAGGTTCTGCCCGTATAATTCCTTGTAAGGCGTGTATTCGCCGCCATCGACCAGCAGGCGGACCACCGCGCGCATGTCGTAGGCGCGCCGGTGGTTTTCGGACACGATGGCGGCGATCTCCTCCCGCCCTTCCGGCGTGTCGATGGGCGCCGGGCGCGGGGCACAGACGGGCGGGCGCTCATGGCAGCTCGACGGGAAGAAGGACAGGACGTTGCGGATCGCGTCGAGGCACTCCTCGTCGGTATCGCCGACGTGATCGCACAGCCCGCGCTCGGCGGCCACGCGCTGGGCGCCGCCGATCTCTTCCGCCGTGGTCTCAAGGCCGATGCCGACCCGCACCACCGCCGGCCCCGACATGCCCATGAAGCCGGTGTGGCGGGCGATGGTGACGAAATCCGATTGCGCCGCCGTGAAAGACGGCCCGCCGAAACAGGCGCCCATGAGCGCGGCCACCTGCGGCACCACGCCGGACAGCTCGTAATGCTCGCGAAAGCGCGTGCCCATGGCGGCGGCGATGGCGCCGCCATTTTCCTGGAACCGGCCGGCGCCGGCTTCCATCAGGGCCACGAACGGCATGCGATGCGAGAGCGCCAATTCGCGGATCCGCACCGTCTTCGCCTCCGCGACGCGCCCCCGCGTGCCGGCGAGGATGGTCGCGTCCTCCGACGTCACATAGACCGTGCGCCCGTTGATGGTGCCGCTGCCCGCGACCAGCCCGTCCGCCGGCGTGCGCGCCCGCAGGTCGGGATGCTGGCTGCGCGCCAGCAGGCCGATTTCCTGGAAAGACCCGGGATCGAGAAGGCGCTCGATGCGGTCGCGCGCGGTGAGCTTGCCGGCGGCACGATGCTGCGCCACTGCCGCCTCGCCCCCCATGGCCTTGGCCACCTGACGGCGGGCGTCGAGGTCCTCCAGTATCTTCTTGTCCATGAGCCGACCTTAAGAACGATGCACGGACAATATCTTCAATTGTATCACATGCAATAGGCACAAAGCGGAAAATTGCGTGTAGACAAGCGCCGGCATTTCAGCACAATGGCTGAAAATATGTGGGGGTGGCCTCGCCGCCGACCCGCGCGAACGCCTCAGGGAACGCACGCTCCATGGACATCAAAGCGGAAGTCGCCGGCGCCATTTTCGAGATCCTTGCGCGCGTGGGCATGCCCGTCGCCAAGGGCGATCCGGTGCTGGTGCTCGAATCCATGAAGATGGAGATCGTCGTTCCCGCCCCGCAGGACGGGGAAGTCGCCGAATTGCTGGTTTCGGAAAACGACGTGGTCGAGGCCGGGCAGGTCCTGATGCGGCTGAAACCCTAGACGCGGCCCGCGTCTCACGCCCCTGGACGCGCAACCGCGTCTCACGTCTCGCCTCTCGACGCGCCATCACGGGAAGGACACCATGGATTTTCGAACCACCGAGCGCCAGCAGGAGCTGATCGACAGCGCCGCGCGCATCGCCGTGCGCAATCTCATGCCGCTGGCGCAGGACCATTCCCCGCAAGGGGTGCAGCGCCTGCGCGAGGCGATGGCGCAAGCCGGCCTGCTCGGGCTCAACATGCCGGAAAGCCACGGCGGCGTCGGCCTGCCGCTGCTCGATACGCTCATGATCGTCCAGACCCTGCAGTCGCACGCCTCCATCATGGGCGGTCTGGCCCATCGCAGTTCCACCGGCGCGGTCGGCGCCATCAGCGAGCTTGGCACGGACGCCCAGCGCGATGCCTTCGTCAGCGGCGTCTGCGCCGGCCGGTTCGGCATCGGCATCGGCATCACGGAGCCCGAGGCGGGCTCGGCGGCCACCTCCATGACCACCCGCGCGCGGATCGAGGGCGACAGCGTCGTGCTCAACGGGCGCAAACAGTTCGTCAGCTTCGTCGACAACAACAGCTATACCTTGACCTATTGCCGCTTCGGCAGCACTGGCAAGGCGAGCGACATCGGCGCGGTGATCGTGCCCCACGATGCGCCGGGGTTCTCGCGCAGCAAGGGTTCGCTCAACATGGCGGACGAACTGCTGTTCGAGCTTTACTTCGACGAGTGCCGCGTGCCGCGCGAGAATGTGCTGCTGGACGGCAGCGCCTTCGGCAAGCTGATCAGCGTCTATAACGCGGAGCGCCTCGGCAGCTTGGCGCGCATGCTGGGATCGGCCGAGGCCGCCTTCGCGCTCGCCGTGGACTACGCCAAGACCCGGCGCCAGTTCGGCCGCGAGATCGGCGAGTTCCAGGGCATCCAATGGATGCTGGCCGACATGAAGGTGAAGCTGGAGGCGGCGAAGCTCATGGTCTATCGCGCGGCCTCGAACGCCGGCCACGGCCTACCCAACCCGGCCGAGACCTCCATGGCCAAGGTATTCACGGCTCAGGCCGCCAAGGAGGTCTGCGATGCCGCCATCCAGATCTTCGGCGCCAACGGCTACATGAAGGAATTCCCGCTCGCCCAGCGCTATGCCGAGGTGCGCGGCGGCTCGATCTATGGCGGCACGATCCAGATCCACAAGAACATGATCGCCGGCGCGGTTCTCGGGCGATCCAACAACCAGTGGCGCCGCGAGCCCGAGCCGAAGACCCGCGCGCCGCAAAACACCGCCGATTGAGGAGGCGGGGGGCACGAACGCCCTCCGGACAAGCCTCGACGGCATCGGCGGCTCGCGCGGAAAATCCGCGGTGCCGCTCGAAGGGAGGAACCATGGCCCTCGATATAGCGACGTTCGCGACCAGATGGCAGGCGCGCCCGCGCGCCCTGGCCCTGCTCGACGTGCGCGAGGCGGGCGAGGCGGAGCGCGGGCACATTCCCGGCGCCACCGCCCTGCCCCGCCGGCTGATCGAGTTCCGCATCGCCTCCCTGGTGCCGGATCGCGCGACCCCGGTCGTGGTCTATGACGGCGACGACGGGCGCGCCGCCCTGGCGCGGCAGACCTTGCTTGACGCCGGCTACCACGCCGTCGAGGTGCTGGAGGGCGGCGCGCCCGCCTGGGCCGCCGCCGGGCATGCGCTCGCCACCGGCTTCAACGTGCCGAGCAAGGCCTTCGGCGAGCAGGTGCTGGTGCACGATGGCGTTGCCTTCATCACGCCCGACGCCCTGGCGGAGCTGCGCGCCGGACAGCCCGCGCTCTGCGTGTGGGACGTGCGCACCCCCGGGGAGTTCGAACGCGCGAGCCTGCCGGGCGCGGTGAACATGCCCGGCTTCGAAACCGTGCTGCGGGCGCACGCCGCCGCCCAGGCGCAAGGCACGCTGCTGGTGCATTGCGCCGGCCGCACGCGCAGCATCATCGCCGCCCGCACGCTCCAATTGCTGGGCTTTCCCGCGACGGCGCTGGAGAACGGCACCATGGGCTGGACCCTCGCCGGCCACCCCCTCGCGCCGGGAACCCGCCGCGACCTGCCCGAGCCGGATGCCGCCACCCGCGCCGACGCGCGGCAGCGGGCCGAGGCGCTGGCGCTGGGCGCCGGGGTGGAGGCCAGGAACGCCCGCGACCTGATCGCCCGGCGCGCGCACACCCCCGGCCCCTCCTATTTCTTCGACGTCCGGCCTGCGGATGCGTTCGCGCAAGGGCATGCGGCGGGCGCGGTGCATGTGCCGAGCGGCCAGCTCATCCAATGCACCGACGATTATATCGCGGTCGAGGCGGCCGAGATCGTGCTGATGGACGACGGGGATGCCCGCGCCGCCATCGCCGCCTACTGGCTGCGGCGCATGGGCTTTCCCCGCGTGAGCCTCCTCGTCGGCGGGCTGCCGGCCTGGATCGAGGCCGCCGGCCCCGTGGAGACCGGCCGCCAGCGCGCGCGGCCCCTCGGCCTGACGGAGGCCCGGCGCGACGTCCGTGCCCTGCCGCGCGAGGCGCTGGAGGCGCTCGACCTGCCGCAGGTTTTCATCGACGTGGGAACCAGCGCGGATTTCGCGGCCGGCCATCTCCCCGGCGCGCAATGGCTGCCGCGCGGATGGCTTGAGGCGCGGATCGGCCGGGCAAGCCGCCCGGGCCATGCCCTGGTGCTGACCGCGCGCGACGAGCGGCAGGCGATCTTCGCCGCCGCGACGCTGCTGAAATCCGGCACCGACGAACCCGTGTTCGTCCTCGACGGCGGCAATGCCGGCTGGTGCGCGGCGGGCGGCACATTGGAGACCGGCCCCTGCGCGGAGGCGGATTTCGGCCAGGACGTGGTCACGCCGCCCTATGCCAAGGGGACACAGGAAATGCGCCGCTACCTGGAGTGGGAGAAGCGTCTTCACGGAGACGCCGCATGACCTCAGATGATCGTCGCCGCCGCATAGGGGCGGGAATCCATCAGGTGATCGAGGATCGCCAGCCCCTTCTTCAGGACCTGATCGTCGGCACCGACATTGAGCGAGACGCGCACCGCCGGCGCGCTCTTGCCCTCCTCCGCCGCGAAATGATCCGAAGCCACCACCGCGACGCCATTGCGGCGCGCCGCCACCTCGAAATCCAGCGCGCGCCATGGGGCCGGAAGGGACATCCACATATGGACCGAGGCGGGATGGGAGCGGATGTTGCGGCGCGCGAGGACCTCGCGGGCGATGGCCTCGCGGCGCGCGGTCTCCTGGTTCATGCGGCGGACGACATCGTCCGCGGCGCCCGACGCCAGCAGCACGCTGGCAAGCTCGCCCATGAGCGGCGAAGTGCCGAGCGTCATCATGTGGAGCGTGCCGGCAAGGCTCTCCACCTTGGCCCGAGGGGACACCATGAAGGCGATGCGCAGCGCGGGGCTGAAGCATTTCGCGAAGCCGGTGATGTAGCAGACATGCTCGGGAGCGAACGCGGCGATGGGCGGCGGACGCTCCGTCAGCACGGCTGCCGTCACGTCGTCCTCGATGATCAGCAGATCCTCGGCGCGCGCCAACGCGGCGATTTCCTTGCGCCGCTCCAGCGGCATGATGGCCGTGGTGGGATTGTGGAGGGTCGATTGCAGATAGACCACCCGCGCCCGCGTCTCCGCCACGGCGGCCCTGAGCCCGTCCACGGTCATGCCGTGCTGGTCCATCTCCACCCGCCGCACGGTCAGGCCACGCATGCCCGCGAGCGCCTTGAAACCCGGGAAGGTGATGTCGTCCGTGAGGATGGTCTCGCCCGGAAACAGCAGGCTGGTCAAAGCGATGAGAATGGCCTGCTGGGCGCCGGCGCAGAGCAGCAGGTTCTCCGGCTCGGCGGCAAATCCGGTGCGGGAGATCCAGGATGCGGCGGCGGCACGCTGCGCCGGGAAGCCGGCCGGCGGGGGATATTTGTGCAGCGGCAGCAGCGCGACGCGCTCGACCAGATCGCCCACCGCCGCGGCCACCACGTCCGACAGGCCCGAGACGGGCGCGCGATAACACGAGAGATCGATGATCCGCGATTCCTGCTCGTCGGGGCGAAATTCGAAGCGCGGGCCGCCGTCGGCGTCGTCCCGCCGCACGAACGTGCCGCGCCCCACCTCGCCCGATACCAGGTTCTGCTTGCGGATCAGGGAATAGGCCCGGGTGATCGTGCCGACGGTCACGCCAAGCCGTTCGGCCAGATCGCGCTGCGGCGGCAATTGCGCTCCGGGCGCAAGCTCGCCGCTGTCGATGGCCTGGGCGATCGCGCTGGCCACGGCCAGATAGCGCGGGCCTTCCAGATGATCAATGTTCGGGGTCCACATATGTTTAAATCCGGCGCAGAAGTGTACCAGCTCAGATAGTGACATTGACAGAGCAATATGTCACTTTATAATCGCTTTGTATCGATATGTGCGGCAAAGCGACTCCTGCGAAGCAGATCGGCACCATGTCAGCCTCACACAATCCGTTTATCAGCAAAACATACGCACAGGCTCTCGCCTTGATCTGCGAACGCTTCGCGGACCGCGAAGCATTGGTTTTCGCAGAGGAACGCTATTCCTTTTTGGAAGTCAAACAGCGCATCGACGAAGCTTCCCGATACCTGCTGGACATCGGCCTCAAGCCCGGCGACCGGCTCGCACTCTGGCTGCCCAATCGCGCGGAATTCCTCTGGTATTGGATGGGCGCGGCGCAGATCGGGGTGATCGTGGTGGTGTTGAACACCCGCCTCAAGCTGCCGGAAGTCACCTATCAGCTCGAACAATCCGAAAGCTGCGCCCTCGTCCTCCCCGGCCGGCCGGCGTTCCGCGATTTCCTCGCGGAAATTGCCACCCTGTGCCCGGAATTGCGCGCGCAAGGGCCGATCCTGTCTTGCGCCGCCCTTCCGCACCTGCGGCGGGTGATCGTGTGCGAACAGCCCGACGAGGCCATGCCCGGCGTGACGCTCGGGGCACGCTTCGACGCGCCCGCACCCGCGCCGGGGGCCCCGCTGCCGCTCGCGACCGATCCCGACGCGCCCGCGCTCATCTCCTACAGTTCCGGCACCACCGCGCTGCCGAAAGGCGCGCTGATCACGCATTGCGTCTGGCGCAAGGGCTATGACATCGGCGCGCGCGCCGACCTCACGGAGCAGGACCGGCTTTATTTGTGCATCCCGCTGTTCGGCTCCATGGCCATGATGAATGCGGTCCTGCCGCTTTGGACGCGCGGCGGGGCAATCGTGCTCGCCGAGCGCTTCGAGGCGGACGCCTTCCTCTCCACCGTGGCCGCCGAACGCTGCACCTGCAGCCATTTCCTCCCGCCCATGGTGGAAGCGCTGCTCGCGCATACTGGGCGACATGACTTCGACCTCTCGTCGCTGCGCATCGGCTGGGTGCTGAGCAATGATCGCGCGGTGCTGGAGGCGGTCGCCACCGCGCTTGGCGTCCCCGGCATGCTGACCGGCTACGGCCTCACCGAAACCACCACGGTGCTGACCCGCAATCGCTGGGACGACCCGCTGGAAATTCGCCTGACCACCCAGGGCTTTGCGCTGCCTGATGTCGAGCTGAGAATCGCCGACCCGGAAACCGGCGCCGCCCAGCCGCCCGGCACACCCGGCGAGATCTGGGCGCGGGGCTATTGCATCACCCCCGGCTATTTCAAGAAGCCGGTGGAAACGGCGAAGGCGATCACGCCGGAGGGCTGGTTCCGCACCGGGGACCTGGGCGTGGTGGACGAGAGTGGCCGCCTGACCTACCTCAGCCGCCTCGGCGACGGCTACAAGAGCCGTGGCTTCAACGTCTCCCCCGCGGAGGTGGAGGCTGTGCTGAACGCCCATCAGGATGTCGCGACGTCCGCCGTCGTGGGTATTCCGCATGAGAAGTGGGGCGCGGTCGGCGCCGCCTTCGTGGTGCCGGAAGCGGGCGCCAGGCCCGCGCCGGAAGCCTTGATCGATTATCTCCGCCCGCGCCTTTCCTCCTTCAAGCTTCCGGAAATGGTGGTTCTGGTGGAGGAACTGCCCATGACGGCGGGCACTGGAAAGGTTCAGAAATTCAAGCTGCGCGAGCATGCCATGGCGCTCGATGCAGGCTCCAGACCATCGATGAGCGAAGCCGCAAACCCGCTTCAGAACGCCAAATGAAAGCGGGTTCGGCATCCCATCGCAACGCAGGGGAGGACCGCATAAAGTTTTGTTGATTAAATCTATAGAATTAAATTAGATCGGCATTGAACCGATCGGGAGGGAAACAAAATGCGTCACCTCACACGCCGCGGCGTGAATGCGCTTCTGCTCGGCCTGCCCCTCGTGCCGGCCTTCGCCCCGAGCCAGGCCTGGGCCATTCCCACGCAGCCCGCGGTGGACCGCGACACGCTGGTCGTGGCCCTGGAAAAGGAAATTCAGAATCTCGATGCCCTGATCACCGCCAGCGGCGATTCCCTGCGCTACGCCTGGCAGATCTACGACACGCTCTACGGCTTCGATTCCAAGGGAAACATGGTGCCCCGCATGGCGACCTCCTACGAGGTCTCCCCGGACGGGCTCAGCTACACCTACCGGCTGCGGCCCGGCATCCTGTTCCACAATGGCGACCCGCTGACCTCGGCGGACGTCGCCTTCTCGGTGGAACGCGTGCTGGACCCGGCGGCAAAGAGCACCCGCCGCCCGTTCTTCGCCCCCATCATGGCCGGCGTGGATACGCCCGATCCGCAGACCGTGATCTTCCGCCTGAAGCAGCCGGACGGCGCCTTCCTCAACAAGATCGCCGGCTTCCTGTTCATCGTGCCCAAGGGCTACATCTCCTCGCTCCCGACATCCGAGGCGTTCGCAATCGCCCCCATCGGCTCGGGCCCCTACAAGGTGGTGCGCCACGACGTGGGGCAGTCGCTCGAACTGGAGCGGTTCGACGGTTTCTATGGCACCAAGCCCGGCATCAAGCGGCTGATCATGAAGATGATCTCCGAGGGCTCGACGCGCGTGAACGCCCTGCTCACCGGCGAGGTGGACATCGCGGTCCAGGTGCCGGTGAACCAGAAGGATCGCCTGCAAGCCGAGCCGGGCGTGAAGGTGGTGGTCAATCCGGTGTCCGCGCCCATGCACGTGCGGCTCTATTCCAACGACCCCTCGCTCCCGGTCTCCAAGCGCGACGTGCGGCTGGCGCTCAACCACGGGCTGGATTCCGCCGCCATCATCCGCTCGGTGTATCACGGCGTCGGCCAGCCCATGGGCACCTTCATCTCGGCCTTTTATCCCTATGGGTCGGACCCGAGCATCAAGCCGTTCGCGTACGATCCGGCGAAGGCCAAGGCGCTGCTGAAGCAGGCGGGATATCCCAACGGCTTCGAAACCAAGCTCTACAGCGCCAACGACCATCCCAAGGAACTGGCCGAGGCGATCGCCGCCTATTGGAGCCAGATCGGCGTCAAGACCGAGATCCTGCGCATCGACTATGCCGCGTGGAGCCGCCTGAACAACACCCACAAGACCGGCCCCATGACCATCACCCAGTTCACCAACGCCATTTACGATCCGATCCATCCCGTGGCCGGCTCGTTCTCCAAGGAGGGCACCTGGTCGAACTATTACAATCCGCAGGTCGAGGCGCTCATCGACCAGCTCAACGGCGCGGTGGGTCCCGAGAAGCGCGGCGCACTGTTCCGGCAGATCGGTCAGATCCTGCACGACGACGCGGCGGCCGTGTACATCACGGAGCTGTTCTACGTCTTCGCCTACAAGGCGCCGTTGGCATGGGAAGTCCAGGAAGGCTCGGGCTTTCTGAACTTCCGCAATGTCTCCTGGACGTAATTTCCATCCGAAATAGATACATTAGGGTTGAATTGCGCATTTTTTAAAGGTTCAATATGCGCAACAGGAACGGAACAATCCGTCCATCGGGAGGAAGCATGGAGCCTCGACAGGCTGGCCGCGTGGCCCTCGTTACGGGGTCGGCGCGCGGCATCGGTTACGCCACCGCGGAGCGCTTCGCGGAAGACGGCGCCAGCGTCGTCATCTGCGATCTCGACGGGGCTGCGGCAAACGCCGCAGCCGATCGCATCGCCCACCAATATGGAGTCGGTGCGCTCGGCCTCGCCTGCAACGTCGGCGATCCCGACGCGGTCGAGGCCATGGGCCGGACCATCGTCGAGCGCTTCGGCTCCCTCGATATTCTCGTCAACAACGCCGGCGTCACCCGCGACAACCTCATCCACAAGATGAGCGTGAAGGACTGGGACGACATCGTCTTCGTCCATCTGCGCGGCTCTTTCCTCTGCGCGCAGATGGCGCAGAAGGAGATGGTCAAGCGCCAGTGGGGGCGGATCGTCAATCTGTCCTCCACCTCCGCCCTCGGCAATCGCGGACAGGTCAATTACTCGACCGCGAAGGCTGGCCTGCAAGGCATGACCCGCTCGCTCGCCCTGGAACTCGGGCGGTTCGGCATCACCGTGAACTGCGTGGCGCCGGGCTTCATCGATACCGAGATGACCCGCCTGACCGCCGAGCGGCTGGGCAAGGACCCGGAAGACTACAAGGCCGAGCGCGCCAAGGGCATCGCGGTGGGCCGGGTCGGCGTCCCGCGCGACGTCGCCAATCTCGTCTGCTTCCTCGCCAGCGCGGAAGCCTCCTTCGTCTCGGGACAGGTGATCTACGTCAGCGGCGGGCCGGAAACCCGGCGCGGCGGCTGATCCAGACCTGCGATCCTCGCATCGGAAGGGCCAAGCCATGACCCGAATTCTCGCTTCCCGTACCTCGCGGCGCCTGCTGCTTCTCGCCTGCACCCTGCTCGCCGCGGGGCCGGCGCACGCCATCAACGGCAAGCCGGCCGTGGACCGCGAGACCGTGGTCATGGCGGTCAGCAAGGAGATCGCCAATCTCGACGGGCAGGTCACCGCGAGCGGGGATTCCCAGCGCTACGGCTGGCAGCTCTATGACACGCTCTACGCCCTCGACAAGAGCGGCAAGCCGGCGCCGAGCCTTGCGGTGAGCTACGAAATCTCGCCGGACCATCTGACCTATACGTTCAAGCTGCGGCCGAACGTGAAGTTTCACAACGGCGCCGTGATGACGGCGGAAGACGTGAAATATTCCATGGAGCGCATCCTCGACCCCGCCGTGAAAAGCACGCGGCGGCCCTCGTTCGCCTCCATCATCGCCAGCGTCGAGGCGCCTTCGCCCGATACGGTCGTGTTCCATCTGTCGAAGCCGGACGGGGCATTCCTCAACAAGGTCACCGGCTATCTCTTCATCGTGCCGAAGGCCTACACGCAGGGGCTGGGCTCGCCCGAGGCGTTCGCCCGCGCGCCCGTCGGCACCGGGCCGTACAAGTTCGTCGAGCAGAAGATCGGCCAGTCCGTGACGCTGGATCGCTTCGACGATTATTTCGGCCCCAAGCCCGGCATCAAGCGGCTGATCTTCCGCCTCATCGAGGAGCCGAGCAGCCGCGTCAACGCCCTGCTCGCCGGCGAAGTCGACATGAGCGACGGCATTCCCACCGTCGACGTCGAGCGCCTCAAGAAGACGCCCGGCCTGTCGGTCGTGGCGCTGCCCATCGGCAGCCCGCTGGCGGTGCGGATCTATTCCAACGATCCCGCCTCCCCGCTCGCCAATCCGAAGGTGCGGCTGGCGCTCAATTACGGTCTCGACATCAACGCGCTGATCAAGAGCGTGCTGCACGGGGTCGGCGCGCCGCTCTCCAGCTACATCTCGTCCTATTATCCCTATGGGGTGAACAAGGATCTGAAGCCGTACGGCTACGATCCCGCCAAGGCCAAGCAATTGCTGAAGGAAGCCGGTTTCCCGAACGGCTTCGACACCACCATCTACAGCTCCAGCGACTGGCCCAAGGAGATCGCCGAGACGGTGGCCGCCTATTGGTCGCAGATCGGCGTGCGGGCGAAGATCCAGCGCATCGACTATGCCGCCTGGAGCCGACTCAACAACACCCATAAGAGCGGCCCGCTGACGCTCATGCAGATGTCCAACGCCATCTCCGATCCGATCCATCCGGTCTCGGGCGCGGCGAGCAAGGACGGCACCTGGTCCGATTATTCCAACCCGCAGGTCGAAGCCCTGCTCACCGAGGTCAACACCAAGGTGGACGTGGCCGATCGCGACCGCATCTTCCAGCAGATCGGCAAGGTCCTGCGCGACGATGCCCAGTCCGTGCTGCTGACCGAGCTGATCTATGTCTTCGGCAAGGATTCCGACCTCGTCTGGGACCCCCAGGCCGGCATCGCCTGGTACGACCTGAGGACCTTGTCGTGGAAATGAGCGCGCCCACGCCCCGGCATCCGCGCCGCCGCCGTGCCGGCGGCCCGGCGGGGGAGAGCTGAACCATGCCGCGATATCTGTTTCAGCGCCTGGTCCAGGCGGTGGTCACGATCCTGATCGTCACGCTGATCATCTTCGTGATCGTCCGGCTCATCGGCGATCCCACCCATCTGATGCTTCCGCCCGAGGCCACCGAGGCCGACCGCGAGCTGCTGCGCCACCAGATGGGCCTCTCCGATCCGGTGATCGTGCAATACGGCCGCTTCCTCCTCGGCCTGCTGCACGGCGATCTCGGCATGTCCTACCGCTTCAGCCGGCCCGCGCTCGACGTGGTGATGGAGCGGATCGGCCCGACCTTGATCCTCACCATGTCGTCGCTCGGCCTTGGAATCCTGGTCGGCGTGCCGCTCGGCGTCGCCTCCGCGGTGCGGCCGGACAGCTGGATCGACCTCGTCGCCAAGCTCGTGGCCCTGCTCGGCCAGGCGGCGCCGCCGTTCTTCTTCGGCCTGGTGCTGGTGCTGTTCCTCTCGGTCCATCTCGGCCTGCTGCCGACCAGCGGCTACGGCGGCATTCAACATCTGGTCATGCCCGCCGTGGCCCTCGGCTGGTATTCGTCCGCCGGGCTGATGCGCCTCACGCGCTCGAACATGCTGGAAGTGCTGGGCTCGGAATATGTGAAGATGGCCCGCATCAAGGGCCTGCCCGAGCGGGTGGTGATCTACAAGCACGCGCTGAAGAACGCCGCCCTGCCGGTGCTCACCTTCGCCTCGCTGCAGTTCGGCATTCTCATGGGCGGGGCAGTGTCGATCGAATCCGTGTTCGCCTGGCCCGGCATGGGCAAGCTGATCCTCGATTCCATCGCCAACCTCGACTACACGGTCGTGCAGGCGGCGGTGACCGTTGCGGCGGTGATCTTCACCTTGATCAATCTCGCCGTCGACATGCTCTACGCCTATATCGATCCGCGGATCCGCTATGCTTGAGCACGCGCATCCGCACCCCGACATCGTGCGCACCGGCAAGCGCGACACCTCGCTGCCGTGCGACACCTCCGCGTTCCGCCCCAACATGGCGGCGCGGGTCCAGCTGTGGGGCTCGCTGGCCCTGCTGGTGGTGATCTTCGGCAGCGCCATCTGCGCGCCGCTGGTGGCACCCTTCGATCCCAACGCCATCGCCCTCGACGCCTCGCTGCAACCGCCGTCCGCGCTGCATTGGCTCGGCACCGACCAGCTCGGGCGGGACATTCTCTCGCGCATCATCTGGGGCGCGCAGATCTCGCTGTTCATCGCCTTCTGCGCGGTCGCGCTCGCCGGGGCGGCGGGCACCGCCATCGGCCTCGTCGCCGGCTATCTCGGCGGCGCGGCGGACCGCCTCGTCATGTGGCTCGCCGACGTGCAATTCTCGCTGCCGGCGGTGATCCTGGCGCTGGTGCTGGTGGGCGCGGTGGGGCCGAGCTTCACCAACATCATCGTCGTCCTCAGCCTCGCCAACTGGGCGCGGTTCGCCCGCGTGGTGCGCAGCGAGGCGCTCTCCCTCAAGTCCCGCGACTTCGTCCTGCTGGCGCGGCTCGGTGGCGCCGGCCCGGTGCGCATCATCGTCCAGCACATCGCGCCCAACGTGCTGAACACCTTCATCGTTCTGGCGACCCTGGACCTCGGCCTGATCATCATCCTCGAAGCGACGCTGAGCTTCCTCGGCCTCGGCGTGCAGCCGCCCGATCCCTCCTGGGGCACCATGATCGCGGACGGCCGCGGCTATCTCGACCGCGCGTGGTGGATCTCCATCATGCCCGGCTGCGTGCTCATGGCGACGGTGCTGTGCGGCAACCTGCTCGGCGACGCCTTGCGCGACCGCCTCAACCCAACGGTGCGTGCGCGGTGACGATGGCCATGTCCGAACTCCTCCGCGTGGAGAACCTCACCACCTGGCTGACGACGCGCTCCGGCGTGGTCGCGGCTGTGGACGACGTCAGCTTCTCGGTGCGGGCGGGAGAAACCCTCGCGCTGGTGGGCGAGTCGGGCTCGGGCAAGAGCATGACCTGCCTGTCGGTGATGCAATTGCTGCCGGCGAGCGGACGCGTCGCGGGCGGCAGCATCCGCCTCGACGGCGACGATCTCCTGCGCAAGCCGGCGAAAGCCATGCAGTCGGTCCGCGGCAGCCAGATCGGCATGGTGCTGCAGGACCCCATGACCTCGCTGAACCCGCTCTACACGGTGGAGGAGCAGATCGGCGAGGTGTTCCGCTATCGCATGGGCATCAGGGACCGCGCCGAACGCCGCCGGCGGGTGATCGAGGTGCTCAAGCAGGTGCGGATCCCGGCGCCGGAGGAGCGGATGTTCGCCTATCCGCACCAGCTCAGCGGCGGCATGCGCCAGCGCGTGGCGATCGCCATCAACCTCGCCTGCTCGCCCCGCCTGCTGATCGCCGACGAGCCGACGACCGCCCTCGATATCACGGTTCAGCAACAGATCCTCTCCCTGCTGCGCGAGCTGCAGCGGGAGACCAACATGGCGATCATCCTGGTGACCCACGATCTGCACGCGGTGGAGCGCTTCTGCGATTCCGTCGCCATCATGTATGCCGGGCGCATCGTCGAGCAGGGGCCGGTGGCGGCGGTGTTCGAGCGGCCGGCGCATCCCTATACCGAGGGCCTGCTGCGCGCCCTGCCCCGGCTGGGCCAGGACCGCGAGCGCCTCGCCCTGATCCCGGGCCAGCCTCCCGCGCTCGCCGACCTCCCGCCCGGCTGCCGCTTCGCGCCGCGCTGCGCCTATGCCGACGACACCTGCCGCGCGCAATACCCCGAATGGTTCGCAACCGTCTCGCCGCCGCGCCGGGTGGCGTGCTGGCGCGCGCCGGAGCGCCTCGCATGACCGCCCCGTTCATCGAGGTCCGGGACCTCAGGAAATCCTACATGGTCCGCCGCGGCATGTTCGGCAGCAGCCGCGAGCTGCGCGCCGTCGCGGGAATTTCGTTCGCGATTCCGGAGGGTTCGACCTTCGGCCTGGTCGGGGAATCCGGCTCCGGCAAGACCACGACGGCGAAGATGATCATGGGCGCCGAGGCCCCGACCGGCGGCTCGATCACCATCGCCAACCAGGACATGACCGCCCATATCAAATCCGATGCCGCATTCCGCCGGATTCTGCAGCCGGTGCTCCAAGACCCCTATAGCTCCCTGAGCCCGCGCATGCGGGCGGGCCGCATCATCGACGAGCCGATCCGCATCCACGGCACCATCGCCGGCGCCTCCGCGCGCAATGAGAAGGTGCGCGAACTGCTGCAACTGGTCGGCCTGCCGCCGGAAGCCGCCTATCGCTATCCCAGCGAGATGAGCGGCGGCCAGCGCCAGCGGGTCGCCATCGCCCGCGCCCTGTCGCTGGAGCCGCGCTGCATCGTCCTCGACGAGCCGGTGTCGGCGCTCGACGTCTCGATCCAGGCGCAGATCCTCAACCTGCTGAAGGACCTGCAGCGCGACCTGCAACTCACCTTCCTGCTGATCTCCCATGACCTCGCCATCGTCTCCCACATGAACAGCCAGATCGGCGTCATGTATCTCGGCCGGTTGGTGGAAGTCGGTGCGCGCGCGGCGATCCTCAAGGATGCGCGCCATCCCTACACCCTCGCGCTGATCGCCGGCGCCACCCCCGGCGCCCCGCAGGCGGCGATGGTGGACGGGGAGATCCCCTCGCCCCTCAATCCGCCCTCGGGCTGCCCCTTCCATACCCGCTGCCGGCTCGCCGCCGACATCTGTCGCACGGACCCGCCGGACCTGAAGCAGGTCGGCCCGGAGCACCGGGTGGCCTGCCACTTCTCAGACACAAGCAGAACGGAGCTCAGCCATGCTTGACCGCAGCCCAAACATTGCCGCGTTCGATCCCGCAGCGGCGCTGGAAACCGCCGAAATGAAGGAACTGCGGCACCTCGCGGAAACCGACTTCCGGGCGCGTGGACGCGCCTATGACGAAAACTGCTCCATGCCCATGGATAACATCCGCGACCTGCACGAGCGCGGCTGGCTGATGACCACGGTCAGCACGGCGAACGGCGGGCGCGGCAGCAATCTCGACAGCGAGGATCCCGCGACCTACCTCCAGGCGCTGCGCACCATCGCGCGCGGCTGCAGCGGCACGGCGCATTGCTACCAGGTGACGAACCACACCGCATGGTGCCTGGAGCAGGTGGGCACGAAGCGCCAGCAGGAGAAGTTCCTCGCCCCGATGCGCGAGCGCCCGTTCCTCGGTGCGTTCGTCGGCAGCGAGCCCAAGCGCAAGCACATGTACCAGATGACCACCACCGCCCGCAGGGTGGACGGCGGCTATGTGGTGAACGGCGAGAAGAACTACGCCACCAACGGCGAGACCATGGGCTTCGCCATCATCTTCGCCGCCATCGAGGGGGTCGAGGACTACAATTTGAACCACCAGATGTTCATCATCGAGCCGGACATGCCCGGCGTGACCATGGACCATACCTGGTACCGGCCCAACGGCATGCGGGCCGCCCCCTCGCCCATCATCTATCTCAAGGACGTGTTCGTGCCGGACGAGAACGTGCTGGGCGAGCCCGGCACCTATCCGCGCCAGCGCTGGCAGGGCAAGTTCCACCTCGGCTTCACCGCCAATTATCTCGGCACCGCGGAAGGCATGTACGACTGGTTCCTCGACTATGTGCGCCAGCGCGGCCGGGGCAAGGACGGCATCATGCAGATGCGCACCGGGGAGATGAAGATCGCCCTCGACGGCGCCCGCGCGCTGTTCCACCAGGCGATCTCCTCCTGGAAGACCAAGCCGGTGGTGGAGGCGGAGCTGATCTCCATGAGCGCGAAATCGCTCGCCGCGCACGTCGCCTTCGAGCTGTCGCACAAGATCATTCATTGCGCGGGCTCCACCTCGCTGTTCGACGAGTTTCCGCTCGCCCGCGCCCTGCGCGACCTGGAAACCCACGTGCTGCACGCCGGCCATGATCGCACCGCGCAGATCATCGGGCAGGCGCAGCTCGGCGAGACCTTCGATTCGACGCTCCAGCGCTAGACCGCGCCGATGCCGAACCTCGTAGAGACGGGACGCGACGGCGCGGTCGCGATCCTGACGCTGAACCAGCCCGCGCGGCGCAACCCGCTGTCGCGGGCGATGCGCGCGGCGCTGCTGGATGCGGTCGAGCGCGCGAACGGCGAGGATGCGGTGCGCGCCATCGTCCTCACCGGGGCCGGCGGCACCTTCTCCTCCGGCGGCGACCTCGGCGACATGAACGTGGAGACCCTCGCCCAGGGCCGCGCGCGCCTGATCGACGCGCACCGGCTGGTGAAGGCCGTCATGCAAGCCACAAAGCCGGTGATCGCCGCGGTCGAGGGCTGGGCGGCGGGCGCCGGCCTCTCGCTCGCGGTCGCTTGCGACACGGTGGTGGCCGCCCAGGACGCCCGCTTCGTCGCGAGCTTTGCAAAGGTGGGGCTGATCGGCGATCTCGGCCTGCTCCACACCTTGCCCCAGCGCATCGGCCACGGCGCGGCCCGGCAGATGCTGCTCTATGCCCAGCCGGTCGCGGCGGCGGAGGCGCTCGGCCTGGGTCTCGTCGACCAGCTTGCCGCGCCGGGAGACGCCTTGGCGTGCGCGGTGCGCCATGCCGGGCTGGTCTGCGACCTCGCCCCCCTGCCCCTCGCCATGCACAAGGCCGTGCTGGCGGCGGGGCTCGACGCGGCCCTGGAGCGCGAGCTGGAGCTGCAATCGGCGCTCTATCTCTCGGCCGACCACCAGGAAGGCAAGCGGGCCTTCCTCGAAAAGCGCAAGCCGGTATTCCGCGGCGCCTAGGAGCGGTTGCGCGAAACGCCCGCCTTACAACCAGAAGGTGAAGGTGACGATCAGAACGGCATAGGTGGCGAGGATGATCGCGGCGCCGCGCAGGTCGTTGGCACGCGAGGGTGCCGGCGGCGACAGCCACCAGGAAAAGCGCGCGCTGGTCCAGGGCACCAGATAGTTCAGCAGCAGCACGCTCACCACATTGCCGATGAACAGCGCAACCGGAAAGGCAAGCCCCGCCCAGCCGGTCAGCAGCGGGTTCTGCACCGTGATCCCGAACAGAAAGACCACCGGGTACAGCAGCATCAGAACCAGCATGTTCTGCTTCCACACCGCCGCCGCCGGCCCCTTGGCGCCGCCGGCGAACCATTGGTCGAAGCCGGAACGGGCGATGCGGGCGTGGAATTCCTCGGTGAACGGCTCGGCTTCCGCGAGCAGCGCCTTGCGCTCGGGCGAGTTCAGCCAGCCTTGGAGATTCTCCTCGCTGTCGAACCGCAGGATCGAGAGCCAGTCGTCCTGCACGCCGGGGATCGGCGGCTCGAAGCGATAGCCCTGGAAGCCCGGCGCCTTGCTCTGGGCCGAGGCGATGCGCTGTTCCCACGCGCGATAGGCCAACTCCTGCCCCGGCTTGACGCGGGTGGAAATCACCGCCGACACCGCCGCCGGCAGCACGCCGGACCCGCCGTCGGGCACGATATGCACGTCGTCGCGGCCCACCAGCATGGATTGGGCACCGGCGACGCGGGCGAGACGCGCGGGCGAATTCAGCCAGGCGATGGCGGCGGCGGTGCTTTCGAAGCGCTGCAGGATCACCCAATCCACCTGCGCCGGCGGGCTCGGGCGCATCAGGGTCTGGCCCAGAAATCCCGGCAGCGCGGCAATGGAGGCGCTGGTCTGCTCCTGCCACACCGAGAACGCCTCCTCGAAGCCGGGCAGCACGCGGGTCTGCGTCACGATGGTGACGGCGGACGAAGGAGTGGGCGCGCTGCTCATGGATGGGGCTGCAGGCGGTCGAAGATGCGGTCGGGGGTGAACGGCAGGCTGTCGAAGCGTACCCCGGTGGCATTGAACAAGGCGTTGGAAACGGCGGGCGCGACCGGGTTGATCGCGCATTCCCCCTGCGCCTTGGCGCCGAGCGGGCCGATGGTGTCATAGGTATCGGCGAACAGGATCTGCGTGCGCGGCACGTCGGCGAAGCTCGGGATGCGGTAATTGCGCAGCGCCGCATTCTTCAGGTGCCCGGTGTCGTCGTAATCCATGTGCTCGGTCAGCGCCCAGCCGAGCCCCATGACGATCGAGCCGTTGATCTGCCCGCGGCACTGCATGGGATTGATGAGCCGGCCGATATCGGCGGCATGCACGCTCTGCAGGATCTCGATGTCGCCGGTGATGCGATGCACGGCAAGGCGGATGCCCTGGACATTGAAGGCCACCGTGCGCGGCGAGAGATAGGCCTTGCGCTTGGCGAGGAAGCGATGGCCCGCCGCCGTGCCCTTGGCATGCAGTTCGACGAGGGAGATGCGGGCATTGCCGCCCACCACGGCATCCGCCTCCAGGGCCCAGTCGTCGGGCTTGGTTGCGGTGATGCGGGCGACATAGGAGAGGATGTTCTGGCGCAGCGCGGTCGCGGTCAGCATCACCGCCTGGCCGGCCACCACGGTGCCGGTACTGGCGAAGGTGCCGGTGTCGAACGGCGCCTTGTCGGTGTCGGCATTGATGATGTCGATGTCCTGCGCCCGCGCGCCGAGCACGCTCGCCGCAAGCTGGCGATGGGAGGTCACCGAGCCATTGCCCATTTCGGTGGAGCCCACCGCCAGATGGAACCGCCCGTCGGGCAGAAGCTCCATGACCGCGCCGGAGCGATGCTCGGTCGGCGGGCCGGATTCCAGCATGGCGAGCGCGATGCCGGTGCCCTCGGCCCAATGCTCGCCCTCGGGCCTGGGCCGACGCGGGCCGGTGGCGAGCGCTTCCTCCACCAGATCCATGCACTGGTCGAGGCCGTAGCTGCCGAACTCCACGTCCGACACGCCACTCCAGATCGCCTCGATCCAGTCGTCGGCGGTCACCATGTTGCGGCGGCGCAAGGTGAAGGGATCGATCCCCAGCAGCTTGGCCAGGTCGTCCATGGCGCATTCGATGGCGAAGGTGCTCTGCGAGGCGCCATAGCCGCGAAACCCGCCGCCGGGCACCATGTTGGTATAGACGACGAACCCTTCGCCCTTCTTGTTGGCGCAGCGATAGGCGCTCATGGGGCTGGCGAGCGAGGCCGCCAGCGTCTCGCTGCCATGGCCGCCATAGGCGCCGGTGTTGGAGACCACCTTGATCTCGATCGCCGTGAGGGTGCCGTCCCTGGTCGCGCCGAGCTTCACGCGCGTGGTCATCTGGTGGCGCGTGCTGGCGCCGATGAACTGCTCCTCGCGGGTGTATTCCCATTTTGCCGGCCGGCCGGTCTTCAGCATGGCCAACACGCAGAGATCCTCGGTCAGCATCTCCTGCTTGCCGCCGAACCCGCCGCCGACGCGCTCGGTGAACACATGCAGGTCGGCGGGGATGAAGCCGAACAGGTGGCAGAGCTTCTCGTGGGCGATGAACGGCGCCTGCGAGGAGGTGCGCACGTGGATGCGCCCGTCCGTGCCCTTCCAGGCGATGGAGCCGTGGGTCTCCAGATGCACGTGCTGGACCCGCGAGGTGGTGTAGGTGCGCTCGTGGATCGCGTCCGCCCGGGCGAAGCCCTCGGCCACATGGCCCACCTCGCCCCGGATCTCGGCGAACACGTTGCCATGGGCCTCGCCGCCCTTGTGGTGCAGCACCGGCGCCTCGGGCGCCATGGCAAGCTGCGGGTCGAACACCGCCGGCAGCAGCTCATAATCCACCACCAGGGCGCGACAGCCGGCCTCGGCCGCCGCCTCGCTCTCGGCCAGCACCGCCGCCACCCGCTGCCCGACGAAGCGCACCACAGTATCAAGCATATAAGTGTCGTCGGGGTCGACGAGATGGTCCTCGTGGGTGGCGGTGCTGTAGAGCCGGCGCGGCACGTCTTCCCAGGTGAACACCTCCAGCACGCCCGGCACCGCCAGTGCCGGCGCTTTGTCGATGGAGACGATGCGGGCATGGGCATGGGGCGCGCGCAGCACCTTGAGATGGGTCAGGTCCGCCACCTCCACATCCATGGTGTAGCGTGCGTGCCCGGTCACGATGCCCGGTCCGAACGGATTGGGCAGGCTGACGCCGCACGCGCCGCCGGCGATGTCGGCGCTCACATTCACCACGCCGTCGATGGCATCGTGGATCGCGGCATAGCCGGTGCAGCGGCACAGATTGCCCTTGAGATGGCGCGGCAGGTCGGCCCGCTGCGTCTCGTCGAGGGCGGCAATGGTCATGATCATGCCGGCGGAGCAGAAGCCGCACTGGAACGCCTGCGCATCCAGAAACGCCTGCTGCACCGGGTGCAGGTCGTCGCCGTTCGCGAGGCCCTGGACGGTGGTGACCTCGCGATCGGCGGCGCGGAACGCCGGCATCAGGCAGGAATGGATGGGAACGCCGTCCACCCACACCGTGCAGGCGCCGCAATCGCCCTGGTCGCAGCCCTTCTTGACGCCGAAATCACCGCGCTCGCGCAGGAACGTGCGCAGGCACTGGCCGGGGCGGGGATCGGCGGAAAAGCGATGGCCGTCGATGGAATAATTCATGCGACAGCTCCCGGCCCGGCGAGTTCCGCGCGGATCTCCTCGGCGAAGTGAAAGGTGAGATGCCGCCGGTAGGCCGGCAGGCCGTTGACGTCGTCGAAATAGCCGTCGTGCGGGATCGCGGCGGCGATGGCATGCCGCAGGTCCTCGGCGCTCGGCGCGCGCGCAAAGCGCAATTGCACCGGGCGGAAGGTGGCGGCGGTGATGGTCAGCAGCAGGTCGCCCTCGGGCCCCGACGTGCCGATCAGCAGCGCCGCCGAGCGGCCGAGGTGATAGAGCGAGGAGCGGCGGAAGGCGAAGCGCTTGGCGAGCGCGGAAGCCGGCAGATGGATGGAGCGCAGCAATTCGCCGGGCGCCAGGATGTTGGCATGGTTGCCGGTGACGAAATCTGCGGCGGCCACGGTGCGCGGCGCGCCCTCGCGCGGCCACAGCGTGTAGACGCCTTCCAGCGCGACCGTGAGCGAGATCATGGCCCCCGCCGGCAGCGACATGCAGATATTGCCGCCGACGCTCGCCTCATGGGCGATCTTGAACGACATCAGCAGCGCGCGGCTGCACAGGGAGAGCAGCGGCCCGGCGGTCCATTCCGGCGGCGGCGCCAGGGCGTCGAGGGCGGCGATGCGGGCGGTGGCGGCGATCTCCAGCCCGTCCGGCCCCACGGCCAGGTCGGGCCAGTCGAAGGCCCGCAGGTCGATCAGCGTATCGAGGGCGGGCTGCGGCTCGGAGAACAGCCAGGTGCCGCCCGACAGCCAGGCGAGGCCCTCGCGCCACGGCGTCACCTCGGCTGCGGAGCGCGGCCGCTCGATATGGCGAATGGTGTTGATGTCCATGACAGGAACAGCTCCGACGCCGATGCGTGATGATTTCACAGACCATAACCCCGGCGCGTGATGGGCGCGCCGGGGATCGCGGTCGGGTCAGGGCAGTTGCGACAGGGTCGCGGGGCCGGGACCGGGCGTGATCAGGGTCGGCCATTGCTTGGAGCCGAACGGCACCAGCGGCGGCAGGAACGGCGTCATGCCGCGCTTGGTGGCGTCGGCGATGATGGCATCGCGCGCGTCGCCGCCCATCAGTTCGTAATCCATCACCGCATTATTGCCGAAGAACAGGCCGCCGACCGTGCGGTCGGCGATGATGCGGGTCAGCGAGCCCAGCATGTCTTCCGGCGTGGTGGTGAAGGAGACGGTCTCGATCAGGATCAGGCGCGAATTGATCGCGTCCGGACCGAAGAACTGGGCGAGGATGCTGTAGAGAATATTGTTCTGCCGCGCGACATAGATGGTGTTGCTGGCGGCATAGGTCTTGTCCCAATCTGGGCCGAGCATGGCCTTCCATTCGGCGACCACGCCCATCCAATGGTTGACCTGCGTCTGGGCGGCCCAGGCGATGCTCTTCTTGAGCTGCGGCCCCTGCTTCTTGGTGAAGGCGGCCAGCGCGTCGAAGGTGATGACGCCCTTCTTGAGGCTCTCATCCATGAAGGCGATGTTGTCCTTCAGGATCTGCGCATTGTTCGGGCGCCATTCCGGCGGCATGGAGGTCTTGTCGAGGCTGTCGAGCGCGGCCTGCATCTGGGCGCGGAACGCGCTCATGGGGCCGACCCAGCTCTGGTCGGCGGGCTTGTCCAGGTGCGGACCGGCCAGCACCGACAGCACCATGGTGCTGTGGCCGATGGACTTGAGGAGCTGGTAGACGTCCGGCACCGAGGGCGCCTCGAGGCGCGGCTGGCCGGGCCGGTACAACATCAGCCGCCCGCCAGAGCCGGAGAACAGGGCCAGGATAACCGGGTGCTGGGCCAGGATGTTGGCGGAGACGATGCGGCTGGTATCGCCATAGAGCGCGAACATGGCCGTATTCAGCGCAAGAACATTGTCTTTTGCCGTATCGGCCGCGCTGGGCACCGGCCCGCCGACAATGATATTAAGGAACGGCGGCGCGGTTTCCGCAGCCACCCGAGACGCGGTCACACCCGAAAATAATACCAGGCATGACAATGCGATCGCCCGCACAGGCGCGCTGTATTTTCTCATATACCCCCCAGATGATACCTAGTCACATCGCCTCGTGTGGGGTTCATAAACCGCACGACGATGACTCTTTTCATTTTGAGAGAGTATTATACTTCCAAAGTGGAAATTGCACTGAACTTCCAGCGGAATTTAAAGAAAATTAAAGGTGGCGGCACGCCTGACGGTTGAGCTTCACCGCGGCGACTGTCACAGCTCGGACGACGGCCCGGCGATATTCAAACTTGGCCGTGAAGCCGATGGGCGGCGCGTGGGGCGGGCCTTGACGCGTAGGGCAAATCTTGACGCGTGGGGCATGTCTTGAATCGGTGGGCACGCAGCAGCCTCGCGGGCAGCCGCGAACGGCCGCCCGCGCGCTGCGCAAAACGCCGACGGCCGCCTCAGGCGATCGCCGACGGCGGTATCAATCCTCAATACGCGTGTGCTGAAGGAAGAAGCGCACCATTTCCCGGCTGGCATCGGGCCCGCGCGGATCGGCATAGCTGCCCTGCTGGCTGCCGCCGGACCAGGCGTGGCCGAGGCCATGGAGCACCCAATGCTCCAGAACCGCGCGGCCGCGCCGGTCGCTGAGGATGCGCCGGCTATAGGCCGTGCCGTCCGGGCTGGTTCCCCGCGTCACGGCCTCATCGAGGGTCGCTCCGCCCTTGGACTGGGCCACCACGTGCTCGCCATTGGTGGGGTGAACGGTATTGTCGCGATCCCCGTGGAAGACGATGGTCGGGACGATGGCCCCGCCCCGCGCGCCGTCCGCGGTCGAGACGAACGGCACCGCGCCGCCCTGGCGCATCGCCGTGAACGCCGAGGACATGTCGCTGGCGGCGCCGCAGGCGAGGCCGGAATGCACGCCGATGGCCGCATAGAGATCGGGATAGGTGGTGCCGAGGATCGCCGCGACGGCGCCGCCCGCCGAGAGGCCGGCCACATAGACCCGTCCCGGCGCCACCGCATAGTTCGCCATTACATCGCGGGTAATGCCGGCGATCAGCGAAGGCTCGCCCTGCCCGCGCTTCTGGTCCGCCGCATTGAACCAGTTCCAGCATTTTGAGGCATTGGCGGACTGCACCTGCGCGGGATAGGCCACCAGCAGCCCATGTTCCTCGGCCACCTCGTTCATCCGCGTGCCGGCGGCGAAATCGTCGGGAGACTGGGTGCAGCCGTGCAGCATCACCAGCAGCGGCAAGGGCTTTTTGCCATAGCGGCTGGGCACGTAGAGCTTATAGGTGCGGCTGCCCGCTGCATTGGCATAGACGTGGTCGCGGAACGCGCCATCGTCCCGGCCCGGAGTCCCCGCCGGGGCCGGGGCCGGCGGCGCGAAGAAGCCCTTCAGCGAATCGGAAAGATAGTCGGATACAGAGGCGCCGGACTGCGCGGCCCCTGCCACCAGCCCTGCCTCCAGCCCCGCACCGGGCTCGGTGCCGACAGCGCGGCGCAGAAGCGCCACCGCCTCCTCAAGCCGGCCTTCGCGCGTCAGCCGCGTGGCTTCCATCATGTCGATCTTGTTGGGCATGTGCATCGAGAAGTGTCCTGAACTGGAACGGTTTCCGACACGAGCGGGCCGCCGTTCCATGGAATGCAAAATAACGGCCCCGCGCATGCGGGCGGACGGATAGAGCCGAGGCGGGCGCGGTGGGGGGATGTGCAGAGGGACGACCCCTAGGCTGGCTGATATCTAGATGGGCCGTGATTGCTGCATCGCAATAGGAAATGCCGTCACAATGATGCAACGCAGCAGAATTTACAAGCGCCGGCCGAGCTTGCCGGAGCATTTTCTGACAAGCTGACGCTAGGGAAGCTTCGCTCTGACGGGACCGGACGGGGGCCGGGGAGCCCTGACATACCCCCCGCAAAATTCGCGCTGCTGAACTTCGCCGGAATTTGCCGATCAATGCCGCGAACATGCAGAATAAACGGCTCTTCCGCGCTGTTCTTCTTCGCCGATCCGATGTTTCACATGAAACATTTGCCCCAGAACCGGGCTTTTGCGGGGCCTTTCGGTTCGATGCGTCCTAGCCGGCCGGCTTCAAATCTCCAATCAATGTCGGGATGAGTTCCGACACGGTCGGATGGATCGGCACCGCCCATTGCAGGACATCATAGGGCTGGTCCGCATTCATCATGTCGAGAATGCCGTGGATCGCCTCGTCGCCACCGGTGCCGAGGATGGCGACACCGAGGATGCGCTTGGTCTGCGCATCCGCCATCATCTTCATGAATCCAGTGGTCTCACCCTTTTCCACCGCCCGCCCGACCCGCGACATGGGGCGGGTCGAGACCAGCAGCAGCCGCCCGCTCTCGCGCGCCTGCGCCTCGCTCATGCCCACGCGGCCGAGCGGCGGGTCGGTATAGAGGGCATAGCCCGAAACCCGCGCCGACAGCCGCCGCGCCGCCCCGTCGAGCAGGTTGGCGGCGATGATCTCGAAATCATTATAGGCGGTATGGGTAAAGGCGCCGCGCCCGTTGCAATCCCCCATGGCCCAGATGCCGGGCACATTGGTCTGCAATTGGTCGTCGACCTTGATATAGCCGCGCCCGTCCACCTCCACCCCCGCCTTGTCCAGCGCGAGATCGCCCGTGTTCGGCACCCGCCCAATGGCGATCAGCACATGGCTGGCGGCAATCTCCGGCGTCCCGCCATCTCCCTCCGCCCGCACCTTCGCGCCCGCCCCGTCCCTGGCGAAGGCGAGCGAGGTGACGCCGGTGCGCACCGCGATCCCCTCGGCCGTGAGAAAGCGGGCGATCTCGGCGGAAATATCCTCATCCTCCCGCGGCACCAGGCGCGGCCCCCTCTCCAACACGGTGACATCGGCACCGAACCGGCGGAAAGCCTGAGCGAATTCAAGGCCGATATAGCTGCCGCCCACCACCACCAGATGGCCCGGCACCACGTCGAGATCGAGCATGCCGGTATTGGTGAGATAGTCGATCTCCCCAAGGCCCGGCAGGTCCGGCACCAGGGCGCGCCCGCCCACATTGAGGAAGATGCGGGGAGCACTGAGCACCGCATCGCCGACCCGCAGGCTGGTCGGGCTCTCGAACCGGGCATGCCCGCGCAGCAAAGTCAGGCCGGACATGCCTTCCATCCAGGCGGTGAGCCCGTTGCGGGCGTTCATCGTCACCTGATGGGCGCGGGCGTGGACCCGCGCCATATCGATGCCCACCGCCCCCGGCACCACGACCCCGAAATCCGCCGCGCGACGGGCCATGTGGGCGGCATAGGCGCTCGCCACCAGAGCCTTGGTCGGCATGCAGCCGGTATTGACACAGGTGCCGCCGATCAACTGGCGCTCGACCAGCGCCACCCGCATGCCTGAAGAGGTCAGCCGCCCGGCGAGCGGCGGCCCGGCCTGCCCCGCGCCGATGATGATGGCATCGAAAGCTTCGCTCATCGTAGCGCTCCCAGAACGAGGAGGGCGCCGGCCACCGCGATCACATCCTCGATCAGAGCCGCCGGCAGGTCATATCCGAGCCGGGCTGCAAGCCGCCCCCGCACGGCCGCGCCGCCATAGGTGCCGATCACCGCCCCCACCACACCGAGCGCGATCCCCGCCAATGCCGCCCCGGCAGGCATGGCAAGGGCCGCGCCGCACACGGCGCCGCTGACGATGCGCGCGCCGAACTGCATGGGCACCTTGCGGCTTGGCGTGAACGGCAGCTTGTCGGCGACGAGTTCACCCAGGGCGAAGAGGCTGAGCACCGCGACCGCGATCCCGGAGGCGAGGAACGCCAGCCAGGAGCCGCCAAGGTCCAGCAAGCCGAGCCAAGCCGCCCAGCTCACCATCGCCAATGGCGTCATGGTGCGAAGGCCGCATAGAATTCCGGTGAGCAAAGGGAGCAGAAGCGTCATGGCCGAAGGTCTCGCTCAATGCCACGAGGGCGGGAAGCCGGGGGGAAGAGAGATGACGGAGAACGGTGGGAACATGGCGTGATTGAGCAGGTACCGTCCCCTGGGGGGACGCGACGCCGCCGGATTTTGATAGCTTACATGAAAGCTGCGTGCCGTTCAGCCTCGTCGGTTCCGCCGTTTTACTCTGGGGAAGCGCTACTCAGGCATGCGGAACGCCGCGACGGATATTGCCGAGGGCGCGCGCGGGCGCTGCGACGGAGCCAACCAAAATATAAATAAAGGCCGCCGGTTTCAGTAAAATCGTAGCTCTGCCGCGGTAAAGAGCGTATAGTATTTTCATGTCAATTCATAAATTTTCTCTCGGCGATCACGTCGAACTTTCCATCGGTCCGTTCTATCGAGCCACTGCGGGCGCATACGATATCGTTGCGCTGATGCCTTTCGAGCGAGGGGAATGCTCCTATCGGGTGCGCGCCTCGGCCGAAAAACATGAGCGCGTCGTCCTCGAAAGCGACCTCCGCCTCATTCCGCGGGCCGAAGGCTCGGTGCCGATGCTGCCGACCATCGCCATCGCCAAGAAGCGCGCCTGAACAGCGCGCCTCTCCGCTTTCCTCCGTTCGACATCGCAATTCCAATGCCTGACGTCCGCCACGGCCTCGCCGCGCGCGGACGTTGTGCATTGTGGCGCCGCTGCCCGCAGCTTCCGTATGGGAAATCAAAGATAAACCGGTTTTAATTCCGATCCCTGTCGGCTGCGGCCAGTGTGGCCCGTCTTAGGCAGGAGGAGGAAAGAAAACCGATGTTGTATGCCATTCTTTGCTATCATTCCGAGGATGTCGTCTGTTCCTGGAGCAAGGAGGAGGACGATGCGGTCATGGCCAAGCTGATGACCGTGCACGAGAAGCTGGAACGGGACGGCCGGCTCGGCCCGGTGGTGCGGCTGCTGCCCACCACGGCCGCCACCACCTTGCGCAAGGACCAGGATCCGCCGCTGGTGCTCGACGGGCCGTTCGCCGAAACCAAGGAACAATTGCTCGGCTTCTACGTGGTCGAATTCGACACGCTGGACGAAGCGCTGGAGGCCGCACGCGAGCTCGGCCGCGCCAATCCGGGTGGCGCTTATGAAATCCGCCCGATCGCGCTCTACCATCCCGGGAGTGCCGGTGCGTGAGCGACCTTGCCTGGATCGACGCCACCCTCGCCGCCGCCCGTCCGCAGGCCACCGCAGCGCTGCTACGCTATTTCCGCGACCTCGATTTTGCCGAGGAAGCGGTCCAGGAGGCCTGCCTGCGTGCGTTGCGCACCTGGCCGAAGAACGGCCCTCCGCGCGATCCGGCCGCCTGGCTCATCATGGTCGGCCGCAATTCCGGCATTGATGAAACGCGCCGGCGCGCCAGGCTTGCCCCGCTGCCGCCCGAGGAAAGCCTCTCCGATCTCGGCGATACCGAGGACGAACTCGCCGAACGCCTCGACGGCGACCATTATCGCGACGACGTGTTGCGCCTGCTGTTCATCTGCTGCCATCCCGAGCTGCCCGCGACGCAGCAGATCGCGCTCGCGCTGCGGATCGTCTCCGGGCTCAGCGTATCCCAGATCGCGCGCGCGTTCCTGGTGAGCGAAGCGGCGATGGAGCAGCGGATCACCCGCGCGAAGAGCCGCATTGCCCGCGCCAACGTGCCGTTCGAGACACCCGGCGCGGTGGAGCGCGCGGACCGGCTCGCCGCCGTCGCCGCCATGCTCTATCTGCTGTTCAACGAAGGCTATTCGGCCACTGGAGCGGATGCGGATGCCCGCAGATCGCTGTGTGACGAGGCGATCCGCCTCGCGCGGTTGCTGCTTCGCCTGTTTCAAGCCGAGCCGGAGATCATGGGCCTGCTGGCGCTGCTGTTGCTCCAGCACGCGCGCACGGCGGCCCGCCACGACGCCGACGGTGCTATCGTGTTGCTGGACGATCAGGACCGCCGGCTTTGGAATTCCACCATGGTGGCCGAGGGCCTCGCCCTCATCGACAAGGCCATGCGCCACCGCCGGCCGGGGCCCTATCTGATCCAGGCGGCAATCGCCGCACTGCATGCCCGAGCGGAAAGCCCTGAACAGACCGACTGGGGCCAGATCGACCTGCTCTATGCCATGCTGGAGCATCTCCAGCCCTCCCCAGTCGTCACGCTCAACCGGGCGGTCGCGGTCTCCAAGGTGCGCGGGCCTGAGGCTGCGCTCGCCATGATCGGCCCTCTTGGGCAGCGCCTGGCGGGCTATTTCCATTTCCACGGGTTGAAAGGCGCCCTGCTGCTTCAGCTCGACCGCAAGGACGAAGCGCGAATCGCGTTCGACATGGCGATTTCGCTCGCCTCATCGCCTGCGGAGGCGGCCCATATCCGCCAGCACCTCGATCGGCTGCAGAACAGCGCGGGCACACCCTCCCATTCCCCAAACTCCGCCGCGTGAAAACGGCGAAGGCAGGCGGTCGGCGACGCCGGACGCAGCGGCATGCGCGGAAACGCTGGCCATCGCGCCCAAGACACGGGAAGATACACATTATCGACGAACCACGGGACCAGGGGCACGAGAGTGGCAGAGCGCAAGACCAGAGCCGCAAGCGAGGCCGCCGAGGTGGTCGATTATCCGACCGGGTCGGGCGCTCCCGCGGCAGTTGCCAGCACTCTTGAGGATGCACTTGGCATTCAGGTCCGCGCCATCCGCCGGCAATTGGACCTCACCGTTTCCGATCTGGCCGGCGCCGCCGGCATTTCCGTGGGAATGCTGTCAAAGATCGAGAACGGTCAGATTTCCCCTTCCCTGGCGACACTCCAGGCCATTTCCAAAGCCTTGAACGTGCCCATCACCACCTTGTTCTCCACCTTCGAGGAACGGCGCGACTGCTCCTTCGTGCGGGCCCACCAGGGCGTGATCATCGAACGGCGAGGCACCAAGGTCGGCCACCAATACGAATTGCTGGGCCATGGACTGGGCGGCGACATCGTGGTCGAGCCCTATCTCATCACCTTGTCGCAGGAGGCCGCGCCTTACACCGGCTTCCGCCATGCCGGGGTGGAGTTCATCTATATGCTCAGCGGGGAAGTGCTCTATCGCCACGCCGACCGCACGTATCACCTGCGCCCCGGCGATTCTCTGATGTTCGATTCCGGCGCCGCACATGGTCCCGAAGAGCTGATCGTTGCGCCGATGACCTATCTTTCCATCATCGTCTACACGCGCGACCCGCGCTGAGCCCCCGGGCTCTGTAGCGTTTTCCTAGAGAGAAAATTTTATTCCGCCCGCGTTGACGAGGCGGCGCGCGCGGCGTACCACTCCGAAGACGGCCATGTTTCGGCCCCCGGAGTTCAGCCATGTGCGGCATCGTCGGTATCTTTCTGAAAGACCCCAAACTCGAGCCCGAGCTTGGACAAATGCTTTCCTCCATGCTGTGCGTCATGACCGATCGCGGTCCCGACAGCGCCGGCTTCGCCATCTACGGAAATGGCGCGGCGGACCATGTGAAGCTCTCCCTGCGGGCCGTGGAAGGCTATGATTTCGAGGGCCTTGCCCATTCGCTTTCGGTCGTCGTCGGTGGCGACCCCCGTCTCGTCGTGCGGGCCAGCCATGCGGTGATCGAAATTCCCGCAGCCAAGGAAGCCGTCGTGCGCGAGGCGCTCGCGGCCCATCATCCCGAGGTCGCCATCGTCGGCACCGGCGCGCGCATGGAGATCTTCAAGGAGATCGGCCTGCCAAGCGAGGTCGCCGAGCGCTTCGACCTGCCGAAGATGAGCGGCACCCACGGCATCGGCCACACCCGCATGGCGACGGAAAGCGCGGTGACCACGGCCGGCGCCCACCCCTTCTCCACCGGCGCCGACCAGTGCCTGGTGCACAATGGCTCGCTCTCCAACCACAACGATTTGCGCCGCCAGCTCAAGCGCGAAGGCATCGCCTTCGCCACCGAGAACGACAGCGAAGTCGCCGCCGGATATCTCACCTGGCGCATGAAGCAGGGGGACACCCTTGGCGATGCTCTGGAAGCCGGGCTTAAGGATCTGGACGGCTTCTTCACCTTCGTTGTCGGCACCGAAAGCGGCTTCGGCGTGCTGCGCGATCCCATCGCCTGCAAGCCGGCCGTGATGGCCGAGACCGACCAATATGTGGCGTTCGCCTCCGAATACCGCGCCCTGGTGAACCTGCCGGGCATCGCCGATGCCCGCGTGTTCGAGCCCGAGCCTGCTACCGTCTATTTCTGGGACCGCGCCGCATGAACGCCTTCAGCCCCGACATCACTTTCGACCTCGCGCAAAGCGAGCTGCGCGAGCTGAACGGCGCGCTGCACAAGGTCACCGGCGAGACCAATGCCAAGCTCTGGCGCGTGCTCAACCCCAACGGCCGACATGCTTTGGCGGCCGGCGTGGACGCTCCAATCACCATCGAGGTGGAGGGTCATGTGGGTTATTATTGCGCCGGCATGAACCAGCAGGCGAGCATCATCATCCACGGCAATGCCGGGGTCGGCGTCGCCGAGAACATGATGAGCGGCTTCGTCCATGTGCTGGGCGACGCCAGCCAGGCGGCCGGCGCCACGGCCCATGGCGGCATGCTGCGTATCGACGGCAATGCCTCGGCCCGGTGCGGCATCTCCATGAAGGGGATCGACATCATCGTACAGGGCTCGATCGGCCATATGAGCGCCTTCATGGGCCAGTCCGGCAATCTCATCGTGTTCGGCGATGCCGGCGAAGCGCTGGGCGACAGCCTCTATGAAGCCAAGCTGTTCGTGCGCGGTTCGGTGAAGAGCCTCGGTGCGGACTGCATCGAGAAGGAATTGCGCGACGAGCACAAGCAGCTTCTCAACGAAAAGCTCGCATCCGCAGGTCTCTCCGGCACCATCGATGTATCCGAGTTCAAGCGATATGGCTCGGCTCGCCGGCTCTACAATTTCCACATCGACAATGTCGATGCCTATTGATGCGTGAGGACGACACTATCATGAGCGCCCACTCCAACGTCCCCCGCACTTTGCCCCGTTTCTCCGCAACCTTCGACCCGCACACCCTGTCGGAGATCCGGCGCGCGGCTGCGACCGGCATTTACGACATCCGCGGCGGCGGCACCAAGCGCAAGCTGCCTCATTTCGACGACCTGCTGTTCCTCGGCGCCTCAGTCTCGCGCTATCCGCTTGAAGGCTATCGCGAAAAGTGCGGCACCGAGGTGGTGCTCGGCACCCGCTTCGCGAAGAAGCCGATCACGCTCAAGACCCCTGTCACCATCGCCGGCATGAGCTTCGGTGCGCTCTCCGCGCAGGCGAAGGAAGCCCTGGGGCGCGGGGCGTCGGCAGTCGGCACCTCCACCACCACCGGCGACGGCGGCATGACGAGCGAAGAGCGGGGCCATTCGCAGACCCTGGTCTACCAATATCTGCCTTCGCGCTATGGCATGAATCCCAACGACCTGCGCAAGGCGGACGCGATCGAGATCGTGATCGGCCAGGGCGCCAAGCCCGGTGGCGGCGGCATGCTGCTGGGGCAGAAGATTTCCGACCGCGTGGCGGGCATGCGCAACCTGCCGCAGGGCATCGACCAGCGCTCCGCCTGTCGCCATCCGGATTGGACCGGCCCGGACGATCTGGAAATCAAGATCGGCGAATTGCGCGAAATCACCGATTGGGAGAAGCCGATCTATGTGAAGGTCGGCGCCTCGCGCCCCTATTACGACATCTCGCTGGCCGTGAAGTCCGGCGCCGACGTGGTGGTGCTCGATGGCATGCAAGGCGGCACGGCGGCGACGCAGGACGTGTTCATCGAGCATGTCGGCCTGCCCATCCTCTCGGCCATCGGCCCTGCGGTTCAGGCGCTGCGCGACCTCGGCCTACACCGCAAGGTGCAGCTCATCGTCTCCGGCGGCATCCGCAACGGGGCGGATGTGGCCAAGGCCCTTGCGCTGGGCGCCGATGCGGTTGCCATCGGCACCGCGGCGCTGGTGGCGCTCGGCGACAACGATCCGCAATATGAGGCGGAATACGAGGCCCTTGGCAGCACCGCCGGCGCCTATGACGACTGGCACGAGGGCCTGGACCCTGCCGGCATCACCACCCAGGATCCCGTGCTCTCAGCCCGGCTGGATCCGATCAAGGCGGGCCGGCGGCTCGCCAATTATCTCAGCGTGATGACCCTGGAAGCGCAGACCATCGCGCGGGCCTGCGGCAAGAGCCATCTGCACAATCTGGAGCCGGAGGACCTCGTGGCCCTCACCATCGAGGCCGCCGCCATGGCTGGCGTGCCGCTTGCTGGCACCAACTGGATCCCCGGCAAGGGCGGCGCCTACTGATCGCCCGGCCGGACCGGCGCGCCTTCATCCAGGCGCGTCGGCAACACAACGAAAATACAAGACCTTCCCAGAGGATTTGACATGATCCGATTGCCCGAAATGACGCGCGAAGCCGATGGCCGCGCCGCTGCCTCAGCCCTCACCCCCGACGCAGACCTCGCAAAGGTTGCCCAGGAGCGGGGCATCAAATATTTCCTCATCTCCTACGTCGACTTGTTCGGCGGCCTGCGCGCCAAGCTGGTGCCGGCTTCCGCCATATCGGGCATGCAGCAGGATGGGGCCGGTTTTGCCGGCTTCGCCACCTGGCTCGATATGACCCCGGCCGACCCGGACCTGTTCGCGGTGCCGGACCCCACCTCCCTCATCCAGCTTCCCTGGAACCCGGAGATCGGTTGGCTCGCTTCGGACCTCTACATGGAGGGCAAGCTGGTCGAGCAGGCGCCCCGCACGGTGCTGAAGGCGCAGCTCGCCGCCGCCGCCGCCCTCGGCTACGAGATGAAGAGCGGGGTCGAGTGCGAATACTTCCTCACCAATGCCGATGGCAGCGCCATCCATGATACCGCCGACACGGCGGTGAAGCCCTGTTACGACCAGTCCGCTTTGATGCGCCAGTATCCGGTCATCAAGGAAATCTGCGACGCCATGTTGTCGCTCGGCTGGGGCGCCTATCAGAACGACCATGAAGACGCCAACGGCCAGTTCGAAATGAACTGGAATTACGACAACGCGCTTGTCACCGCCGACCGGCACGTGTTCTTCAAGTTCATGGTCAAGAGCATTGCCGAGCGGCATGGCTTGCGTGCCACCTTCATGCCCAAGCCCTTTATCAACCTCACCGGTTCGGGTTGCCACGTCCATGTCTCACTGTGGGACAAGGATGGCAAGAACGCGTTCGGCGATAAGGCGGGCAAGCTCGGGGTTTCCGACCTCGGCTACAGCTTCATCGGCGGGCTGATTCATAATGCCGACGCGCTCTGCGCCCTGACCAATCCGACGGTGAATTCCTACAAGCGCATCAACGCGCCGCGCACCATTTCCGGCGCCACCTGGGCGCCCAATACGGTGACCTACACCGGCAATAACCGCACCCACATGATCCGCATTCCGGACGCGGGCCGGTTCGAATTCCGTCTCGCCGACGGGGCCGCCAATCCCTATCTGCTGCAGGCCGGTGTGCTGGCGGCGGGGCTGGACGGCATCCAGAATGCGCGCGACCCCGGCGAGCGGCTCGATATCAACATGTACACCGACGGCCACAAGGTGGAGGGCGCCAAGAAATTGCCGCTCAATCTGCTGGACGCATTGCGCGCGCTGGACTCTTCAACCGTCCTCAGCGAACGCATGGGCAACAGTCTGGTGACCGGTTTCGTGAAGCTGAAGATGGAGGAATGGAACGCCTATTCCCGCCATCTCACCCAGTGGGAACGTGAAACCACTCTGGATATCTGAACCGCTTTACCGCTGCGGATTGAGACGGAACGACAAGCCGGCGCCTGATGCGCCGGTTTTTTTTACAATCACCCTTGCCCCAGCCACGGCATCGCCGCCCGCAGCTCCGGCCAGCATTTCTCCTCCAGATGCGTCCGGCAGAAGGCGGCCACGTCGCGCGGTAGGCGGCCGAGCTCCTGGCGACGGGCGATCAGGGTGAGGCTGCGCTGGAACGCCGGACCGGGCAGCGGCCAACAGGCAAGCTGCGCCATCGGCACTGCCGCCTCCAGCAGGCACAAAGGTGTTGTCACGGCGAAGCCTGCACCCTGCGCCACCATTGCGGTAACGCATTGGGGCGTATCGAACTCCAGCCGGCGCGGCAGGTCCAGCTTCAGCCGACGCAGATGGCGCTCCACCTCGATGCCGGTTTTGGAGCGAGCGGAGAAACGCACCAGGGGCAAGCGCGCGGCGAGGCTCGCGAGATCATCCACGCGCGCGGGTTTCTGCGTGCCGACGGGTGCGATCAGGACATAAGGCTCGGTCAACAGTACGAACCGCTCCAGCCCCTCGATTTCCTCCAGTTCATCGGGCGCCAGCAGCAGGTCCATCTGCCGCGTCAGCAAGGCCGAAGCATGGGAGGCCGTGAGCCCGGAGAGAATGGAGACCTGATCCGCCAGCGCCATGAGATGGGCGCCCAAAGGTGCAGCCAGGGCCCGCGAAAGGGAATCCACCAGACCGACGCGCAAGAGCGGCAAGCGGCCGTGCATAGTCTCCCGCAACATGGGAGCGATCTGCCGGGCCTCCGAAAGCAACGCGCTGGCCCGCTGGCGAAGCACCCCACCCGCTGGGGTGAGACCCAGCGGCCTCACCGAACGGTCAAACAGCACCGCGCCGGTGCGCGCTTCAAGGTCCGCCACGGCCTGCGAAACGGCAGGCTGGGTGAGGCCAAGCTGGCGCGCAGCCCCCGCCATCGCACCCTGCTCGCAGACCGCCAAAAAAATCTCAAGCGTGCGCAGATCGAACGGCAGGGCTTCCGCCCGCTGGGCAACGCCTCGCAAGGCCATGAGCCGGCTCCCATACTATAAGCAATAATTATATCATGCCTTATTTTCAGGTGCGGTATGGATTCTCATAAGGGTGATCTGCCCCCGTTGAGTGAGCCGCCCGGCATGTCGCATTATTCCGTCCTCTCGATCCTCGCCAATGCCTTCAACGGCCAGAAGGGGTGGACCCCGGCATGGCGCGACGCCGTGCCCAAGCCGGCTTATGACGTGATTGTGGTGGGCGGCGGCGGCCATGGGCTCGCGACCGCCTATTATCTCGCCAAGGAGCACGGCATCCGCAATGTGGCGGTGCTGGAGAAGGGCCATATCGGCTCCGGCAATGCCGGGCGCAACACCACCATCATCCGCTCCAACTATCTGCTGCCCGGCAATGAACCCTTCTATGAATGGTCAATGAAGCTGTGGGAGGGTCTGGAGCAGGACGTCAATTACAATGCCATGGTCAGCCAGCGGGGCGTGCTGAACCTCTATCATTCCGACGCCCAGCGCGATGCCTATGCGCGGCGCGGCAATGCCATGCGGCTGAATGGGGCGGACAGCGAATTGCTGGACCGCGATCAGGTGCGCGATATGGCACCGTTCCTGGATTTCGACCAGTCGCGCTTTCCCATCCAAGGTGGCTTGCTGCAAAAGCGTGGCGGCACGGCGCGTCATGACGCGGTCGTGTGGGGCTATGCGCGCGCGGCCAGCAAGCTTGGCGTGGACATTGTTCAAAATTGCGAAGTCACCGGCTTCATCCGCGTCGGCGACGCCGTGGTGGGCGTCGAGACGACGCGCGGGCCGATCCGCGCCGGCAAGGTGGGACTGGCGGTTGCCGGCTCCACCTCACGCCTCACCCAATTGCTGGACATGCGCCTGCCGATGGAAAGCCATGTCTTGCAGGCCTTCGTTTCGGAGGGGCTGAAGCCGCTGGTGCCGGGGGTCATCACCTTCGGCGCCGGACATTTCTACATCAGCCAGTCGGACAAGGGCGGCCTTGTCTTCGGCGGCGACATCGACGGCTATAATTCCTATGCCCAGCGCGGCAATCTGCCGGTGATCGAGGATGTGTGCGAAGCCGGCATGGCGCTGTTCCCGCGCATCGGTCGCTTACGCATCCTGCGCCATTGGGGCGGCATCATGGACATGTCCATGGACGGCTCCCCGATCATCGACAAGACCCATTTGCCCGGCCTCTATCTCAACGCTGGCTGGTGCTATGGCGGCTTCAAGGCAACCCCGGCCTCGGGCTGGTGCTTTGCCCACACCTTGGCGAAAGACGCACCCCATGCGTTGAACGCCGCCTTCCGCCTAGACCGTTTCCGCACCGGCCATCTCATCGACGAAAAGGGGGTCGGCGCCCAGCCGAACCTGCACTGACATGCGTATTCCCTGCCCCTATTGCGGCGTGCGCGACGCGCACGAATTCTCCTATCTCGGGGATGCGACCGTCTCCCGCCCCGCACCCGATGCGCCGGACGCCGAGGAGGCGTTCTTCCAATATGTCTATCTCAGGGACAACCCCGCCGGCCCGCATGAGGAACTGTGGTATCATGCCGCCGGCTGCCGCCAATGGCTGGTGGTGACGCGCGATACCCGCACCCATGACATCTCCGGTGCCCGCTTCGTCCGCGCGCCGAAAGCCGACCCGTCTTCGGCCGAGGTGATGCCATGAGCCGCCTGTCCTCTGGCGGCCTTATCGACCGCGCCAAGCCCCTCGCCTTCACCTTTGATGGCAAAGATTATAAGGGATTTGCGGGCGATACGCTGGCGTCCGCTCTGCTTGCCAATGATGTGCGGCTGGTGGGCCGCTCGTTCAAGTATCATCGTGCGCGCGGCATCTATTCGGCCGGCTCCGAAGAACCGAACGCGCTGGTGGAACTGCGCACCGGCGCCCGGCGCGAACCCAACACCCGTGCCACGATGGTGGAGCTTTATGACGGGCTCGAAGCCACGAGCCAGAACCGCTGGCCTTCGCTCTCGTTTGACTTGTTAAGCGCAAATCAGCTGTTCTCGCCTTTCCTCGGCGCGGGCTTCTACTACAAGACTTTCATGTGGCCGGCAGCGCTTTGGGAAAAGCTCTACGAGCCCGCCATCCGCCGCGCCGCAGGCCTCGGCCGGGCAGCGGAGGAGGCCGATCCCGACAGCTATGAGAAGGCGTTCGCCTTTTGCGATGTGCTGGTGATCGGCGGCGGGGCGTCTGGCCTGCTCGCCGCGCTCACCGCGGGGCGTGCCGGGGCGCGGGTGATCCTGACGGATGAGGATATCCTCCTCGGCGGCCGGCTGAACAGCGAACGCACCGCCATTGATGAAGCCGCCCCAGGCGTCTTCCTGTCCAAGGCACAAGCAGAACTTGCCGCGCTGCCCAATGTGCGGGTGATGCCGCGCACGACGGTGTTCGGCATTTACGATGGCGGCACCTATGGTGCACTGGAGCGCGTGGGCGACCATCTGCCCGTGCCCGGGCCGTTCCAGCCACGCCAACGCTATTGGAAGATCATCGCCAAGCGCGCCGTGCTGTGCGCCGGCGCCTTCGATCGGCCCATCGTGTTCGGCGGAAATGACCGGCCGGGCGTCATGTCGGCGCAGGCGCTTCGGACCTATGCGGTGCGTCATGCGGTATCCCCCGGCGCTAAGGCCGTGGTGTTCGCCAACAATGACCACGCCTGGAGCGCCGCCTTCGACGCGCACGACGCGGGCGTGAAAGTCTCCACCATCGTGGATGTGCGCGAAATCGTGTCGGCGGCGCTGGCGCAGGAAGCCAAAACGCGAGGCATCGCCGTCATTGCCGGTGGCGAAGTGATCGCAACTTCGGGCAAGCAGCTCGCCTCCGTCACCGTGCGCACCAAGACCGGCACGCAGGTTCTGCCGGCGCAAGTGCTCGGCATCTCCGGCGGGGCGACCCCAAATCTCGCGCTCACAAGCTATTTTGGCGGGCGGCCGAGATATGATGCCACGCTTGCCGCATTCGTGCCGGGCGCGACACCCCCCGGCCTGTCGGTGGCCGGAGCGGCGATGGGGCAATTCTCGCTGGCCCAATGCTTCGCCAGCGGAGCGGAACAGGGCGCGGCCGCAGCCCATGACGTCGGCTTCGATATCCCTGCTGCGCCACTGCCCAAGGCGGCTGATACGCCAACCTCCCTCTCCGCTTTCTGGCATGTGCAGGGGTCAAAGGGGCTGGCGTTCGTGGATTTCCAGAACGACGTCTCGGCGAAAGATGTGGCCATCGCCTATAAGGAAGGCTTCCGGGCGGTGGAATTGCTGAAGCGCTACACCACGCTCGGCATGGCCACCGACCAAGGCAAATCCTCCAACATGGCCGGCCTCGCCATCATGGCGGAATTGACCGGCCAGGGCATCGGCGAGACTGGAACCACCATGTTTCGTCCGCCCTTCGCGCCGGTCGCCTTCGGCGCCTTCGCCGGACATCATCGCGAAAAGGATTTCCGCCCGACGCGGCCCACCCCCACCCATGCCTGGGCGCAGACGCAGGGCGCGGTGTTCGTGGAAACCGGTCTGTGGCTGCGCGCGCAATATTTCCCCAAGCCCGGCGAAAAGGATTGGCTGGAGACCGTCACCCGCGAGGTGAAGGCGGTGCGCAGCTCGGTCGGCCTGATCGACGTCTCCACCTTCGGGAAGATCGATCTCCAGGGGCGGGATGTGGGCGCCTTTCTGGACCGGGTCTATATCAACACCTTCTCCACGCTCGCCATAGGCAAGGCACGCTATGGCGTGATGCTGCGCGAGGATGGCATCGTCATGGACGACGGCACAACCGCGCGCCTCGCCGACCACCATTATGTGATGACCACCACCACGGCCAATGCCGCCAAGGTGTTCCAGCATCTGGAATTCTGCCTCCAGGTTCTGTGGCCGGAACTGGACGTGCAGCTTGCTTCCATCTCCGAGCAATGGGCGCAGATCGCCATCGCCGGGCCGAAATCCCGCGACGTGCTGGCCAAGGTGGTCGATGCGCCGCTGGACGTCTCCAATGCCGGCCTGCCTTTCATGGGCGCGGTGGAGGCAACGGTGATGAAGGGCGTGCAGGCCCGCATCTTCCGCCTCTCCTTCTCCGGCGAACTCGGCTACGAAATCGCCGTTCCGGCCCGCCAGGGTGAAGCACTGACGCGGGCGCTGATGGCGGCTGGGCACTCCTTCGGCATTACCCCTTACGGCACCGAGGCGCTCGGCGTGATGCGCATCGAAAAGGGCCATGTCTCCGGCAACGAATTGACCGGGCAGACCAGCGCCCGCGACCTTGGTCTTGGCAAGATGGCCTCGACCAAGAAGGATTATATCGGGCGCATCATGGCGGGCCGCAAAGGCTTCACCGATCCCGACCGGCCGAGCTTTATTGGCTTCAAGCCGATGGATCGTGCGCATCGCCTGCGGGCCGGCGCCCATTTCCTGCCAATTGGCGCGGCGCCACAGGTGGAGAACGACGAGGGCTATATGAGTTCGGTCGCCTATTCGCCCACGCTTGGCCACTGGATCGGCCTCGGCTTCCTGAAAGGCGGCCGGGCGCGGATCGGGCAGAACGTGCGCGCCTATGACCCAGTCCGAGGTGGCGACATTGAGGTGGAAGTGTGCGATCCGGGCTTCGTCGATCCGGAAGGGGAGCGGCTGCGTGTCTGAGCTTCTTGCTGAAATTCCCGCAAGCGCCTTCGTGCCCGAAGGGCATTACGGGGCATGTGCCGGCACACCAGGCGTGGAGGCGCGGGTGGTGGACGCCCTCGCCCTTGCCACGATCGTGGTGCGCAAGGACGCGCGCGTGGCGGCGGCAGAGCTGGCGCAGTCCTCCCTTGGACTAACACTGCCAGCCGGACCGCACACCGCATCGGTGGATGAGTTGACCCTGATCGGCACAGGTCCCGGGCGGTTTCTCGCCCTGGCTGAAAACACGCCCGGCGCGGCACTCCTCACCCGCCTGGAGGCAGCGTTCGGCAAGACCGTGGCGCTCACCGACCAGAGCGACGGACAAGTGGTCATTGAACTGACCGGACCGGGTGTGTGCGATGCCCTGGCCAAGCTGGTGCCGCTCGACCTCGACCCACGCGCCTTCAAGGCCGGCGATGCTGCATCCACGCTGGTGGCGCTGGTTCCGGTCCTGCTGTGGCAGACCAATGCGGCCCCCACCTATCGCTTTGCCGTTCCGCGCTCGTTCGCTCCGGCTTTTCTTCGGGCGCTGACCACGGCCGGCGCGGAATTCGGCATTGCGCTCTTAGGCACCGGACGAGGTTGACGGCGGCGCGCCGCGCGCTTCCCCCCAAAAAAGCCTCCCGCATTTTCCTTTGACGTGATGGATCTGCCATGATCGCGCCTTCCGACCAGTTCGTCCTCGCCTTCTCCTGCCCCAATCGCCCTGGCATCGTGGCCGGCGTTTCGACCTTCCTGTTCCAGCATGGTTGCAACATCCTGGAAGCTCAGCAGTTTGACGACACCGAAAGCGGCCGCTTCTTCATGCGCGTCGTGTTCAACGTGGTGGAAGGCGACACCACACTTGGCGCCATCCGCAGCCAGTTCGAGGAGGTGGCGCAGCCGCTGAACCTGCAATGGACGCTGCGTGCCACCAGCGAAAAACGCCGGGTTCTGCTGCTCGCATCCAAGTTCGACCATTGCCTTGCCGATCTGCTTTATCGCTGGCGCATCGGCGAAATTCTCATGGAGGTGACCGGCATCATCTCCAACCATTCCCGCGAAACCTATGCGCATCTGGATTTCGATGGCATTCCGTTCCACCATCTGCCGGTCACCAAGGCGACCAAGCTGGAGCAGGAAACCCAGATTTGGAATCTGTTCCAGTCCAGCCGCTCCGACCTTGCGGTGCTCGCGCGCTATATGCAGGTGCTCTCCGACGGGCTTTCGGCCAAGCTGTCCGGGAAGTGCATCAACATCCATCACTCCTTCCTGCCGGGCTTCAAGGGCGCCAAGCCCTATCATCAGGCCCATATGCGCGGGGTGAAGCTGATTGGCGCCACCGCCCATTACGTGACATCCGACCTCGATGAAGGCCCGATCATCGAGCAGGATGTGGAACGCATCAGCCATCAGGATAGCCCGGAAGATCTGGTGAGGAAGGGCCGCGATATCGAGCGCCGCGTCCTCGCGCGCGCGCTCTCCTGGCACCTGCAGGACCGGGTGATTCCCAATGGCCACAAGACCGTGGTTTTCCGCGACTGATAGGCTCTGCCCGATGCCGGAACGCCGCGCGGCGTTCGCCCAAGATGAACCAGATGGCTCCTCCGACGTTTATGACCTTAGGTCAAACAGCTCTGGAGGAGCCTCATGTCTCGCAGCACAACCCTCACCATGGGCGCGGTAGTCCTGGTTGCAGCACTGACCGCGGCGGTGATGTTCTCCGACCGCGGCACACCCGACCCGACCGAAACCGCCCCGGCCAACGTGCCGGCGGCACCGATCGAGCCGGCTCCGCCAACCACTTCTCCCGCGGCACCTCCGGGTGTCACGCCGTCCAACCCCGTTCGTCCGTGACGTGCATGCAATGCGCGAATAATGGATTATATTTTATGCAAATGCCTAATTTATAGTCCTAAATAAGCGGTCCTATGAATGCGTGTGTGCTAAGCCGTAACGGGGTTATGGGGACGGGAGACGGCGCAGGACAAGCATTCATGCCGCCCTGCGGCGCGGATTCAATACCGCGCCGTGCATGTTGAAGCTGGCCCGGATCCTGCTTAACCCCTTGCGAATACGCATTGGAGTTCCGCATGGACACGGTCGCCACCCTTCTCGCCGCCCACCGCCAGGGAACGCGTACGCCTAGCGACACAGTACGCGAGACTTATGCGCGCATCGCGGCCCATGACGATCCGGCGATGTTCATCACCCTGCGCTCGGAAGCGGACGTTCTGGCAGAGGCCGCCGCACTTGAATCTACGGGCAACACTGCCCTGCCGCTCTACGGAATCCCGATCGCGGTAAAGGATAATATCGACGTCGCCGGCCTGCCCACGACGGCGGCCTGCCCGGCTTTCGCCTATCAGCCCAGCGCGAACGCGACCGTCATCGCCCGCCTGAAGGCGGCGGGCGCACTCATCATTGGCAAGACCAATCTCGACCAGTTCGCCACCGGCCTCGTCGGCACACGCTCGCCCTATGGCATTCCGCGCAATGCCTTCAAGGCCGATCTGGTGCCCGGCGGCTCGTCCTCCGGCTCGGCCTCGGCGGTGTCCGCCGGCATCGTGCCGTTGGCCCTTGGCACCGACACCGCCGGCTCCGGCCGCGTGCCGGCCATGCTTCAGAACATCGTCGGTCTGAAGCCGAGCCTCGGCCTCGTGCCCAATACCGGCCTCGTTCCAGCCTGCAGGACGCTGGACGCCATCTCCATCTTCGCGCTCACCGTGGATGACGCAATGTCGGCGCTTCAGGTGATGGCCGGATTCGATCCCGCCGACGCCTTTTCCCGCGCCCTACCCGTCGGCCCCTATGCCGCGCCGGCGGCACCGGTGCTCGGCATCTTGCCGCCGGACCAGCGCGAATTCTTCGGCGATTCCGATGCGGCCGCGGCTTATGAGGGCGCTCTCGACCGCCTCAAGGCACAGGGTGCAACGCTGGTGGAATTCGACTATGCGCCCTTCGCGGAGACCGCCCGGCTGCTGTACGAAGGGCCTTGGGTCACCGAGCGCTGGATCGTCGCGGAAAAGCTGCTCACCACCGATCCCGAGGCGGTGCATCCGGTGACGCGCACCATCACGGAAGCGGGCGCCCAGCCAAGCGCCGCCGACCTGTTCCGCGCCCTGTATCGGCTTCAGGAATTGAAGGCCAAGGTGAAGCCCGTGCTCGCATCGCTCGATGCCATCGTGCTGCCCACCGCGCCCACCGCCTATACGTTGGAAGCCGTGCTCGCGGACAATATCCGCCTCAACTCGCGCAATGGCACTTACACCAATTTCGTCAACCTGCTGGATATGTGCGGCACCGCCGTTCCCGCCGCCATCGCCGCTAGCGGCGTGCCGTATGGCATCACGCTTCTGGCGCCTGCGGGTGCCGATGCCAAGCTTGCCGCCATCGCCCGCGCCTTCGCAGCCTCCACCGGGCTGCCACTTGGCGCAACCGGTAAAACCGCCCCGCAGGCACCGCCCCTCGCTCCAGCGCCGGACACCGGGCGGCTCGACATTTGCGTATTCGGCGCCCACCTCTCCGGCATGGGCCTCAACGGCGAACTGGTCGCCCTCGGCGCCCGGCTGGTCGGGGAAGTGGAGACAGCCCCGCTCTATCGCATGTCACTGTTGGCCGGCAGCGTGACGCGGCCTGGGGTGACGCGGATCGGCGAAGGCGGGGCGGCGCTGAGCGGAGAGGTCTGGTCATTACCGTTCGAGGGAGTCGGGCGGCTGCTGGCGCAAATCCCCGCCCCGCTGGGCCTTGGCAGCGTGACGCTCGCCGATGGGAGCAGCGTCGCCGGGTTTCTCGCTGAAGCGGCGGGCGTGGAAGGCTGCGCTGATATCACTGATTTCGGCGGGTTCCGCGCCTATATGGAGAGCCTTGCTGCAAAATCCGCCTGAGGCCCAAGGCCTCGCCCCGATCCGGGGGCGAGGCGGTCTCACACGCTTTCGGCGTAGCGTTCATAGGCGACTTCGACTGTCAGAATGTGTGCGCGCATGGCATGCGCCGCCTCTGCCTTGTCGCCGCGCAAGATCGCGGTGACTACTTGGTCGTGCTCGGCGTAAGAGAGCGCGAGACGGCCGAGATTGCGGAACTGCGCGCGCCGGAACGGCTGCAGCCGTGCCCGCGTCGCAAGGGTGATCTCCGTGAGATAATCGTTGTGCGCCCCACCATAAAGGAAGGTGTGAAAGCGCTCGTTCAGAAAGGTATAATTGGTCTCGTCGCCCCGACGGGTCAGATCGGCAAGGTCGGCATGAATGGCCTGAAGCTGTCCCCGCTCGGCCGGCGTCATGTGGAGCGCACACAGGCCTGCACACAGCGCTTCCAGCTCTGCCATCACGTCGAACATGCCACGCAGGCGCTCGAAGCTCGGCTTGGCCACCAGGGCGCTGCGATGCGGCCGCGTCTCCACGAGGCCGGAGGCGGCAAGGTCGCGGATGACCTCGCGCACCGGCGTGCGGGAGACGCCGTAGCGACGCGCGATCTCCATCTCCTCCAGAGGCGTGCCGGGGGCGATGCGGCCGCCGACGATATCGTCGGCGATCTGTAGGCGCAGTTCCTCCGTGCGCGTCACGCTCCGCGTCTGGGCGCGGCGCCGGCGGGGCCGGGCAACCCGTGCCACTTCGGTGGAAGACGCTGGAAAAGTCATGACGGAACGCTACCGGATTCGCGGGACACAGAAAGGGCTTTGCCTGAACCAATCAGAACGCATCGTCGGGTGGCTTGGGGATGGTGCTGACATGGGCGGCCACGACCCTCCAGCCCTGGTCGAACCTCACCCAGGTCTGCTGCTGCCGACCGAGGAGCCCGGGACCGGACTCGCGCGCAAACAAGGTGGAGGCGACGGCGAAATCCCGCCCGTAGGTGGTGATGACCGTCTCGCTCAATTCACGCATGAGACCCAACGGAGAGCGCGCGCGGCGGAAGGCACGGATGGCGTCCATGCCGTAGAGGTTTTCCCCGCCGCCGAACCGGATGGTGCGGGGATCGTCAAAGAACAGCCCTTCGAGGGCGGGCACATCATTGCTGACAAGCGCCTGTTCATAGCGCGCGAATGCTTCGGCAACCTCGGCCACGACTTCGGGAATATCAATATCCATATGCACTCCTAGAGAGATGCCACAGGCGCCTGGGCAATGCCGCGCTGTTGCAGGTCATGGGCCACCCGCAGGGCGAGATCCTCCCGCCACGGCGGCGCGATCACCTGCACCGCCAGGGGCAGCCCCTCATCGAGCCATATCGGCACCGCCACCACCGGCAGGCCGATGAAGGAAATCGGCTGGGTGAACAGGCCGAGGTTCGGTCGCACAGCCAGAGTCTGACCATCCAGCACGAACGTCTTCTGGCCGAGCTTCGGGGCGCGGGTCGGAGTTGCGGGGGCAAGCAGGATGTCCACTTCCTCGAACAGCGCCAGCATCTGCGTCCGGAAATGGCGACGGAAGCGCTGGGCCGCAGTGGTCCAGGCGGCCGGGATGGCGAGCCCGGCGATCAGCCGGTCGCGCACGGCGGGGTCATAATCTTGCGGCCGCTGACGCAGCCGCTCCGCATGGAGCCCAGCCCCGTCGGCCGCGGTGATGATATAGGCCGAGGCGCGGGCGCGGGCGGCTTCGGGAATATCGACAGTGCGCATCGCATCAAGCGCCTGCGCCACCTTGTCCACTGCCGCCAGAGCCTCTGGCATGGCGCGCTGACGGAAGTAGCCGCCCGCCACCGCGATGCGCAGTCCCTCGATTCCTCGTTTCAGGCTGGGGAGAGCCGGCTCCACCGGCTGGTCGGCGACGCCAGGATCGTCGGCATCCGCCCCCTGCATGGCGTCATAGGCGAGCGCGAGATCTTCCACCGATCTGGCGAACGGTCCGAGGTGGTCAAAAGCGGAAACGAAGGGAAAGCTGCGGGCGCGCGTCAGCCGGCCGTATGTCGGCTTCAGCCCGAAGATGCCGCACAGGGACGCAGGGACGCGAATGGAGCCGTTGGTGTCGGAGCCGAGCGCCAGCTGCACCTCTCCCGCCGCGATGGCCGCCCCTGATCCACCGGAAGACCCACCGGTCATGTGATCCAGCGCGTGAGGATTGCGCGAGGCGCCGTCGTGGATGTTCTCGCCGGTGAAATCATAGGCGTACTCGCCCATGTTGAGCCCGCCCACGAGCACCGCTCCGGCGGCTTCCAGACGTTCGACAAGGGCGGCGTCGCGTGTGGCCGGCGCAAGCTCCCGATTGATCTTGGAGCCCGCCCGCGTGGGCAGGCCGGCGATATCGAACAGATTCTTCACCGCAAAAGGCACGCCGGCCAGCGGTCCGAGAATTTTCCCCGCGGCGCGGTCTGCATCGATCGCGTCCGCTCGGGCACGTGCGCGCTCTGCGGTTACATCGGTGAATGCGTTCACCTTGGGATCGCGCGCGGCGATGCGGGCAAGCGCCGCATCCGTCGCCGCACGGGCCGTGACCGACCCGACCGCGACAGCGGCGGCGATTTCAGCGGCGGTGGCGGTGGCGGAAAGGGCCGGGTGTTCAGCCTTGGGATCGATGGCGACAGTCATGGACGATAGACCGGGGCAGGATCGAATTCATCGCCGAGATCGAGACCACGCACGAGGTTCGCGGCATCGGCGATCATCCGCAGATTGACCAGGGCTTCGGCCCGCCACTGCGGTTCAACTTTCAGCGCGAAGGCTTCGATGGCGCCGTCCAGCATCAGCTCAAGCGCGCCGTCGGAGACGGCCGGGACCGGCCGTTCAATGGGTTTGGACATGAGACCTCTCACACCGGCGGATGGGGAATGGCGGCAATCAGCTCGCGCGTATAGGCAGCCTGCGGGGCTTCGAGCACCTGTTCTGAGGTGCCCTCCTCCACCATCTTGCCCTGGCGCATGACGATGACCCGGTCGCACAACAGGCGCACCACGTGGAGGTCGTGGGAGACGAACAGATAGCTCATGCCGAGCGTCTGCTTCAGTTCCTCCAGCAGGTTCAGCACCACCGCCTGAACCGACACGTCAAGGGCGGCGGTGGGCTCGTCGAGGATCACCAAGTCGGGTTTGAGAGCAATGGCACGGGCGATGCCGACGCGCGCTTTCTGGCCGCCCGAGAGTTGGTGCGGGAAGCGGTCGAGGAGGTCGAGCGGCAGGCCTACCATGCTGGCCAGCTCCTCTACTTTCGCCCGCATCTGGGCGCCGCCGCGAATGCCAAACTGTTCGCCCATGCGCAGCAGCGGATCGGCGATGGCGCGGGCGGCGGTGTAACGCGGGTTCAGACTGTCGGTGGGGTCCTGAAACACCATCTGGATGCGCCGGCGCATGGGATGGTGGGCGAAGGCCTTGGCCGGAATGGAGCCGATGTCCATGCCGTCGAAAGTGATCTTTCCGGAGGTGGGATCAATCAACCGCATGACGATGGTGGAGGTGGTGGATTTGCCGCAGCCGCTCTCGCCCACCAGACCGACGCTCTCGCCTTTTCTCACCTCGAAGGAGAGGCCGTCGACGGCGCGGAAGAGCGCGTCCTCGGGCAGCGCCTTCTTGCCGGAGAGCTTTGCGAGGAAGCCGGTTGGCATTCCTTGGCGTGGATATTCCTTCAGCAGGTTTTCCACCTTCAGGAGGGGCGTCCCGGGCAATCCCCTCTCCCCGCCGGGGAGAGGGGCTGGGTGAGGGGGGTCGGGCCTTTGCGATGAAGCCTGTGCCCCCTCACCTGTCGCCTGCGGCGCCGACCTCTCCCCCTCGGGGAGAGCTGGAGAACCGACAGGCACCTCCGGCAGCAGGTCGCTGAGCGCAATCCCCGGACGCGGCGTCGCGCGCACCAGTTTCTGCGTATAGGGATGCTGCGGCGCGCGGAAAATCTGCTCGGCCGGCGCGGTTTCCACCACCTTGCCCTTCTCCATCACCACCACCGTGTCGCAATAGGTGGCGGCGAGGCCGAGGTCGTGGGTGATGAGAATGGTGGACATGCCGCGCGCCCGCGTCAGCTCTGTCACGAGATCCATCACCGCTTTCTGCGTGGTCACGTCGAGGCCGGTGGTGGGCTCGTCGGCGATCAGCAATTGCGGCTGGCACGCGAGCGCGAGCGCGATCACGATGCGCTGGCACATGCCGCCCGACAGCTCGAAGGGATAAGCGTGATAGCGCTCCTGCGGCCGGGCGATGCGCACCTGCTCCAGGATCTCGATCACCTTCGCCTTCACATTGCGCGGCTCGGCCTGGAGATGGTGCAGCAGCACATCGCCGATCTGGTCGCCCACCTTGCGGATCGGATTGAGCGCCGCGCGCGGATTCTGGAAGATCATGGAGATCTCCCGCCCGCGCAGGTCGCGCATGGTGCGCTCGGTGGCATTGGCGACGTCGATGCCGGAGAAGGTGATGGTCCCTTCCGCGATCCGCCCCGCCCGGTCGAGAATGCGCATCAGCGTGTAGGAGGTCACGGACTTGCCGGACCCGCTCTCGCCCACGATACCCACGGTCTCGCCCTTGCGGACCGTCAGGTCCACCTGCTTCACCGCGGTGACGATGCCTTTGCGGGTGGCGAACTCCACCGTGAGGTGATGCACCTCCAGCAGGGGGCCGCGCGCCTCCTCGGCGGGGGTGGGGGTGGTGGCCTGCGTCATATCGATCACACCGTGCATGGCGCGCCCCCTCAGGTGCGGCGCTGGGGATCGACGATGTCGCGCAGACCGTCACCCAGCAGGTTGAAGCAGAACACCGCGAACATCAGCGCGAGGCCGGGAAACAGCGCGATCCACCATTCGCCGGAAACGATGAAGGCCGAGCCCTCCGCCACCATGATCCCCCATTCCGGGGTCGGCGGACGCACGCCGAGGCCAATGAAGGACAGGCCGGCCGCGTTCAGAATGGCGTAGCCCATGGTCAGCGACATCTGCACCATCATGATGGGCAGGATGTTGGGCAGGATCTGCGTCAGCAGGATGCGCCATTCGCTGTTGCCGGTGAGCCGGGCCGCCTGGATGAAGCCGGACTGCCGGCGGATCGCCGCCTCCGCCCGCGCCACGCGGGCATAGAGCGGGAAATTGATGATGGCGGTGGCGATCACGATGTTGGTGACCGTGTTGCCCAGCGCCGCCACGATGCCCATGGCCAGAACGAACAGGGGGAAGGCCATGATGGTGTCGGAGATGCGCCCGACGATGCGGTCGGTCCACCCCACGAAGAAGCCCGCAGCGATGCCGGCAATCCCACCGGCGGCGAAAACCAGCGCCACCGAAAAAATGGCGATGCCCATGTCCAGCCGCGTCGCCACGATGACGCGGGAGAACATGTCACGGCCGAGTTGGTCGGTGCCGAACCAATGGGCCCAGGAGGGCGCCTGGAGCGCGGCTTTGGTGTCGCTCGCGAGCGGGTCATAAGGCACGATGTAGGGGCCGATGGCGGCCGCCACGATCAGCACCAGGAACATGCCGAAGGCGAGCCCCGTGACCGGATTTTCCGAGATCACATATTTCGCGTGGCGCAGCGTCGCCGCAAGGCCGCCGGAAGAGAAAGCCGATCCGCGATCGGCCGGGTTTGCGAGGGTCATGCTTCGCTCCGTGCGCGCGGATCGATGACACCGTAGGTGAGGTCGATCACGAGATTGAGGACGATGTAGAGAATGGCCATGGCGAGCACGAAGCCCTGCACCGGCGCATAGTCCGAGGAGATCAGCGCCTCGACCGCATAGGAGCCGATGCCCGGCCAGGCGAACACCTTCTCCACCAGCACGTTGGCGCCGAGCAGGAAGGAGAACACCATGCCGAGCGTGGTGATGACCGGCAGCATGGCATTGCGAAACGCATAGACCATGATGACCTTGTATGGCGTGAGCCCGGCCGCCCGTGCCGTGCGCACGAATTCCGACGACAGCACCGAAAGCATGGAGGCGCGGGTGATGCGCGCGATGGGAGCAAGCGCAAAGATCGCAAGCGTTACCGTGGGGATCGCCAATTGCGCTGCCGCCGAGCGGAAGGTTTCAAGATCACCCGCGATCAGACTGTCGATGAGATAGAAGCCGGTGACGGTGGGCGGCGCTGTGTAGAACACGTCCAACCGCCCGAGCGGCGCAGGCGCCCAGCCGAACTTGAAATAGAACACATAGACCAACAGCAGGCCGGTGAAGAAAACTGGCAGCGACACGCCGGCGGTGGTGATGACGCGACAGGCATGGTCCACCCAGGTTCCCTGCTTCACCGCTGCCATGATGCCGAAGGGAATGGCGATGGCGAGCGCCAGGATGAGGCCTGAGAGGGTCAGCTCGGCGGACGCCGGCAAGCGGCTCGCAATCTCTGTCGCGACCGGCTGGCCGGTGGAGAGCGAAGAACCAAGGTCGCCTTTCGACAGCGCCGTCACATAATCCACGAACTGCACCGGCAGCGGCTTGTCGAGGCCGAGCTTGGTGCGGATTTCCGCGATCGCCTGCGGGGTCGCAGCGGGGCCGGCGAAATAAGCGGCGGCGTCGCCCGGTAGCACGCGGGTAAGCATGAAGGTGACGATCACCACGCCAATAAGGCTCGGGATCGCGGTGGCGATACGGCTGGCGATCAGCTTCAACATCACGGCTTCCTTTCGACCTGATGCGGGATGAATGCCCGCCTGCGGCGCCACCCCACCCCTCCCCCGCAAGCGGGAGAGGGAATGCGTCGGTGTTTTGTGGCGCGACTGTCTCCTGCCCGCTCTGTCGGTGCCCCCCTCTCCCGCTTGTGAGAGAGGGTTAGAGAGGGGAGGTCTCCGGTGGAGAAATCACCCCTTCACAAAAGAGCGATAGTCCAGCCGGCGATGGAACCAGTATTCGTAGCCGGTCACGTTCTTCTGCATCGCGATGTTCACATAGGGCTGGTACAGCGGAATGCGCGGCACGTCGGCGAAGGCGAGGTCGATCATTCCCTTCACGTCCGCATCATAGGCCGTCTTGTCGCCGTTCGCGGCGGCACTGCGGGCGCCGTCGATGAAGGCGTCCATGGCGGCGGACTTGTAGCTCATGGTGTTAAATACGGAATTCTGCCCGTGATAGCACCAGAAGAAGAAGTATTCGGGATAATCCAGCCATCCAGAGAACACGTTGGTGAAGAGCGGCAGCTCTTTCTTGTTCAGCTCCGTGCGCCAGTTGGCGCCGGGGATCTTGTTGATGGTGGTCTTGATACCCAGTTCTTGCAGATTTTCCTGAAGAAGCACGCACAACGGCTCGTTGACTCCGGCAAAGCCGAGATCGAAGGAAATGGTGGTCTCAAGCCCGTTGGGATAGCCGGCCTCGGTGAGCAATTGCTTGGCCTTGGCGAGATCGGTTGTGAAGGGTGCAGGCTGCGGCCACACCGCCTCTTTCACTCCACCCGGCGCCGCACCGAACATGGGCTTGCCGAGGCCGAACAGAACCGCATCCATGATCTTCTGATAGGGAATGGCATAGGCGACAGCCTGCCGGACCTTCAGGTTGTCGAAGGGCGGCTTGGTGACGTTCATGCCGATATATTGCAGGCCGTTGGAATAGGGCGTTGAGATAATAGTCAGCTTGCCGCTGTCCTTCAGCTCGACGAAGTCCTTGTTGGGCAGGTCATAGGAGATGTCGGCATCGCCACGCTCCAACAGCGCCCGACGGTTACCGGCGGAAGGCACCATGCGCCAGATCACCCGCTTGATCTTCGGCATCGGGCCGCCGACCCATTTGTCGTTACGTTCGAACACGACCTCGGTGCCGGGGGTCCATTTGGTGACCTTGTAGGCGCCGGAGCCGACTGTGTTCTGCTTGGCATATTCCAGGCCCCATGGGTCCTGAGCCGTCGCGTTCTTCTTCACCAGCTCGGAATTCATGATGCACGGCACCACGACCGCGAGATCGGGGATCGTGAGGCGATCCTTGCGCAGGAAATCGACGCGGAAAGTGTGGTCGTCCACGACGACGAATTGCTCCGGCTTCTCCAGCGAGCCGGCCTTCATCTGGAAGGTGGGGAAGCCGCCGACGCTCACCGCCCGGTCCATGGACCATTTCACGTCCTTGGCGGTCACCGGCGTGCCGTCCTGGAAGGTCGCGTTCTTCTTCAGCTTGAAGGTCGCGGACATGTCGCCGAGGTTCATATCCTCGGCCAGTTCGCCCTCGATCTTGTCGCGGTCGTAATAGGGCGTGCCGTTCACATCCTTCATGGGATGGGTGATGAGGCGATCGTAGCAGTTCCAGCTCACTTCATAGCCGGGCACGTTGGTGCCAACGCCCTGCACGTCCAGATTGTTCGGGCCACTCTCGGACACGATGAGCAAGGTTTCCGACCGCGCCTGTGCCTGGGCGGAAGAGAACACCGCTGGCGCCGCCACACCCGCCGCGCTGGCGGTTGCAGTCACGGAAGCGGTTTTGAGAAACTCGCGACGATTCATGCTTGGTATCCCCGTCTGAGAAAGCGTGCCTGCGCTTCCTCATTCAAGGGACGTGCCAATTGCATACGATTTTTTAAAAGTCTTTTTTATTCAATTAATTATGCTGCAATTTTTCCGCTCGGAGCCAAGCTGAAAACTGTTTTTTGCATAAAAATTAGTCACATATGGCGCCATTGCATGCATCTGCGCCATATTGGATTTAGATGAACATCCTACAAATGGGATGACTGCCACGCAACCGCTTGTGGCGCGACGGCAAGGGAGCCACCGACTTTTATCCCATACCCCAAGACGTCAGGGCCGGTGCGCCGCGCTGTCGGTGTCCGCGAGATGGGCCGCCATGAGCCGGCGATAGCGCAGAAACGAGACGGGCAGAAACGCCAGATATATCAGGCTGCACACCGCAAGCACCGTCCAGGGATAGCTCGCGAGCAGCCCGACGAACATGGCCACCACAACGAACAGCGGCAGCACCATGTCCCGCCGTACCCTTTTGCCCAGGGTCTTGCCGGAATAGGCCGGTACCTTGGAGATCATCAGCAGGCCGATGCAGAGGCAGTAAACCAGCGCCACCGGCGCGGTCGCCGCGCCGCGCGGCAGGCCGAGCAGGTCCAGATAAACCGGCAGCAGCGCCACGATCGCCCCGGCGGGAGCAGGGATGCCGGTGAAGAAGTCGGCGGCAAAGGCCGGCCGGTTGGGATCGTCCAGCATCACATTGAAGCGTGCCAACCGCAGCGCGGCGCAGATGGCGAAGATCAGCACCACCAGCCAGCCGATGGAGCCCACCGTGTCGAGGCCCCAAAGATAGAGGATCAGCGCCGGCGCACAGCCGAAATTGACGAAATCGGCGAGGCTGTCCAGCTCCGCGCCGAAGCGCGAGGTGCCCTTCAGAGCGCGCGCAAGCCGGCCATCCACGCCGTCCAGGATGGCGGCGAACACAATCGCCGCGAGCGCCAGCTCCAGCCGCCCCTCGATCGCCATGCGCACGGCGGTAAGGCCGGAGCACAAGGCGAGCAGGGTAACCAGATTGGGCAGCAGCACCCGCACTGGAATCTTGCCCAGTCGCCACACAGGCGGCGCACCGTGGGGATCGAGCGGAGGAAGGGGTCCGGCCATATCTGCCTCAGCTCACGCGATAGGCGGTGTCGCGCGCACCCGGCGCGGCGAAATCGGCGATGATCGTCTCTCCCGCCGTGGCGAGCTGGCCTTCGGCCACCTGCACCCGTGTGCCGACCGGGAGATACACGTCGACCCGTGAGCCGAAGCGGATCAGGCCGAAGCGCTCGCCGGCGCCCATTTCCTCGCCCTCGCGCACGAAACACACGATGCGGCGTGCGATCAGCCCGGCAATTTGCACGCAGCCGATGGGGCCGGCGGCGGTGCGGAACACGAGGCCGTTGCGCTCATTGTCCTCGCTCGCCTTGTCGAGATCGGCATTCAGGAAGATGCCTGGCTTGTAGGCCACGCGCTCAATGCGGCCGGAAACCGGGGCGCGGTTCACATGCACGTTGAACACGTTCATGAAGATCGACACCCGCAGCAGCGGGGTGTCGGAGAGGTCGAGTTCGCGCGGCGGGATGGCGAGCGAGATCTGCGACACCGTGCCGTCGGCGGGCGCGACGACGAGCCCTTCGCGCAGCGGGGTCACGCGCGGCGGATCGCGGAAGAACAGGGTCGTCCACAGGGCGAGCCCCAGCGCGATCATGCCGAAGAAGGTGGAGACCATCAGCAGGCCGAGCGCGATCACCACCGCGATGGCGATGAAGGGATAGCCCTCTCGGTGGATGGGAACGAGGCTCTTGCGGACGGACGCGACGATGGACACTCAAGTCTCCAGATCAGGCCGCGCGTTCGGGGCGCGGAGGAAACAGGTAGTCACCCCCTGCCCCGCCGTCAAATGGGAACGCGATCTCGGCCCGCAAAGGCCTGCCTTCACGCTGCCGAGCTGGCCTCATCTTCATGGTGATCCACCAGCCGCACCGGCGGCACACCTTCCTTGTCGAGGACCGGGGCGTCGCTTTCCTGCGCCGCCGCGAGCTTCTCGCGAGCATCGTCCGCTTCACGCTGGCGGCGCCAGAGAGCGGCATAGAGACCGCCCTTCGCCAACAACTCGGCATGGCTTCCGCGCTCCGCCACGGTGCCTTGCGAAAGGACAAGGATCTCATCGGCGCCGATCACGGTAGAGAGGCGATGGGCGATGACAAGGGTGGTGCGGCCTTCCGAAACACGCTCCAGCGCGTTCTGGATTTCTTTCTCGGTGTGGCTGTCCAGCGCCGAAGTCGCCTCGTCGAGGAGCAGGATCGGCGGGGCCTTGAGGATGGTACGGGCGATGGCGACGCGCTGCTTCTCGCCGCCGGAGAGCTTCAGCCCGCGCTCGCCCACCTCGGTCTTGTAGCCCTTGGGCATGGCGCGGATGAAGGGATCGATCTGGGCGAGCTTCGCCGCCTCCTCCACCTCGGCCTCGGAGGCATCCTGCCGGCCGTAGCGGATATTGTAGGCGATGGTATCGTTGAACAGCACGGTATCCTGCGGCACCATGCCGATGGCGGCGCGCAGGCTCTCCTGCGTCACGTCGCGGATGTCCTGCCCATCAATGGTGATGCGCCCGCTCTTCACATCGTAGAAGCGGAACATCAGGCGCGAAATCGTGCTCTTGCCCGCGCCCGAGGGCCCGACGATGGCGACCGTGCGCCCCGCGGGCACCTCGAAGGAAATGCCCTTCAGGATCTCGCGGTCGTTCTCATAGGAGAAGCGCACATTCTCGAAGCGCACCGTGCCGCCGTTCACCGCGAGCGCACCGGCGCTCTCCTTGTCCTCGATCTCGGGATCACGCGAGAGCACGGAGAACATGGCCTCGATATCGACGATGGCCTGCTTGATCTCGCGATAGATCATGCCGAGGAAGTTCAGCGGCTGGTAAAGCTGGATCATCATGGCATTGACCATGACGAAGCCACCCAGGCTCTGGCGGCCCGAGCGCACGTCGAACGCCGCCAGCACCATGGTGGAGGTCAGCCCCAGCGTGAAGATCGCCGCCTGCCCCGCGTTCAGCCACGCCAGCGAGGTGAAGGTGCGCACGGTGGCATTCTCATAGCGCGCGACGGAGCGGTCGTAGCGCTGGGTTTCCCAGCGCTCGGCGCCGAAATATTTCACGGTCTCGTAGTTGAGCAGGCTGTCCACGGCCTTGGTGTTGGCCTCGGTGTCGCTCTCGTTCATGTCTCGGCGAATCTGGATGCGCCACTCGCTCGCGGCATAGGTGAACCACGTGTAGAGCGCCACCGTCACGGCCACGACGGCCACATAGCGCCAGTCGAAGGCGAAGGCGAGGACGATCAGCACCAGCACCATTTCCAGCACGGTCGGTGCAAGCTGGAGCACCAGCATGCGCACGATGGTCTCGATCCCCTCACGGGCACGCTCCAGCACGCGGGTGAGCCCGCCGGTCTTGCGCTCCAGATGAAAGCGCAGGGAGAGCGCATGCATGTGCTCGAAGGTCTGGAGCGCCAATTTGCGCACCGCATGCAGCGCCACCTTGGCGAAGATGCCGTCGCGCAATTGGGTGATGCCGGCCATCACCAGCCGCGCACCGCCATAGGCCAGCGTCAGCAGCACCGGGGCGGCGAGAAACCAGGCGATGTCGATGTCGCCCTGCCCGTCCGGCCGCGAGGTGAGCGCGTCGGTGGCCCATTTGAAGAAGAACGGCACCGCCATCGTGGCGAGCTTGGCGAGCACGATGAGGGCGCTTGTCGCCACAACCCGCGCCTTGAGATCGGCACGATCCTGTGGCCAAAGGTATGGCCACAGGGCCGCGACTGTCTTCGTCAGCGCGCCGCCGGCGGCCGCGACTGCCTTGAAGGCGCCGCGGGTATTCTCCCGTGTCGCGCGGGACGTTGAAGTATCGGACATCAAAACCTACTTATTTAGAAGCGCTGCCGTTGGCACGGCCATGCTGGAGGGGGCAAGGGCCGCGAACAGGCCCTTGAGCTGGCCCTGCAGGGCGTCGAGCGCCTCGTGATCGATGCAGTAGCAGAACCGCGGTCCGTCCGCTTCCGCGCGGATCAGGCCCGCTTCCGCGAGGACCTTTATGTGTTGCGACACGGTCGATTGCGCCAGAGGCAAGCCGGCAACGATTTCGCCGCACATGCAGGTCTCGTGGCGCGCCAGGGTTTCCAAAACCTTGAGGCGTACCGGATGCGCAAGGGCCCGAAGCTGCAGCGCAAGCTGCTTCGACTGGGAGGAGGAAGGAAAATCGTTTGTCATCGGCCATCGCCGATAAACGATGATCCGAACCAAAACAAGGCGAAGGCGTTGTTTTCTTCCGCGTCACGATTTCGTCGTGGCGCATCATCAATTTGAAGGAGCCGGCGACTAACGTCGGCCAAGTGAGACACAGTGAACAAGCATACCAAAGCAGGCCCCATGGCACGTATCGAAAGCGTGTGCGTCTATTGCGGTTCCTCGCCGGGTTCGGACCCGATCTTCGTAGAGGAAGCCCGCAGATTCGGTGAAATCCTCGCCCGCAGCGGCGTCCGCCTCGTCTATGGCGGCGGCGGCGTCGGGCTGATGGGAGAAGTCGCCACCGCCGTCGCCCGCAACGGTGGAGAGGTCACCGGCATCATCCCGCAATTCCTCATTTCCCGCGAACGGGCCTTCGACCATGGAGGTGAACTCATCGTCACCACCGACATGCACGAGCGCAAAAAGCTGATGTTCGAGCGCGCGGACGCCTTTGTTGCCCTGCCGGGCGGCGTCGGCACGCTGGAAGAGTTGGTGGAGCAGCTCACCTGGGCACAGCTCGGTCAGCACAGGAAGCCGATCCTGGTGGCCAATATCGCCGGCTTCTGGGACCCATTCCTCTCGCTGCTGGATCATATGCGGGCGAACGCCTTCATCCGGGGAACGGCACCGGTGAACGTTCTGGTGGCCGAGGATGCAGGCCAGATCCTGCCGATGCTCCAGGCGGCGGCCGCCGAAATGAAAGACGTCGAGCTGCATGCCCCAGGCGCGAATGCGGCCATCGAAGGCATGTGAGCCACGAGTGGGGAAACCTGAAACTGTGCCGCGCCGGTAATATTTATCGGCGTGAGTGCCCCATATGATCGTCGCACCACCGCCGTGACGGCGCGCAGGGTCAGAGACATCCACGCCTCTTTGCCGCGTCACGCAGGAGGGCAAAACCGACAGAGCCGCTCATGCGCCGCCTGCCGGCCCGTGGTCACGACGACTTGGCCTTAAGCTCCGGCAACGTCTTCTGCATGGTGGTATTTCCTAGCCAGGCATTGCCAAGCGTGACCGTATTGCGGCGCTGGGGCACGTAGCCGCGCCGCGCGAAGAAGCGCTGGGCGTTGTCGCTGGCATCGACGGCGAGCGTTTCCTTGCCGCGCGCTTTGGCGATGGTCTCGGCGGCCTCGCACAGCACCGTGCCGACCCCCTTCCCCGCCACGACGGGATGGACATAAAGCAAATCAATGAGGTCATCGCCCTTCAGCGCGATGAAGCCCACCGGGACACCGTCCATGGTCGCCACCAGCGTCAGTTCTCCGCCGAGGCGCGCGCCAAACGCGGCCTCATCATCGGCGGTGCCGGCCCAGGCGTCCTGCTGGTCGCTGTCGTAATCCTCGGCGGTCAATTCCTCGATGGAAGCGCGGAAAATTGCCGCCAAGACCTCGGTGTCGGACGGCAGGAACGGCCGCAGAGCCGGGCGTGGCAGGGCGTCAGGAGTCTTTGCGGTCATCGCGCGATCTCCCAAGACGTGGTTCCGTCCTTATTGTCCATCAGCACCACCCCCTTCGAGGCAAGCTGCTCGCGGATATGATCCGCCGCGGCAAAGTCGCGGGCCTTGCGGGCGGCGATCCGGGCAGCGATCAATTCCTCAACCATTGCCGCGTCCACGGCCGCGCCATGGGTCTGGCGGGCGCGCCATTCGCTCTCGGTTTCCTGCAGCAGGCCCATGAGATTGGCCGCCGCCTTGAACCGGCGCTTCAGCGCTGACGACGTGTCCACGTCCTCCGCCACCTCGGCGAGATGGTGCAGGTGGGTGATGGCGGAGGGCGAGTTGAGATCGTCCCCCAGCCGCTCGGCGATTTCAGCCTCGAACGGATTCTCATCCTCAGTCTCAGCCGGCTCATCACCGATGATGCGATACCATTTGTCCAGTGTCTTGGCGGCAAAGCCGATGCCCTGGCGGGTCCAGTTGATGGGCTGGCGATAATGGGTGGAGAGCATGGCGAGGCGCAGCACTTCGCCCGGCCAGTCGTTCAGCAGTTCCCGGATGGTGACGAAATTGCCCAGCGACTTGGACATCTTCTCGCCTTCCAGCATCAGGAAGCCGTTGTGCATCCATACCCGCGCCATGACGCCGCTGTCGAAGGCGCAGCGCGACTGGGCGATCTCATTTTCATGGTGAGGGAACACGAGATCGATGCCACCGCCATGGATGTCGAAGGTCTCGCCGAGGTGCTTCCACGACATGGCCGAGCATTCGATATGCCAGCCCGGCCGGCCCGGCGTGGAAATGCCGCAGGGCGAGGCCCAGCCCGGCACGCCCTCGGCGCTCGGCTTCCAGAGCACGAAGTCCATGGCGTCGCGCTTGTAAGGCGCCACATCCACGCGCGCGCCGGCGATCATCTCGTCCAGCGGCCGCCGCGACAGGCGGCCGTAGTCCGGCATGGCCGGCACGTTGAACAGGACATGATCCTCGGCGACATAGGCATGCCCGGAGGCCACCAGCCGCTCGATGAGAATCTTCATCTCCGCGATATGCTCGGTCGCGCGTGGTTCCACGGTCGGGCGAAGGCAGGCCAGTTCCGCCGTGTCCTTGCGAAACCAGTCGTAGGTCTCCTCGGTCAGGTCGCGGATGGAGATGCCGCGATCGGCGGCGCGCGTGTTGATCTTGTCGTCCACGTCCGTGATGTTGCGCACATAGGTGACATGGGCCGCGCCGTACACGCGCCGCAGCAGGCGGAACAGCACGTCGAAAACGATCACCGGCCGCGCGTTGCCGATATGGGCATGGTCGTAGACCGTGGGGCCGCACACATACATCCGCACATTGGCGGAATCGATGGGCCGGAACGGATCTTTCGACCGGGTCAGGGTATTGTAGAGCCGCAGCTCCATGGATCGTGTGCTCCCCTTTGGACCTTATATAGGACGCGCAAACGCCGCTCCGGTGCCGGCCGGGGCGTCCAAACTCCTCAAGAGGGGTGCAGCAAAGGACGGCCGCGGCCAGCTATTCGGGCTAACCGCAGATAATCGACAGGCGGGCGCGAAGACGCGCTGAAATCTGGCCGTTCATGGCGCGGGACAATGGGAGGCGTTGGCGTGAGCGTCAAGCCGAATTTCGCCCGAAGGCAGCCGCTTTCTCGGGCCTCCACCCAATTTCCATACTCCCAACGGGAGGCTTGACCGAAATGCTGCGACGCGGCTATGCCAAGGCCGCTTTGGTATCGCGTCCCGGTTTCACGCGTCATTCCTGTGGCCCCCGCGCCTGACATCTCCGCAGGCCGTAAGGTCCCTCAGAGGTCCCCGACCTGCCCATGCACAAACCCGCTTTGCTTCTGGCCGCCGCCCTCATGCTCTTTTCGAGCGCAGCGTCGGCGGAGACGCGAATCTTCCTGATCGAGAACTCCGACGCCTATGGCGTCGACATGTGCCTCGCCAACGGCGAGCGGTGCGGCGAACAGGTCGCAACCGCTTGGTGCCGCACCCATAATTATTCCCGCGCCCTGGATTTTGGTCGGGTCGCCGATGCCAGCGGCATCGTCCCCATCGCCAGCACTCAAACCCCACGCGCCGTCTGCACGGGGAGCAATTGCCCCGCCGTGGTCGCGATCACCTGCACGCGCTGAGCCGGCGTGCTTCAGCGGGTGACGGGAGCCTATTTCAGGAAATCCGCGCAGCGCAGCACCTCGCCCGTCGTGCCCCAGGGCATGATCGGCACGGTGGAGGTCGAATTCTTCGGGCTGCCATCGATCAGCTTGTCGGAATAAACCATATAGATCAAAACATTACGTTTCACGTCGCAGCCCCGGACGATCTGCATCTTCTTGAAGAAGAAGGACCGGCTCTCACGGAACACCACGTCACCCTGCTCGAACTTTTTCGTGAACGAGATCGGGCCGATCTGCCGGCAGGCGAGGGAAATGTCCGAGACTTCCTCAGCCATGCCCACCATTCCGGAAAGACCACCTTTTTCAGGCGTCGTGTAATGGCAGGCGACGCCGGAGACCACCGGATCGTCGATCCCATAGACGGCGAGCTTGTCGTCCGGCGTGAGGAATTTCCACACTGTCGACTTCTTGAAGATGAGATCGGGCTCCTGCGCCGCGACAGGAGCGGCGAAGGCGAAAGCCAGCAGGACAGCGATCCAGATCGGCCGAAACATAAGCATATCCTTCACTAGGAACAGGATCGCGATGGCGCGATGCGGCGAGCAGACGACGCGATTGACGCCACCGCCCCGTCGTGACACCTCTCCCGCGATAAAATCAAGACGCCCGAACCAGGACGTACCAACGAGACGCCCAGGAGGTCACCATGGATCCCGCCCGCCGTCGCTTTCTCGGCGCTTCCACCGCGCTCGCCGCGACAGCAGCGACAACCCTTGCCGCACCCGCGCTGGCGCAAAGCCAGCCTGAAGTGAAGTGGCGTCTGACCTCCTCGTTCCCCCGTTCGCTCGACACCATTTTCGGCACCGCCCAGACGCTCTCGAAAATGGTGAGCGAGGCGACCGATGGCAAGTTTCAGATTCAGACCTTCCCGGCCGGTGAAATCGTGCCGGGCCTTCAGGCGCTGGATGCGGTACAGAACGGCACCGTCGAATGCGCGCAGAGCGCGACCTATTTTTATATTGGCAAGGATCCGACGCTCGCATTCGGAACCGGCGTGCCGTTCGGCTTCAACTCGCGCCAGCAGCATTCCTGGTGGTTTTTCAACGGCGGCGCCGACATCATCAATGGCGTGCTCGCCAAGTACAACACGCTCGGCATTCCCATGGGCAATTCCGGCACCCAGATGGGCGGATTTTTCCGTAAGGAAATCAATACCATCGAGGATCTGAAGGGCCTGAAGTTCCGGATCGGTGGGATCGGCGGCCAAGTGCTGGCTAAACTCGGCGTGGTGCCGCAGCAATTGCCGCCGAGCGACGTCTACCCGGCGCTCGAGCGCGGCACCATCGACGCGGCGGAATTCGTCGGCCCCTATGACGACGAAAAGCTCGGCCTCGTGAAGGTCGCGAAATATTATTATTACCCCGGCTGGTGGGAGGGCGGGGCCATGCTGCACCTCCTCATCAACAAGGGGCAGTGGGAAAAGCTGCCCAAGCACTACCAAGCCATCCTTAGCAATGCATGCGAGGCCGCCAACAATTGGATGCTGGCGAAATACGATGCGGTGAACCCGCCCGCCCTCCGTCGCCTGGTGCAGCAGGGTGCGGAACTGCGCGCCTTTTCCACTCCGATCATGGAGGCGGGCTATAAGGCGTCGTTCGAGCTGTACAACACGCTTGCTTCTCAAAATCCGAGTTTCAAGCAAGCGCTGGAGAGCTTGATCAGCATCCGCTCCGAACAGTTGCTGTGGTGGCAAATCGCGGAATATTCCTTCGACAGCTTCAACATTCGCATGCGCGGTCGCTCGTGAGGCGGCTTTTCCGGCAGCGATCAAACTTTCGTCACCATTGCCCCCCTCGAATGGCGCTATAACCGCGCTTGGTGATCGGCCTGGGTGGGTCCGAACAGGGTAGAGAATGAAATCGGTTCGCATGTTCGGCCTTTGCGTGGCCCTCATGGCCAGCCCCGCGCTGGCGCAGGCCCCTGGACAAAGCTATGGCGCGCCTCCGCCCAGCTACGGCGCCCAGGGTGGCGCGAGCCAGGGTGCAGGGCCCAGCTGCGTCCAATTGGAAGGCGCCCTTGCCTCATTGGACCGTGGCGGCAACGATCCCAATGGCGGCCGTGCGGCACAGCTGACGCGCATGCGCAGCGACCTCGACCGGCTGAACGGGCAAGCAAAACAGATGAGCTGCGACGCGCCGCGCGGCTTCTTCATCTTCCAGGGTCCGCCGCGGCCGCCACAGTGCGATGCCATCGACGATCAGATCTCGCGCCTGCGTGCGTCGATCGCCAGCATCGAGCGTGGAAGCGGGGACCAGGAAGGCCAGCGTCGACAATTGATCCTCGCCCTGGCGCAAAACAATTGCGGCCAGCAGTATCGCGCGGCAGCCCAGGCTCTCAGCGGTGCCGGGCAGGCCCAGCGACCGCCGCCGCGCCAACGCAATTTCTTCGAAGCCCTGTTCGGCGGCCCGATCAACAACGAGCCCGAGGAAGGCGGCCCCGGCCTGGACGTGGCGCCTATGGAGCTGCCGAAGTCCTCCACCTACCGCACCGTGTGCGTGCGCAGCTGCGACGGCTTCTATTTCCCGATTTCCTACGCCACAGTTCCCTCGCGCTTCGCCACGGACGATGCACTGTGCCGGCGCCTGTGTCCGGCCACGGAAGCGCAATTGTTTAGCTACCGGAACCCCGGCGAGGATATCCAGCAGGCCACCTCGATCAACGGCAAGCCCTATATGTCGCTGCCGACGGCGTTGCTGTACCGCAAGCAGCTGGTGCCTTCGTGCTCGTGCCGCGCGCCGGGCCAATCCTGGTCTCAGGCGCTCTCGGGCCTGGAGGATTCCTCGACGCTGCAGAAGGGCGACATTCTGGTGACCGAGGAGCAGGCGAAGGAAATGTCCCAGCCGCGTCCCGCGACCGATCCCGCCTCCGCAGGCGCCAAGGGCAAGGCGGCCGCAGCAACGCCCTCTCGGCCGACGACGGCACCGCTCGACACTGTCCCCTCGACCTCCACCGCCCCGCTTGCGCCCGCCGCCGAGCAGCCCGGACGGCGCCCCGTGCGGGTGATCCCACAACCGGATTCCGGTTCGGCCGGGCAATAGCCCGGCCTCCCGTTCCAGGCGCTCGGAGGCGGGATACCAGCGTCCTGGCGCGCAATGCGCCGAAGATGGCGATGCGGCGCGCGTCGAGAGGCCTGCGGCGCCTGGGGCGTGAAACCGCTGCTGGGACGGTATGTTCTCATTATCATGGCTGAATCCGGCCTGTGCCGGCCTGCCTCGATTGGTTCGGACCCACTCATGCCGATTTCCGCTGCCGCGATTATGCCCATCCTGCTGCTGGTCGCCTCCAACGTGTTCATGACGTTCGCCTGATATGGCCATCTGAAATACAAATCGGCGCCGCTTCTGCTGGCGATCGTAGCGAGTTGGGGGATCGCATTCTTTGAATATTGCCTCGCGGTGCCCGCCAATCGCATCGGCTCGGCGAGCTATTCCACCGCGCAGCTCAAGACCATTCAGGAGGTCATCACGCTGGTGGTCTTCGCGGGATTTTCAGTGCTCTATCTCAAGGAGCCGCTTGGCTGGAACCATGCGGTGGGGTTCAGCTTCATCGCGCTCGGGGCGTTCTTCATCTTCCAGAAGTTCTGACCGAGAGGTCAGTTGGCGGGGACGAGCCGCAGCACCTCGCCGTCGTCGGCGTCGGTGACGAGCCACAAGGCGCCATCCGGACCCATGCGGACGTCGCGGATGCGCTTATCCAACGGCAAGCGCTCCTCGCCGGTCACTACCGCCTTGTCTAGGGTGAGGCGCACCAGCGACATGTCGGCGAGCGCGCCCACGAACAGGCTGCCCTGCCATCTTGGAAACAGCGGGCCGGAATAGAAAGCCGCACCAGAGGGCGCGATGGACGGGTCCCAATGGAAGACCGGCTGCTCCATGCCGGCCTTCTTCGTGCCCTCGCCGATCCGCGCGCCGGAATAATCGACGCCATAGGTGATGACCGGCCATCCGTAATTCTTGCCGGACTCGGGAATGTTCACCTCGTCGCCGCCACGCGCGCCGTGCTCGATGGTCCAGAGGGCACGGCTTTCTGGATTAAGCGCTGCAGCCTGCACATTACGATGACCATAGCTCCAGATCTCCGGCCGCGCGCCTGGCCGGGCGAGGAATGGATTGTCGGCCGGAATGCTGCCGTCCCGGTTGATCCGCACCACCTTGCCGAGCAGGCTGGACAAATCTTGGGCTTGATCTCGCAACGTAAAGCGGTCGCCGAAGGTGACGAACAAGGTGCCGTCGTCGGCGAACACCAACCGCGAGCCGAAGTGATTGTTGGAGGTCCCGGAGGGCAGTTGGCGGAAAATGACCTCCAAGCGCTCCAACCGGCGCAGATCGTCGGAAAGGCGGGCCCGCGCCACCGCCGTCCCCGCGCCGTCCGGACGCGGCTCGGCATAGCTGAAATAAATCCAGCGGTTCTCGGCGAAGGCGGGGTCGATGGCGAGGTCAAGAAGCCCGCCCTGTCCACGCGCATAAAGCCGAGGCAGGCCGGAAATGGGTGGCCCCGCGCGGCCTTCGCGCGACACCACGCGCAGGCGCCCCGGCCGCTCGCTCACCAAGAACTGGCCGTCGGGCAGAAAAACGATACTCCAGGGATGATCGAGGCCGCCGATGACGCGGACAAGACGCACCTGTTCACCCGCGAACACTAAGGGAACGGCGCCAGCAGGCTGGCCGCGTGCGATCTCGGGAACGCTTAGGGCAGAAACGGCGAGGGCAAAAAGCGCTGCGAGGCGGGAAGAGGACCTACTGCAAGAAACGCCAGTGCCGCCGGCGCGCACGCCCGCGGCACGAGATCCGGAAGAGGTACCCTCGATGTCAGCGCGGAAATCGCTCACGCGAAGCGCGCACACGAACCGGCTGCGGGCGTGCGGCGCGCGCCCGTAACATCATCGCCGCACCCGCCAGGACCAGGAGACCAAACAGCGGCAGGGACAATAGCGAGGTGGACAGGAGCGAACTGGACATGGTCGCCTCCGCGGCGTTGAGAACTGAAGCACT
>NZ_JBAFWT010000028.1:0-73520 GCF_043195195.1 Roseixanthobacter psychrophilus
GCCTCTGCGCTGCTTTTGTTGCGTTGAATCCGACGTTTTTAGCAGGTTTTAATCTCTTGGTTGTGGGGGTTCATTGCATTTGCGTCCCTTTGAGCATCGTCGCCAATCCGATGGTTGTGACACTCCCATGACTGACCTCCCGCAATCACATCCCGTGACCGGTGTGCTTTTGTCCTGGAAGAGGCACGGGACAGGCAGCCATGAAAACCGAAATCATCGAGCGGCTGGGGCAGGGGGACATTCTGGTCCCAGCAATGATTGCAGAGGGCTTGAGTGCGAACGAACGGGTCAAGGCGCGCCTCAGCGTACTGCAGGGGGTGGGGCGGCACGCGCGAAATCCGCAGGCCGCGCCATTCAATCTCGGGGTCGAATGCCGTGCGGCCGGGCTCGACTCGGCAGCCATGGAGATCCTGGTTTCCCAGGCAACCACGGTTCAGGGCGAATGTGTCGAGGCGCCGGGATTGGCGAGCCTCGGGGATGGGATCTGGGCCGATGTTGAAACCATGGGACGGTGCGTCAAGGCGGGCGATGCTGCCGAAGGGGACGCCGGCCTTGCCCGGCTCGCGGCGCTGAAAGCGGCGCTTCCGCTCGGCTCGGCCGATACGGTCGGGTTCGCTGTCATTTCCCAACTGACCAGCTTGTCGGAACATGGAGGCGATAGCCTCCACCGCCTGGTGATGGATCTGCATAAGGCCCTCAATCGGCTCTCTGCGCAGCATGCGGAAGAGATCGTGGCCGGGGCCCATGCGTTCGGCCTGCTGCCCGATGACCGCCCCGCGGTGGGGGCCTTCATGCGCGGATTGGAATCGACGCGCAGGCTCAAGTTTGACCACCCTGGCCTTGCGACTACGGTCGCCCGGTCGGGTGCGCGGCTCACGATACAGAACGACATCGGCGAGACCGATGCTCATGTCGTGGTCATTTCGGTGGAGGGCGACGCGGTCACGGTCACCTACACCGACGTCCATCTGGCGCGGGCGAAGTTCTTTACCGGCCTTCTGCGGGATTTTCCTGCCCAATGGAGCGGTCTGGAGCGCAAAAGCGGCGAGGCGCTTGGCGATGATGGGGTGTTCTATCTCGTCACTGGCCGGTGCCCCTTCACCGACCCCGCGGGGCGAGATGCGTTCCTGGAAGGCGTCGGCGCCAGTCTGGTGTTCCTTATTGATTGGAATAAGGCGCGCAAAGTGCTGCGCACCTGGGTCCCGAAGGCCGATGCCGTGCGGGTCCTCGATTGGGCCGCGCGGAACAAAGTCGGCCAACGCGGCTTCCTGGAACTCGGCGGAAGCGAACTGGTTGCCGCCGCCGTTCAGCACGCGGCGCCGACACGCATCGGCTTCGGCGAGCGGTTGGATGCCGCGCTCGGCCGTGATGCCGCAGTCGATTTTCTCAAGACAGTCTTGAAGGTGTCCGCCGAGGCGCTGCTGAACGGCAGTTCGGTGCGGCTGGCGCGGGACCAGATCGAAGCGGATCTGGTGCGCCACCTCCAGCGGGTCGAGGCCACGTTGCTGGCGATCGTGGTTCGGCAGGCCGGCTTGGCGCGGGAGATCGCCACCGCCATCGCCCATATGATCGCCGAGCAGCAGGCCCGCCGCGCCGTCGATCGCGACGCCCTGGCGCGTGGCGCGCGCCGCATCGAGGAAAAGGCCGACCGTATCGCCCTCGAAGCGCGCAATATGATCGCGCGCTTCGAGGCGGCTTCCGCCATCGTTCGTCTCGTGAACGGCCTAGAGGAAGCGATCGACGAATTGGAGCAAGCCGCTTTCGTTGCCTCGCTCGTGCCCGATGGGCTTTCCGCTGACCTGCTGAAGCCGTTGGCGGATCTGTGCGCGGCGGCCGTTGCGGGTGCCGGGGCCGCGGCGAGCGGGGCTGCGGCTGCAGCCGAAGTGCCTGCGGGGCAGCGGATCGATTCGGAGGACGCGTTGGCAGCCGTGGGGCGCCTCATCGAAGCGGAGCATGCGGCCGATTCCGCCGAGCGGGCGGTCACGGCCCTGGTTCTCACCGAGACCTATGATCTGAAGACGGCGCTCGGCGTGCTCGAACTCGCGCGGGCCCTGGAACGGGCGACCGACCGGCTGGCGGGCTTCGGCCACGTGTTGCGCGAGCATGTGCTCGCCGATCTTTCAAAGTGAAAAAGGAGGGGATGATGCATATCGCTCGCATCGCTGGCGGTTCCACCGCGACACCTTCTGCAGAGATCATCGGGGCCAAGGCGGCCAATCTGGCACGCATGGCGGCGCTGGGCCTTCCCGTTCCGCCGGCTTTCGTCCTGCCTGTGGAATTGTGCGCCGCTATCGTGAGTGGCGAGGCCGGGGCCCGCAAGAAGCTAGAGGACGGGCTGCGCGAAGGCATGGCCTTTCTTGAACAGGCGACCGGCAAGATATTCGGCGATCGGCGCCAGCCGCTGCTGGTTTCCGTGCGCTCGGGCGCCGCACGGTCCATGCCGGGAATGCTGGATACGGTGTTGAACGTCGGCTGCACTGAGATGGCGGTGCAAGGCCTGATCCGCGCAAGTGGAAATCCGCGCTTCGCCTGGGATTGCCGCAGGCGCTTTCTGGAGAGTTATGCGGATGTGGTCCTGAGCGCCGATGGTGCGGCCTTTGCCCAGGCGCGTGCCGTCTTGGCGCACGCCGAAGGAAATATCAGCGAGGCGGAGCTGGACAGCGAAGCGCTGGAACGACTTGCCCGCATTTACGAGAAACTGATCGACGGCGCGGACCTCGACCTGCCGGACCATCCGGCAGCGCAGGTGGAAGCTGCGGCCCAGGCGGTTTACCGCTCCTGGACCAGCGATCGCGCCATCACCTATCGCAAGCTTCAGAACCTTGGGGATCTGCAGGGCACCGCCGTCACCGTCCAGGCCATGGTCTATGGCAATCGGGGCCTGTCGTCGGGCGCTGGCGTGGCCTTCTCCCGCGATCCCTCGAGCGGGCGCGCGGAGCCGGTGATTGACGTGCTGTTTGGTGCTCAGGGGGAGGATGTGGTTTCCGGCAGCCGCACGCCAGATGGCGAGGAGGCCATCGTGCGGGCGGCGCCGCAGGCAGCTGAAGATCTGCGGGCCCGGCTGGTTCAATTGGAAGAGGCCTTCCGCGATGTGCAGGACGTGGAGTTCACCATCGATGAAGGGGAACTCTGGATTTTGCAGACCCGTGCGGCAAAACGCACCCCGCGCGCCGCTCTGCGCTTTGCCATAGACCTCGTGGCCCAAGGGCTGATTACGCCAGATGAAGGCACGGCGAGGCTCGCCGATCTTGATCTCGCCGCCCTGGTCACCAAGCGCCTTGTGGATGTGGGTGTTCCGGTAGCAGAGGGAATCAGTGCGTCCGCGGGCGTCGCCGTCGGGCGCGTCGCGTTCGACTCGCTGAGTGCAGAGCATCTCGCCTCCACCGGCACACCGGTGGTCCTCGTGCGGCCGGATACCAGCACGGCGGATGTCGCGGGCTTTGCCGCTGCAGAAGGCATTCTTACGGCCGTGGGCGGCCGCACCGCCCATGCGGCGTTGGTTGCGCGGCAATTGGGCAAGCCGTGCATCGTCGGGTGCGCCGGATTGAGGGTCGATCCCACAACACGCACGGCGATACTCGGAGGGGCTTTGCTCCACCAGGGGGACTGGCTGACGCTGGATGCGGACGCGGGCCTGCTCTATCTCGGCCAGGGCCGGATAGAGCAGGAACGGCCGGAGGCGGATCTTGCGGAAGTTGCACGGTGGCGCAGCCAGGTTGCCGAGATTTCCTGACCGCAGACGGTGATTGCGAAGCAGCAGCAGCCGACCGCAGCGCCAATCGCTACACCCACATTTTATCTGTTTCGCACAATGCGGTGAGAGCTGCCCGAAAGCGTTGCTGTCACTGTTCCCCGCCCGAAGCTGCTGCCAGGCTATCCGCGGCGGATGGAGCCCGCCAAACAATGGTTCGTTCGCAAAAAAAAGCGCGTCTCTGCGCGGGAGTGGCCTCCCGCCCGGCGTTCTTAGACGCGGTAATAATCCTTGTACCAATCGACAAAGGCAGCGACCCCGACCGATATATCGGTGTCAGGACGGTAGCCGGTGAGGCGCTCAAGGAGATCCACATTGGCATAGGTGTTGGGGACGTCCCCCGCCTGCATCGGCATATAATTGCGAATCGCCGTCCTGCCAACGCAGCGCTCGATCTCCGCGATGAAGTCCAGCAGCCGCACCGGACTGCCTTTGCCGATATTCACCACGCGGAAGGGCGCGGCCGGGCTTGAGCCCAATGTCTCGTCGCTCTCATCGGGCAGCATCGCGGCTGCGGGGACAACATCGAGCAGCAGGGCCACCGCCTTCACCAGATCATCCACGTAGGTGAAGTCGCGATACATGTCGCCGTGGTTATAGACGTCGATCGGCTCGCCCTTGAGCATGCTGCTTGTGAACTTGAACAGCGCCATGTCGGGCCGGCCCCAGGGCCCGTATACGGTGAAAAATCGAAAAGCCGTCGTCGGGATGCCCCATAGATGGGCGTAGGAATGACTCATCACCTCTGTCGCCTTTTTGGTGGCGGCATAGAGGGTGAGGGGAAAATCGGTCCGCTCGCCCTCGATAAAGGGCATCAGGGTGTTGGCGCCATAGACCGAGCTGGTGGAGGCGAGCATGAAATGCTTCACCCTGTGCACACGGGCCAGTTCCATGACGTTGAAAGTGCCGATCAGGTTGGCGTCCACATAGGAGCGGGGATTCTCCAGGCTGTAGCGCACCCCCGCCTGGGCCGCGAGATGGATGATCGCTTCCGGGCGGAAGGCATCCGCGATGTCCTGCAGGGCGGTCTGGTTCTCCAGCATCACTTCGTGGGCGCTGAATCCCGGATTCTGAAGCAGCAGCGCTTCGCGCCGCCGCTTGAGCGCGACATCGTAATAAGGGGTCAGCCCGTCGATACCCGCGATCTCGTGGCCCGCCTTCAGCAGCCGTCGCGCGAGATGAAAGCCGATGAACCCGGCCGTACCGGTAATCAAGATCCGCATAAGGAATGTCTCGTCGGGCTGCCAAAACGCCCCGCTTCTGAACTGGCCACTTTGGCGCGAGCGTGTCTTCACCACATTCGGTGACGCGATTCCAGTGTGGCCGGGAATCCAAAGGCCGAATCTTTGACTTGGCTTTGGCCGTGATTCTCTGGTCTTGGCCGCATTTGGTCCGTGCGACGGCAATTTTTAGATTTTGGAAGCCGGCGCATCAATCTTGTCAGGATTGTGGGTAATTCATCAGCCGGCAGCGCAGAGCTTCAATGCTGGCCACGATTTGTCGGCATATGTACGGTATCTAGGTAGAGAAAATGAGGCGTGTTAATCCTGCAACACTGCCTGGAAATCCAGTGCTGAAGACCCTTTCCGGCGCATACAGGCGTTGATCCCAGGTGAGCCTTTTGTATGGTTGCTTTGCGACGAAGGGGGGCAGTCCCCGGTCGCCCTTCCTGCGTTTGTGGCTTCGGCCCGAGTGCGGTGGGGAATCGGGGCAAGAACCCTCTCGGGGTGCAGTGGCACCGACGAAGTGGCGCTAGCTCCCTCGGAACGAAACTTGGAGGTCACACGATGAAGATGGTGAAAAGCCTTCTCCTCGGCAGCGCGGCGGGTCTCGTCGCGGTCGCTGGAGCAAATGCTGCCGATCTGCCTGTCAAGGCGAAGGCCGTTGAGTATGTGAAGGTCTGCTCGGCGTACGGCGCTGGCTATTATTACGTTCCGGGCACCGACACCTGCCTGAAGATCGGCGGCTATGCGCGCGTCGACTATTATTACAACGGCGTTGGCACGTTCAACCCGGCGATCTCCAACGTCGCCGGCGGGGCGTTCAGCAACCCCGGCACGGGCTCCATCGCCTATCCATTCCAGACCGATCGTAGCTCCGACTACAGGACCCGCGTTCGCGGCACGTTCGACTTCGACGCCCGCACCGCGACTGACTACGGGGTTCTGCGGTCATATGTCCGTGGCGGCGTCGAGTGGAACTCCTGGGGCGCCTCCGGTGCCTCGGCCACCCCGTCCAACGGCGGCAACAACCTCTATGTCGAGCGTGTGTTCATCCAGTTCGCTGGCTTCACGTTCGGTTACACCCAGTCGTTCTTCGACACGGGTATCGACTATATGATGACGACCCCGTATGCGGGTTCGAACCAGTGGAACACCGTGGTCGCCTATACCGCGCAGTTCGGCAACGGCTTCTCCGCCAGCTTGGCGTTGGAAGATGCGGCCAACCGCATCACCGGCGTGCAGGGTTCTGTCTCGACCGTGCTGCCGACCACCCTGGCCGGCCTCGCTTCGGGCGTAGCCTCTCCCGGCCTCCCTTTGGGCTACGTCTCTCCCGGCTACACTAACTACCAGGCCGGCACGCAGGTTCCTGACATCGTCGCCAACCTGCGCGTCGATCAGGCCTGGGGTTCGGCTCAGCTGTCTGGTGCTCTGCATCAGGTCACGGCCCTCACCCCTCTCAACACCGGTGTCTTCCCGACCGGCGTTTCCTATCTCGGTCAGAGCACGGACGACACCTGGGGCTGGGCGATCGGTGGTTCGGTTGAACTCAAGCTGCCCGTCATCTCCCCCGGCGACAGCTTGTACATCCAGGCGAACTATGCTGACGGCGCTCTGAGCTACCTCGGTCTCTCGGGCACCACCCAGGGCCGCGCCACTAGCCTCGGCTCCTCCGGCATCAACAGCTTCGGTTCGTTTGCGTCGTATGACGGCGCGTTCTACCCGCTGGCTGACGCCGTGTGGAACGGTTCGAACCTCAGCTACGACACCGAGTCCGGCTGGGCTCTCCAGGGTCAGTATCGCCACTACTGGATGCCGAACCTGCGTTCGGCCGTGTACGCTGGCTATGTGGACATCAGCGTTCCCGACAACACCGTTGGCGCCGCCGACGTGAAGATGTGGCAGGTCGGCCTCAACACCATCTGGTCGCCGGTGAAGAACCTCGACCTCGGTGTCGAAGTGCTCTACTCGAAGGTTGAGGGCGGCAACAACCTACTCGCCAACAACACTACTGCTTACCTGACCCCCAGCCTCGCCACCGGGGTTGTCACCTCCGCCGTGGGCGGTTCCACGGACGTGTGGTCGGGCGGCTTCCGCGCTCAGCGTAACTTCTGATCGACTGAACAGTCGGTTCGAGATGGGCCCCGGTGGATTTCCACCGGGGCCTTTTTTTGTCTGGTTGGCTTCGGCTCAGGTTGGACCCGGTTTCGCGTGCTCTTTGCCACGCAGAACGCGCACCAAATGTCCGCCGTCCTGGGCATGTTTCGGAGGGCAGGGGCCTTAAGTTCGCGAGGCGAGCAAGGCGATCGCATGCCCCTCCGCTCCATGCAGAGCTTCCTGCCGCGCTTCAAAGCGTGTCCTTCAATGGCAACAGGCGCAATGCCATCTCGCGCACCATCGCCGTAGCGAACCCGCGGACGAGAGCACCGTGCGCGCGGGTCTGTTTGCCTTTACCCGCTCGCCGATCCATGGGATCACTGCGGAGCGGGCCTTCCCGCACATCGTCGGCGGAGGGATGAGACGCAGCATGGAAGCTGGAGCCGGCGGAGATCTGCCGCGCCTGCGGTCCCGGTCGTGGGTCCGGTGGCGTGCGGGCGGCCTTGTTGCGACGACCCTGGCCGGCCTTGCATTGCTCTGGTGGCTCGCCTTGTTGCAGCGCCCAGCCATTGAAGCCGATCTCGAGGAGCGCGCCATCGAGGCATTGCGCAATACCGGTGAATCTTGGGTCCAGGTGCGCTTCAACGGCCGTGATGCCGTGATCACCGGCGAGGCCCTGGCGGAGCAGCCGCGTATCAAGGTTCGAAGTGCGCTGGAAAGCCTGTTCGGGGTGCGGCAGGTGAGCGATTCCATCGTCATGCTGCCCGAGCGGCGCCCCTTCACCTTCACCGCGGTCCGCGATGGCCGAACCTTGCTCGTGTCAGGCTATGTTCCGTCCGCCTATGCTCTTGCGCGCATCGGCGAAGCCGCGCGCGCGCTTCCGGGCGGGTTATCGGTGCAGGGTCTCGATCGGCTGGTTCGGGCCCGCGGTGCGCCGGCGGGAGATTTTTCCTCCGTCGTCGCATTTGCCCTCGAGCAATTGGTGCGCCTGCCTGCTGGTCGCGTCACGCTATCCGACGATGTCATGTCGATCGAGGGCCGCAGCCCGGACCTCGCCACGTACGATTCCCTCGGGGAGATTTTCCGCAGGCCCCTGCCGCAGGGTTTCCGCTTAGGCATTTTCGCTGTGCGCCCGCCGGTGATCACCCCCTATCTGTGGTCGGCGGTGCGTGACGGCAACCAGGTGGACCTGCTCGGCTACGTGCCTTCCGATGAGGCGCGGCAACAGGTGCTCGCGGCAGTCCGCGGCGCCCTCGACGATGCGCGAGTGACGGACGAGATGCGCTTGGCCGATGGCGCACCGAGCGCCGAGCGGTGGATCAAGGCGGTGACCTTCGGGCTCCATCAATTGGCTCAGCTTCCGAAGGGCAGGGTGGATATTTCCGACACCGCGATTACCTTGGATGGTGCGAGTCCGGACTATGGTTCCTTTGACGCCCTGCTAGCCGCGCGCCGCGCGCCGCCGGAAGGCTTCTCTGTGGCCCGCTTTCTGGTCGATCCACCGCGTGTCTCGCCTTTTCTTTGGGCGGCGACGCTCCAAGGTGACACGTTGAAACTGACCGGCGCGGCGCCTACCGAGGAGGCGCTGCGCGGCATTGTGGAGGCCGCGCGCAGCGTGCTTCCGGGCATCGTCGTGACGGACCAGACCAAGCTCGCTTCCGGGGGCCCCCCCGCCGATGCCTGGGTGAATGCCGCAAACTTCGGCTTGGCCCAATTGGCCAAGCTGCGTGAGGGGCGGGCTGAGCTTTCCGGCACTCACATCACTTTGTCGGGCGAAGCCTCCGATTCGAGCGCCTATGCTGCAATCCGGTCTGCTGTCGCGGTGCCGCCGACCGGCATTCATGCGGATGCCGGGGCGGTGCGGCCTCCATTGATTTCGCCTTACGTGTTTGCCGTTCGACGCGACGCCGAAGGTGTCATCGTTTCCGGCTTCTTCCCCGATCCCGCAACCCAACTCGCGGTTCGTGCACTGATTGCGGATCTCTATCCCAGTGACCGCATCAACGATGTAAGCGCGGTGGGGGCCGGGGCGGCGCCTGGCTTTGGAGAGATGCTGCCCAAGCTCCTTCCCGAGATGGCCCGGCTCGAGACCGCGGAATTGCGGATCGTCGACGGGCAGGTCCAATTGTCGGGTGCGGCGCTGCATCCCGCCGCGGTGGCCCAAATCGAAGCTGGCGTTCGCCGCGCGCTGCCCCGAGGTTTTACCGGCGAGGTCACCTTGGATCGGGCACCGCCGGGGACGCCGGAATCCGACCAGGAATGCGCCGGTGAGGTGGAGCATGTGCTTGCGACAACGCCATTGCTGTTTGAGGCGCGCTCGGTTCGGCTTGTTGCCGCGAGCGCCTCAAGCCTCGATCGCATTGTCTATGCCGTCCAGCGCTGTCCCGGCACACGCGTGGAAATATCGGGTGTGCCAGAGGGGAGCGGAGGGGGGGATTTTGCCTTGTCTCGTGCGCGAGCAGACACCATTTCAGCCTATCTGAGGCAGGCAGGTATTGCCCCCGGACGCTTGGTCGTCGGAACTGGTGCGGGTGGCCCAGGTCCGGGATTCGACCCCGCCTCGGGGCGGGTGCGGGGCGGCGTGCAGATCATGATCCGTGCCGCGGAGCCGGCCGTGGAGCCGGTGCTGAGATAGCGCTCGGTTCACGCGGCAGCAGGTTACATGCCGGCGAATCGGGAGGAAAAGAAAAATGGCCTATCTCGCCCTGACCCTCTGGCCCTACGTGCTGGGTGCCTTCATCCTCGGTCTTGCCGTCGGATATGCATTCCCGCCGGCGGCGCGGGAGCCGCGGCCATGATGTCGTTCGAAATCGAGACTGCCCTCCTGCTGATCCTGGCGTGTGCGCTCGGCATCGCCTTAGGCATGGTGTTGCGTCGGCGTTCCGAACATAGGCGGCGAATTTCCCTTTTCGCCCAGTCAACTTTCGTGCCGCTGGCCGAATCCGGCGACAGCTTCGAGGCGGATGACCTACCGGAGGCGGCGCCTCAGGCGGGGGCCACAGCGATCTCGGATGGTCCATCCCCCGCCATCTCCGAGATGCTGGTGAACCAGCCGGCGCCGCCAGATCCAGTCCCCACAACGCCTCCCGAGAGCAAGCCCAAGAAGTCGCAACGGCGCCCGCCTCCGCGTGCGGGGAGCACGAAGGCGGAATCCACGAGCCCGATAGCACTTCCCGACCTCTCGACGCCCGAACAACAACCGACCCTATTCACTTTGCCCCCGATCTCCTCAGGCGAGGCCGCCGTTCCTGGCACGCGTCCGCCCGCTCTCGCCGGTCCGGATCCCGCCGGCGCGGATGATCTCAAGCGACTCAAGGGCATCGGCCCATTGAACGAACGCAAGCTGAACGGGCTTGGTATCTATCACTTCCGCCAAATCGCGGCCTGGAGCGACGAGGAGGCCCGTTGGATTGGCGCAACCCTGGGATTTCGCGGCCGGGTCGAGCGTGAGGATTGGGTCGGCCAAGCGCGAACCCTGATATCGGCTGCGCCGCTCAACAACGCCCCGTGAGCATTGTCACCCGGTTTTCTCAGCTCCGAGGGCGCCGGGTCTGAGCGGCTGGACCTTGGAGAATGAGACGAATGGTCGGAGCAGCAGGATTCGAACCTGCGACCCTCTGCTCCCAAAGCAGATGCGCTACCGGGCTGCGCTATGCTCCGACGGGCGAAGCGCCTTTGCATTCCTTAGTTTTTCCGGAGATGGAGGGCAAGCCCTCCGCTGAAATAAGGGAACGAAAGAGGGCCGAAACCCGGTGTTCGGGACGGAAAGTCCCGGAAAAATCCCGAAATCCGTTCATGGCCTGTTCTTCGTCTTGCGCTCGATACGCGGCGGGGCCGCCTCGCGCACGTTGCGCTGGGCGGCCTCGGTCGCTTCCATCGCGCGGCGCAGATCCATGTCGTCGGCGTGAGCGTATTTCGTGGTGGTTGCGATATCCTCGTGGCGCAATAGCCGCTGCACGAGCTTTAGATTCCCACTCTCGCGCAGAAGGCGGGTGGCGGCGGTGTGTCGGTGGTCATGAAACCGGAAGTCATCGATCTTCGCGGCGACCTTGCAGCGGCGCCATTGCGTCTTCAGCCCCTCATAGGTGATCGGCCGGCGTTCGCCCCGGCGGCGCCCGTCCCGCACGCGTTGGACCTGATAGGTGAAAACGGCATCGGGGTGGTGCCCCCGCAGGGGGAAGAGCAGTTCGCGCAGGCCCGTTGTCAGCGGAATCGTGTCAACCTTCTCGCCCTTGCCGCGGATCGTGATGCTGCGATTGCCCCAATCGATATCGGAGGGGCGCAGGCCGACGCATTCGGCGAGCCGGCAGCCGGAGAGCAGGGCGAAGCGAAGGATGGGGTGATAGTCGGGGCGGAGCGCATCGAAAATCTGAGTCTCTTCCTCGCTGCGCAACTCGCGCACCCGTTCCTTGGGCTCTGCCAGCAGGAAGTCCTTCCACTCGATTTCTTGCACCTGCTGATCCCAGTGCTTGCGCGCTCGGGCGAGGACGCGGCGGAGCGGCTCGGTCACGGTCCTGTTGACGGTGGAGTTCTTGACGCCCTCAGCGCGTCGGCGAGCAACGGCTGCCGAGACGATCTGCTTGCCGATGTCCTTCAGGAGCGTCTTCGGGCCAAGCTGAATCGTGAGCCATTCCAGGGCGGAATCGAAGGTCTCGCGGTAGTTTCCGCGATAATGTTGCCCGACCTCGGTGAAGAAGCGGGCCATGGCGACATTGACCGTCATCGCCGCTCCGCCCGGCCCGGCGGCGCTCAGTGTTTCGCGCGCCGCTTCCCGCTGGCGGGTTTCGTGGCGCTCGGCCTCGCGGCGCGACGTGCAGCCCGTTGTGCCATGAAATCGTACACCTCGGAATTGGAAGTCGAAGTGGAAGAACGGGCTTCCCTTGGGCTTATAGACGGACATTGGTCAACTTTCCGGCGCGCCGCCACGAAGGCATCGATGTCGGTCGGATCGAACATGCGCCGCTGGCGCCGCTCGCCCCGGCCGGTCGAGATGTATGTGATCTCCCCATGGCGGATGTGTTCGCGCAAGGTGCTGGTGCAGATGCCTAAAGCTTTGGCAGCCTCCTCCATTGACAACAGCCGAGACATGTTCAGTTGCCTCCCTGCTTGGAGAAGCATGCGAGCAACCACGTCCGCACGCGGGATTGAAATGATGGATCGGCGCTCATGTGCTCGCTCTCCGGATGGCCTGATAATCGGCCTCGACAAGAGGGAGGAGAACGCCGGCGACACCGCGCCATGTGCGTTCGGCGGCGGGGTCTGCTGGCTGCTGGCGCCGCTGCAGGACTGCGCAGAGGCATGTAGCGAGCATCGGCCACGCCTCGCGGTTATTGGTGACCCCGCCATAGACGGTTTCAGCGCCGGCTTCGGCGGCACGATAGGCATTCTGCACCTGGTCGGTGAGGTCGTGGCGATCAATCCAGGCGCGTTCTGGATCGCGCCTTGGCCAATCCGCCAAAGCCTCGCGCGTGTATGTGATGAGGCGCCATAGCGCCATGCGGGTGGGGCGCAGGTGCTCGCTCATAGGGTCACCGGTGTGCCGTTGTGTTCGATTCCGTCGAGACAACGGCCAGCGGCGCGCTTGCCGACGCGGCGCATGACGTGGAATCTCACCCCGTGGAAGCCGCGGCCGCCGGCAAGGTTCAGCCAACGGGTCTTGACGTCGTCAGCGAACTTTCGGCCGTAATCGGCTCGCCAGTCTGGATCGTCCCGTTCTCGGTCGATCGCCACCGCCCACTCGCCCCACTGCTTGAACAGGTAGGGAATTCCATGCGCCGCGCAGAAGTCGCGGGCGGCGCGGTGCCAATCTGGATGCGACGGGCGGGCGCGCGGGCCGCTCTCTCCGCCGGAGATGAGCCACGACAGGAATTCCCAGCCGGTCCAGTCCACCAACCCGAGGGCGGGCTCGTAGCTCACGAAGGTGGACCATCCGCCGGCGGCGAGCGCGCCAAGATCCTCGCGCCGCTCATCGGCCCGGTGCTGATCCTCGACCGAGACGCCGAGCAAGACATTCGGAAGGGGCCATGCACCGAGGTAGACCCGCGGGCCAGCGGGGGCGAAGCTATCGTCAATTCCGGGCGCTATCAGCACGACCTGGAGCCGTTGGTCCAGCGCCATGCCGCAAGCGAGTTCATAGACGCGGCGCGGCGTTGTCGGATCGGTGCAGTAGCGGCGCATCCGCGCTGAGCGCTTCGTCAACACTTGAAGGGTGTGCTGCGGGCACAGCGCCATGACGGCGAATACCCGGTCGATCCACTCGTCTGGCACGCTCTCGTGAAAGAGATCGCTCATCGAGTTGACGAAGATCCGCCGCGGGCGGCGCCAGCGCAGCGGCTGGGTCAGGATGTGCTCGGGTGCGAGGGCGATCTTGCCGGTCCACACCGCGTTGCCGTTCACCACCTTGGTGGTGCCGACATAGTGAGAGGTGGACTGCATCAATTCGATGCGCCGCGCCATGCTCATGGCGTAGCAATTGGTGCAGCCTGGAGATTCCAGCGAGCAGCCGACGATGGGATTCCACGTCGCATCGGTCCATTCGATTTTCGAATTATCACCCATGGTCGCTCCCTTCCAATTCGCGCAGGCGATCTGCGCGGGTCGCGATTTCCTCTTTCAGCTTCTGGATTTCCGCGGTCACTTTTTGCCGCATGTAGTCTTCGGCGCGCGGTATCTCCTGCGCGATAGCCTCGATGAGGCGGCGCGCCTCGGCCGGCGTCAGGTGGCAGATGGTGGCGCGTTCTGCCCGGCCGGCGGGGTCCGGATTCCGCATGTAAATGCCGATGGCCGAATAGTCGGCCTGAACTTCTAGATTGCTCATCGCTCATGCCCTCATCGGCATGAGCACGAAGAGCGACGTGGCGTCGCCTTCGGCGGTGATGAGGGCGGGCGAGCCGGCATCCTCCAGCATCACGCGCAGGCGGTCGCCGGGGGCCACGGAGCAGATGTCGGCGAGATAGGCGGAGTTGAAGCCGATATCGAGCGGCTCGGCGTCGTAGGCGGCCTCCATTTCGTCAACCGCAGTTCCGGTATCCGGGCTGACCACGGAGAGGGTGAGGGCTGAATCAGAAAAGGAAAACTTCACGGCCCGCCCGCGCTCGGTCGAGAGGGTTGAAACGCGGCTCACGGCGGCGGCGAACTGTGCCTTGTCCAGCACCGCGGCCTTGGAATTCCCGCTCGGAATAACGCGGTTGTAATCGGGGAAGGTGCCATCAATGAGCTTGGTGGTGATGGTGGTCACGCCTGCGGCGACGCGCAGTAGCGTCTTGCTCACGCTCACCTGCACCTTCGCCTCGCCCTTGATCTTCGCGAGCTTCGCCATTTCGGCGACGGCTTTGCGCGGGATGATCACGCCGAAAGGTTCGCCTCCGGTTCCTTCCGGCGCCGCCATCTGGTAGCGCGCGAGGCGGTGTCCATCGGTGGCGACCGCACGCAAAACCAAGCCATCGGCATGGTCCTGCAGGAGATGGAGGAAAATGCCGTTCAGGTAATAGCGCGTCCCCTCGGTGGAGATGGCGAATTCCACCCGGTCGATCATCTCGGCCATCTTGTGGGAATCGAGCGCGAAGGAATGCGACCACTCGCCCTTGGCGGCGTCGGGAAAATCGGCCGGGTCGAGCGTCGGCAGGGTGGCCCGCGACTTCCCGCAGCGGATCGTCACGGTATCGCCGTCGCCGCCCGTCAGGGATATTTGCGTTCCATCGGGCAATTTGCGCACGAAATTGAACAGGGTATCGGCGGGCACCGTCATGGCGCCGGTGTGCTCGATCTCCGCCGCTATTTCGGTTGTGCCCGTGATATCCAGATCGGTGGCGGTCAGGCCCAAGGTCTCACCGAACGCGGATACCTTGATGTGGCTGAGGATCGGGATGGTGTTGCGCCGCTCCACAAGCTTGTGGATGCGCTCCAGGGCGCCGGCGAGCGCGTCGCGCGAAAGGGATAGCTTCATCAGGCGGCTCGCTGTGAAAAGAGGTCGGGTTCGTGCGGGCGGGCCTTGCCCGCGTCTTTCGCCGCGCGGATCTCGGCTCGCAGAAGGTTTGTGGTGATGGTGGCGAGCCGCCGGCCGAGTCCGGCGCTCTTATCGTGTTTGCCCCTGGCGCGGGCATAGGCCGCGATCAATTCGCGGCGCTGAGCCTGAAGTGTCGCGGCCTTGGCCATGCTCAGAAGTCGAACTTCGAGGTATCGACGTTGAGGCGGCTGGCGATCTTCTTCAGGATCTCCGCTTCCTGCGGTTCCACCTCGCCATCGGCGTTCGCCACATCGACGGCCACCAGATAGACGTCTTCCGCCATCTGCCCGCCATCACGGCCCTTGATATCGTCGAGCTCGCGCGCCAGGGCCTGCCGGCCCGAAGCATCCTTCGCCCGCTTGAACATGGTCTCGGCGGTGACCTCGATCTGGTTCTGCTGGTACATCTTGCCCAGCACCGGATGATTGGTGAGGATGCGCGTCACCTTGGAGCGCTCGCTGTCCTCGATCTCCCCATCGGCATTCGCCACCAGGGCGGAGGCTGCGCACACAGCTTCCAGATAGTCCTTGTTCTGCGAATAATCGGCCTGCACTTCCTTGGCGCCGGCCTTGAACGCCTTTTTGATGGCTCCGAACATGGATCACTCCTAAGTCTTATGATTTCGGCTGTGCCCCAGCCTGAGGGTTACTTGCGCCAACGCTGGAAGCGGCGGCCTGCCTCGAACACAACGCCGGTCCAACACAGCCCCATGGCCAGTTCCGGCAGGTTGTTGAAGACGGCGATCCACATGATCAGGCCGCCATTTCCGGCTTACCCTCATAGGCGGGCAGGCCGGTGGTGGTGGCGGCATCCTGCAGGTCCGCCTGTACCTGTTCGCGCAGGAAGTATTCCCAGCGATAAAGCTGGTAGAACCAGGAGATGGCGCCGCCGCTGATGCGGTAGCGGATGCGCGCGGGGATGCGGATGCGCGGGGGCTCGGCGTCGCCGGAGACGAACGGCGCCACGGACACCATGAAGATTCCGGGGATATCGATGGGCTCGCCAGCGGCGTTCGTGTGCTCGGTGGTGAACACCACCTGGCGCTCGCCGGTCTGCGGGTTGAAGGCCTGCTTGACCTTCGAGCCCTCGTTGACTTCCAGCGACCGGGACAGAGACAGGATCTCGTTGGGGGCACCGAACCGGGCCTTGAACTTTTCCGCGAACTCGGTCACCTCGCCAGGGAACGGCGAGGCCAGCTCGGCCACATGCTCCTCGAGGAACAGGGCGAACTTGGCCTGTTCCATGGGCTTGCTGTCGCCGGCGATCCAGACCTTGAATTCTTCGGTCAGGGGGAACGCGTAGACCACGCGGTGCTTGCCGAAGCGCGCCTCATTATCGAGGGTGTGATAGTCCAGCACCGCCGTCAGCTTGGGGTTGGGCCAAGCCGTTTCGGCGAAGATGGCCGAGCCGTCATCCTTATGGCGTTCCACCAGGGCGATGAAGGAGGCGAGCGTGTTGACGGTCGCCGTGCCTTCGCGTTCCAGTTCCGCGCGGGCCTCTTCGATGAGGTCGATGAGCGAGATGAACTCCTGCGCCCGGCGGTCCCAGCCGACCGGCACCACGGGGGGCAGTCCGCGCCCGAGGCCGGCGGTGGGGATCGAGATGATATCCGGCTTGCTGCCTTCGATGGCCAGCGCCTTCAGGCGGTCGATGGCATCGCCGCGCAACTCGCTGGAATAGGGCGCGTATTCCGCCGCCGCGCCGTGCAGCGCCGAGGCCAATCCGAGGCCCTCGGAGAATCCTCCGAGCCGCGCGCCGATCATCGACGCGTCGATGGTGATGTTCAGCTTTTCGTCCGGCGCCTTGCCGTCGTTTTCCGGCGTCTCTTCCGTCATGGGTCTATCCTCGGTGGGCAATGGGGGAGGGGGGGGGGGCGCCGGTCAGGCGCTGGCGCGCTCGCCGGCTGGGCGCGGCCCGGCGAACATGTCGGTCTGGCTCGGATGTTCGACGCTCAAGGCGTTGCCTACCGGCCAGAAGGTGGTTGCGGGGAAGCCCTTTTCCTTGGGCAGCTTCACCTTCACGACCGGCTTCAGGTCGATCCGGTCGGCGAGTTTCGTGAACTCGACTTCCAGGGTGAGGGAGGCCTGCGCCTTCTCTTCGGGATGCTGTTCCAGCGTCTCGATGACGCGGGCGAGTTCCTCGTTGAGGCGGCTTTCCAACTTGCCGCGGGACAGGAGCCCCACGGCTTGCAGAAAGCCGCGAATGACACGCTCGGACATGGGGAAAGCTCCTTTCAGGCAGCCGCACGGGCCGCGATGTGCTGGGGGAAAAGCTGGGTGAAGCGGGCGCGCCATTCGGCGGCGGCGCGCGGCCACGGCCAGATGGAGATCCGTCCGCGCAGATGCGCGGGTTCGATGGTCTCGAAGTCCGGATGCCAGGGATGGGGCGAGGGGCACAGGAGCTGCGCGCGCTCGGCGGCGAGCATGCGCAGGTCCCAATCATGCACGCGCTTGGAGACCTCCGGCGGCAGAGGCCAGGGCTCGCCGGCGGCCTCATAGATGGCGGAGTCCAGATCGTGCTTCAGGCCGGCGATGGCGTCGCGCACCAGGGCCTTGCCCACGCGCTCCACGGTGGGACCGCCATTCATCATCTTCGCGAGCGCCCGGCCCGCGCGGATGGCGATGGCCCATTGCACGGGCGTGATCAGGTCTCCGCAATAGGATTCATGAGCGTCGTGCAACAGGAAGGCGCGCGCGACGACGATGCTGCCCGTCTCGGCCAGGATGGCATCCACGCCGAGCACGCAATGCTGCGCTACCGAATAGGGGCCGCCGCCGGTCGCCCCGTTGAAGCGGGGCAGGCGCGCGAGATGGTTGGGGATATCGGTGACGAAATCCACCATGCCGGCGTGCGGCGTCATCAGGTCGCCGACGCGGCTGGTCTCGGTCTGCATCCAGGCTTCGGTCATGCGGCCTCGCCATCGCTGGGTTGAACGGAAACGAACGTCGGCGCGCCATCCACTATTTGGAGGCGAAAGGGCTGATCGCCCCATTTGAGGAAATGGACCGCCACGACCTCAGGGTTGTCCATGTCCCGCGCGTTCGACGCGAACTCTCGCGCGAACTCTTCGAGGGTTTCGGCGCAGCTTTCGGGCTCGCCCATCTCCCAGCAATTGGTGAAGTCGGCGGGCGCCCCGCCCTCTACCCGATAGGTGCCGTCTGGATAGACAGTCACCTCGCGCGATCCGCGCGGTTCGCTCCACGTGAAATCCAGGCACTCGATCTCCGTGACCCACATCGCGTAGACGTCGGACGGATCGTCGCCGTCGTCATCAGCCCCGGAACCGCCGACCCTGAAGGCCAGAACGTCCGCGGCGGCGGCGCCGCCGCCGTCCCATAAGATCCAGTCCGTGGGGTGTGCCTTTCCCGGCGGCATCACTTCGTCAACCAGGAATTCCGGCCACCAGGTGCGGGTCGGCTGGGATTGATCGTTGTTCATGCGGCCTCGCCATCATTGGGCTGAACGGGTTCAAAGGTGGGGGCCGCGCCGCCGAACTGGCGCAGCGCGATCTCTAGGGCGCGGTCGATGGTGCGGGCGAGCGGCCCGGTGCAGCGGGGATCTTCCCGCATGCTCACCATCCACGGGCCGACGCGGGCGGCGGCATCGCGCTGGCCGGTGCGCACCGCGAACAGCAGGGCCTGCGAGGCCTGCCACACAAGGCGCGCGATGCTGCCGGGGCCGGTGCCGCCGGGGGAATAGGAGATGAGCGCGCCCATGGGTTCAGGCCGCCGCCAGGCCGGAGGGCGGACCGGCCAGGGCGCGGGCCTCGTCTGCATATTCTTTGATCTGCGCGGCCGAGAATCCGGCGCGGGCGAGGTCATCGGCCGTGCAGCCGCCGGTGGCGTGTTCACAGGCGCGCATCACATCCGCCATGCGGACGGCGATGCCGGCTGGCGGGGCGGGCTGTGTGCCGTCCGCGACCTTAGCGAAGCGGAAGGGCGCGAAGCCTTGGGCGAAGCCATGCAGCCAGATGAGCGGCGCGGCCATCTGCTGGGATGGGTTGAGATGGTCGCCGGGCTCGACGGCGCGCACGGTGTAGATGTGGCCCTTGGCGAGGGGGAAGCGAGGGCCGGCGCCGAAGATGCTGGTGCAGCGCACCACGTCGTTCGCCTTGAGGCCGTGGGGATGGCCGACCTTCGGTCGGATGCTGCCTCCGGTCATCAGGCGGCCTCCCCGGTGGGGATTTCCCCGGCGGCGGCCTCGGCCAGCCCGGCGACAAACTCGGCACGCACGGTGGCGATGCGGGCGGCCAGGAAAGCGCGGGCATCGTCCGCGGCCTCCACCTGACCATCGAAGAGGCTGTCGTCTTCCTCTTCGAAGAGCTCGGTGTTGAGCGCCTGTTCCTGCCGCAGGGCCAGCTTCGGCAGGTGATCGGCGGCGGCGATGAAATCGCCGGCCTCTTCTTCGGCGAGGGCGAGCGCCGGCCCGAGGCCGGAGAGCGCGCGCTTCAGCTTGCGCGCCTCATCGGCGGTCAGTTGGGCGGGGAAGATGATGTCCGACATAGGGGCTCCCATCGGGTGATGGGATATGAAAGCGCCACTTGATTTAAAACGTCAAGCAGTGCTTTCAAAAAAAGTCCAGCGCATCAAGAGTGTTTTGTGTTCTTGCTTCGTTCTCGTTTGCGAGTCACATTGTCGCGGTTAGCTCGGAGTAGAAAGATGGCACATGTGACTTACTATGTCGTACTCGTGTTCGACCGATCCGATAAAGGTCGGCTGCGCCCCCGCGATCCTATTGCGCCTCAATCGAAGGCAGGTGCGCGAAGATTAGCATGCCGATTATCGCAGGAGGCGGCAGGCGTTCTTGCTTTCAGCCGGACCGGAAATATTGATATGGGCGACTGGCAGGATGCTGTGATCATATACAGGAAGGGTGATTTACCTGAGGATCTTGGGTTGCCTGATCATGAGCCGTGGGAAGAAGAGGGGTGTCTGTCAGAAATCGCTTAGCTTTTAGCGGCGGGCGTATTTGCCGACAACTCGATGGCAAATCGGCCAATCAACCTTTGCAACGCGCCATTCTTTGGCGGGTTGCCATTGACGCAGAAGCCAATCCTGTTCCGTCCACGAAAGCAGGTTCTTCAAGATCGCTTCCACCTGCCCATCCGGTGCATGGTCATACAGGATAACATCTTCCTCCCGTGCGGGTGGAAGGCCCGGATGCACTAATGCCATGTCTCCTTGGCGATAGGCCGGGAACATGGAATCCCCCATGACAAGCATGCCGTAGGCACCGCGCACCCCTTCCAGAATGGACGGGCGCTTGACAACCTCGATTGCTTCAAAGGTCACTATCAAGTGGCCCGTGCCACCCATGGCAGCCGCATAGACGGGGAAGTCCCTCGGGCCGACCAATTCCGAGCCTGCGACAAACTGGGGCGTGAACGCTTGCGGCCTCTGATCCGGCACTGGCTCACCGGTAGTGTTGGTGAACCATTCCACCGGCATCCCCAAAGCCGCGGCGATCTCTCTAAGCCGCGATAGTGTTACATCGCTTGCGCCGCTCTCCCACTGGGAAACCGCCTGCGATGAAACGCCCACGGCCTCGCCTAGCTTCCCTTGGGACCATCGGCGGGCTCGCCGCGCTTGTTTAATGCGATCTTTCAGCGCCATAGCGAAATCCTAAAGTGGTGCTTACAGGCGGTCCACCAAACAGCGCTTGCGTTTTAATGAAAGCGGTGCTTGATTTGACGGTATGGACAGCCGAGACGAACCACTGCGCCGCGCGATCAAGATCGCCGGCACATCATCCGCCCTGGCGGCGCTGGTCGGTGTGACCCCTCAAGCGGTGTCGCAGTGGCCTCGCGTTCCGGCGTCACGTGTTTTGCTGGTGGAGCGCGCAACCGGCGTGTCTCGCCATGAATTGCGGCCCGATATCTACGGGCCGCTCGAAGAGAAGCGAGGGGAGGCGGCATGATCGTGAAGCATTTCGTTCCCCTCTTGTTGCGGCGGGCAACCGCTCCGCCGTGATCGGACCTTCAGACAGTCTCACCTAACCTTCGTTTTCGGAACGAAAAAGCAGAGGATCTTTTTTCGTGAGCGATATTGCTTTGCCTGATGGCCTGATCCCGCTCATCAAGAGCACCACCCGCGCGGCGGTTACCGCCTGCGTCGTGCCCGGTTCCACCGGCCCGCAACGCGTGGAGCAACTGACGGGCTATTCCGCCGGCACCATCAGCCGATGGGGCGGCGATGCCCACAAGGACCTCGCCTCGCTCGAGGCCGTGTTCCTGATGGAATTTGTCTCGCAGAAGCCGGTGTTTGCCCGCGCTCTGGCGGCGCTGACCGGCCACCGGCTGGTGCCGATCGAAGACGGGGAACAGGCCGACGATCTCATCGGCGATCTGGTGCGCACCTCCGGTTCGGGCGGGCGCGTCACCACCGTGCTGGGGGCCGCCCTCGCGGATGGCGTCGTGACCCCGCGCGAGCGGGAGGATGTGCGCCGGGCGGTGTCCGAGCACGTGAGCCACCTCACGGCCCTGGAGCGCAAGCTTGCCGGCCTGCCGCTCGCGGACGGCGAGGGCTGACATGGGCGATCTTTTCCCATTGACGCACCGTGGCACGCCGGGCGGCCCTCGCGCGGCACAGGTCGTCGCGTGCCATCGGTGCCCGGTGGAAAAGGTCGTGTTCGCCCACAATGGACGCTTCCCGGAACACACGCTTGTTGCGCGTTTCGAGAAGTGGGGTTGGGGCATAAGCCGGGACGGTGCCCACCTCTGCCCGGCCTGCCGCACCAAGGAAATCGCCGCGCGCCGCGCCGACCGCACCCCATCACCGGAGGAAAAACCCATGGCTGCGGCACCTGCGCCGAGCGCCTCGCCGAACGCGTCCGGCGCCATCGTCGAGCTCTACATGCTGCTTGACGACAAATACCAACGGGCGCGCAAGGCCTACATGGCCGGCTATTCCGATGAGCGGATCGCCAAGGAACTCGGCTTGTCGGTCACCGTGGTGGCGGAGCGGCGCGAGAAGGACTTCGGCCCCGTGGTCGTGGATACCACGCTCGAGGAGCTGGCCAAGGCCAGGGCCGCCTTGGCGGAGGGGTTGGCCGAAGTCCGCAAAGCGGCGACCAATCTGGCCGGGCTCGCGGGGCATGCTGAACGGCGTCTCGGCGATATGGACAAGTTGGTGTCGCGCCTCACCGCCACCGACGCGGTGCAGGGCTGAATCATGCGCCAGCCCGTCGTCATCCGCCTCGATGCGCTTTACGCCCGCCGCGCGCCGGCGGCCCGCCGCATGGCCAAGCGCGGCTATGTGCTGTGGGAAATCGCCGCCTGCCTGCGCCTGTCGCGCGAGCGGGTGCACCAGGCCCTCGCGGGCCATGCCGCCAACGGGCGCGTGTGGTCGCAGCGCGAGCGCAATCTGATGGCGCGGGCGGGGAGGGCGCAGGCATGAGCGGCGAGCGTGACCCCGATTTTGACGCATGGGTGGACGATGCCCGCGCGGTGACGGTGGCTGAGGTGGTGGCGCAGCGCGGCATCCGCCTGGGAAAAGGCGCGGTGGAGCGGGTCGGGCCGTGCCCGGTGTGCGGCGGCACCGACCGATTCGGGATCAACACGCGCAAGAACGTGTTCTTTTGCCGGGGCGCGGGGCAGGGCGGCGATGCCATCGCCCTGGTGCAATATCTCGACGGCGCGGATTTTCTCGGCGCCTGCGAAACCCTGACGGGCCGCGCGCCGCTGCGCGGCGAGGGCACGCGCGCCAGCCCGGAGGAACTCGCCGCGCGGATCGAGGCACGCCGGGCTAAAGAGGCCAAGCGAGAGGCTATCTCCGACAAGCATCGCGAGCATGAGCGCAAGGCTCTCTACGCCATGTGGCGCGGCGCTCGGGTCGCGGCCTTTTCGCCGGTGCAGGACTATCTCGACCTGCGGGGCCTCGCCTTGCCGCGCGGTGCTGGGCTGCGGTTTCTGCCGGACGCGCCCTATTTCCATGGGCGCGAGGATGATGGCCGGGGCCGCACGTGCCCGCGCGTCATCCATAGCGGCCCGGCCATGCTCGCGCCCATCACCGATGCGGACGGCGTGTTCCGCGGCCTGCATTGCACCTGGTTGGACCTCGACCAGCCGAAGGGCAAGGCGGTCATCGCAGATCCCGAAACGGGCGAGGTGTTGGCGGCGAAGAAGGTGCGCGGCAGCAAACAGGGCGGGCGCATCCTGCTGGTGAAAGCGCCATTGGGCGCGCCGGAATGGCAGATCGCGGGCGAGGGCATAGAGACGGTGCTTGCCGTCTGGTGGGCGCTGGTGGCGACCGGCGCGGACCTGCGCAACATCGAATTCGTCTCGGGGATCGACCTGGGCAATCTGTCCGGCCGCGCCACTGAGACGGTGCCCCATCCGACCGCCACCCGTACCGATGTGCAGGGCCGCGTGAGCACCTGCAAGGTTCCTGGCCCGGTGCCGGACATGGACAGCCCGGCCATGTGCGTGCCGCCGGAGATCAAGCGCCTGACCTTGCTGGGGGACGGGGACAGCGACCCCTTCACGACGCTTTGCGCGATGGAGCGCGCCCGCGCCCGCCACGCCGCGCGCGTGCCCGAGGTGGCCGTTGCGTGGCCTCCGGAAGGGATGGATTTCAACGACATGCTGCGCCCCGCGGCGCGGACAGAGGGGGAAGCGGCATGAGCGCGCCTGAGCTTTTCCTTGGCGGGCGGGTAGCGCTATGGCGCGGCGACGTGCGCGAGATGCTCGCCGCCATGGAGCCGGATAGCGTCGATTGCGTCGTCACCAGTCCGCCCTATTGGGGCCTGCGGGATTATGGTGTCGCCGGGCAGATCGGCCTGGAGCCGACGCTTGGTGAGCATCTCTCCGTGATGGTGGATGTGTTCCGCGCCGTGCGGCGGGTGCTCAAGCCGTCTGGCACATGCTGGATCAATTATGGCGATTGCTACGCCACCTCTCCCAATGGGCGCAGCGCCGCCGATGTGAAGGCCGCAGGCAAGGATGACCGGACCTTCCGGGATAAGCCGTTCTCGACCATCGGGGCGATCTATTGTCCTGACGCTACCGCAGGCGGTTATCGGGGTGGCACGAAGAACCTTAATAATCCCGCGGGTAGGGTAGTCGCCGGCGGATTCTTGAAGCCCAAAGACCTCTGCATGGTGCCGAACCGCCTCGCTATCGCCTTGCAGGATGATGGATGGTGGGTGCGCGCGGAAATCGTGTGGGCAAAGCCGAATCCAATGCCCGAAAGCATTCGGGATCGGCCCGCGACCGCGCATGAAAAGGTGTTCCTGCTCTCGAAAAGCGAGCGCTATTTCTACGATGCCGAGGCGGTGCGGCAAGGGAGGGTCTCGACCGGCGATTACAAGACTCCCGATGGTTGGGATACCGGTCCGGGCGGCCACGGGTCTGTGCACCGCGCGGGGCGAGAGAAGGGTGAAACCGTAGCAGCCAAGCGCGCCAAGCAGGCCGAGACCGCTGCCGCCGCCGCATCAGTAGGCGCGTCCAGCGGGCGCCGGATGGCGGGATTCAACGAGCGCTGGGATGCTGCGGAGAAAACCCGCGCCTCCGATGTCGCTGACCCGCGCCACACCGGCCACATCAATCACACCGGCATCGATGCGGTAGAGCGCGGCTCTCGCAACCTGCGCAACTACGAACCCGCGCCGCTCACTGTCTGGCCTATCGCCACCAAGCCATTCAGCGAGGCACATTTCGCGACCTTTCCTCCAGAGTTGGCGGAACGCTGCATCCTCGCAGGCTGCCCAAAGGGCGGATCGATGCTCGATCCCTTTGGCGGCAGCGGCACCACGGCCATGGTGGCGCTGCGCCACGCGCGGCACGCCGCGCTGATCGAGCTTAACCCCGATTATGCCGATATGGCGCGCCGGCGGATCGAGCGCGATTGGATGGGGCCAAGCGCTCGCGCCGCGCGTTCATCGCGGGGGGGGGAAGAATCTTCCGCGCCCTTATTTGATGGAATTGCGGAGGCGGCGGAGTGACGTCAGCGCATTCGGAGCACACGCTTTCACCAGCGCCGGACCCTCACGCCGCCATTGCGGCGATTGTCCGAGCCACCAAGGCATCGCAACCCATCCCGGTCGCGCCGTTCGCAGATGAGGAACATCCCCAGCGTGTGCCGCGCAATGGTGGTTTTGACGTGGACAAGATGAACACGGAATGGGGCCTTGTCCTGATGGGCTCCAAGGCGGTGATCGTGCGCGAACAGGTCGCCGGTCCCATGGAAGACAGGCTGCGCCTGATCTCCGTGGACGCATTTCGGACCTGGTTTCTCAACTCCAGCACAGAAGTCGCCACCGGCGACGGAAAGGTGAGCGGCATGACCTGGGCAAAGCGCTGGCTCGCGCACAAGAAACGCCGCCAATTCGCGGGCATCGAATTCTTCCCGAATCCGGATGGGGTGCCGGGAACGCCTGGATATCTTAACCTCTGGCGCGGTTTCTCGGTCGAGCCGCGCGAGAAGGAAAACGGGTGGGCGATCCTGCGCGACCACATGCTGAACAATGTGTGCGAGGGAGATGAAGCCCTTTTTCGGTGGGTTTTTGGCTGGTTCGCGCACATGGTGCAGCGCCCGCGCGAGAGGGTGGGCACAGCGCTCGTGATGCGCGGCAAGATGGGCACAGGCAAGACCAAGGTGGGCGAGATCTTCGGATCGCTGTTTGCGGCCCATTATTTCGCCGTGGATGATCCCCGCTATGTGACGGGCCAATTCAACGCGCATATGGCCTCGTGCCTCCTGCTGCAGGCGGAGGAAGCCGTGTGGGCCGGCGACAAGGCCGCAGAAGGCCGGCTGAAGGGCCTTGTGACGTCCAAGTTCCAGATGATCGAGGCGAAGGGCATCGATCCCATCCGCCTGGATAATTTCGTGCGGCTGCTGATGACCTCTAATGAAGATTGGGTTGTACCGGCAGGCAAGGATGAACGCCGATTTTGCGTGCTCGATATCAATCCGAGATGTGCTCAGAACACGGAATATTTCCGGGAGATGGACGAGCAGCTTGCGGATGGCGGGCGCGAGGCGCTGCTGCACGATCTTATGACCTTCGATCTGTCGCAGATTGACTTGCGCAAGATTCCGCGCACCGGGGCACTGCTGGAACAGAAGCTGCGCAGCCTCGACAGCGTGGAAAGCTGGTGGTTCGAGCGCCTCGACCACGGCGCGCCCACATCCTCCGGCCGGCAATGGCCGGACATTCTGGCCACGCGCACGATGTTCGATGATTACATCCTTGTGGCCGACAAGGTCGGTGTGCGGCGAAAGAGCGAGTTCACCGCGTTCGGGATCAAGCTGAAGAAGCTTGTTCCAGGGTTGGACCGGGTGCGCCGATTTATCGAGACGGCGCCGGGTCTGATGGAACGCACATGGTGCTACGTGCTCCCGCCTCTTGAGGTGTGCCGTGCCGCCTTCCAGGCCGAAGTTGGGCAGGTGGTCGCCTGGGGCGTCATGGATGACGGCGAAGAGCCGAATGGCGCCGATGATTTTGAGCCGTGAGAGAGACGGGTTTGAAGGGGTAGAGGCTGTTGTGTCCTACCTGAGGTAGGACACGGATGCAAGGTAGGACACGCGCAAACCCTTGGTATCAAAGGCTGTGTCCTACCTGTCCTACCTGTCCTACCTATTTTCAGCCCCGTACACGTGTGCGCGCGCGTAAAAAGCGGCGGGCATTTCGCGCCGAAGGTCCCGCTCTCACGGCCGAATAGTGGTTTTTAGGTAGGACAGGTAGGACAGGTAGGACAGATACAGCGGTAGCAACGGTTTGCACGTGTCCTACCTCATTCAATTCTGTGGGTTGAGGTAGGACAGGTAGGACAGGGGAGGCGAGGGCGATGAGAGCGGTCGATATCGAGCATCTGGTGCGGTGGGCATACCGTGACGAACTGCCCAAGCAGCGCGAACTGGCGATGGACGCAGGCCGGGCGCCAGAGGGCTTTTGCGCCCCATGGGCCTCCGTGACCCGCGCGGGAGAAGAAATGGCGCTGATGCGCGAGCGCGATGCCATGAACTGCTATGGCCTGTTCCCGGATCTGGTCGAGCGCGGCGAGGCACACCCCGATGCAGTGTTGATTGCGCACGCGGTGGTGAATCTTCGTGACGGGGTGCCGGAGGCGCCGGCAGGATGGAACCCGCTCTCGGACCTCGGCGACCTCGGCGCGGATGGAGTGGCGGCCTGTGCCCGCGCATGGGCAATGCTGATGACGGTCGATGAGGAGGGCACGGCCCGCATGCGGCGGTCGCCGGCGGCCCTGGTGGTCCGCCACGCCATCCTCGGAGGTGCGCCACCCTGGGAGGCCGAGGTGCCGCGGCGCGTGCCAGTGACCCAATATGGCCGACCCAAGTGGTTCCGCCTCATCACCGAGGTGTCGGCCGGTGCGTTCGGGCCGGTGACGCATCAGATGGAGGTGGATGGCTTCGACCATGCGCGACGGCGCCCGTATCCAGGCGCCTATCAGCGCACGCTGCTGGTGCCTGACCCGAGCATCGCGGCATTGGCGCGGCTGGAATATGAGATCTGGCACGGTGCCCTGTGCCTGCTGGCCGTGAGGCTCGCTGGAACCATGTCCGCGCACCGCGTCCTGCCGCCAGCCCGCTCCTGCCGGCCGTGGGAACAGGCCGATGTGCCCGCCCGCGTCCTGCCATCGCTTCAAGCGATTCCGCAAATCGTTCGGCCCGCCAAAAGAAAGAATGCAATAGCCGCTTGACGTGCGACAGTTTCTTGGTTCATTACTTGTCACGGATAAAAGGAAACCCGGTTCGCCAGTCGCGAGCCGGGTTTTTTCGTTCAGGTGGGAGGATCGATGCCGAAGCTACCGGCTATGTTCCGCCCCATCACCAGACCTCGCGAGCAAGCCAACCGCGACTATGACGCGCGCCGCACCGCGCAGAAGCCTTGGCGCCGTTGGTATTGGTCGCAGCGTTGGCGCAACATCGCCAAGCATCACCTTGCGTGCGAACCGCTGTGCCGCATGTGCTCCGAGCGCGGCGACGTGGTGCCGGCCACCCATTGTGATCACGTCATTCCACACCATGGCGACACCTTCCTGTTCTGGGAAGGCGAGCGCCAATCGTTGTGCGAGACCTGCCACAACCGCGACAAGCAGCGCGAAGAGGCGGGCCTTAGGGCTCCAGAGACAGGAGGCGCGACCGCCGGGCGCCGCCGCTGACCCCGAAATCAGGGGTGGGGGGGGAGGTCGAAAGCTCCACCCCCTGCGCCTCCGCACCGGTGGAGGAGTCGCGCGTATCGCGGCGCAGGTTTCCGAAAACTTTTTTTTGCCAGGGTCTTAGTGCTTTGGCGATGTGAGGTCACATGTCTCCTCGTGGACCAAAGCCACAACCGGCAAGCGTCAAGCTGGCGAAGGGGAATACGGGTCGGCGGCCCATCGTCGACGATGGATCGCTTGTGGATGGGGATGCGCCCGCCACCCCGACGATTCGGCCCCCGTCGTGGTTGAAGAAAGAGGGGCTGAAGGTTTGGGAGCGCCTTGCGCCGCGCCTGATCGCCCTGCGCCTGCTCGGCCCCGCCGATGTTGAGACCTTCGGCCGATACTGCCGCAACTTCGCGCGCTGGCTCAAGATGCAGGACACGCTCGACAAGGAAGGCGAGACCTATGAAAGCGAGAGCGCGCACGGAAAGCTGAAGCGCGCTCACCCTGCCTTTCTGATTTCCGACCGCCTCGATCGCAAGTTGGAATCCGTCGAGGATCGATTCGGGCTCAACCCCGCCGAGCGGCAGCGCATCATGGTATCGCGCGCCGCCGCCGGCGCGCAGGGCGAAATGCCTCTGTCCGGCGGCCGCAATCCAGCATCCAAGCCAGCGGCAAAGCCAGCAGCTGCCGCACAGGCGCCCAAGGCGAAGTCACCCATCGGTCTGTTGCAGTAGTTGATGGCAGTTCAGCGAGGGTCAGCGGCGCGCCGGCGGCCAAGAACCCGGCCACGGGCTGTTCCCGCAGCGGCGATATGGGACGCCAAGCAGTTTGTCTGGACGCTTGACGGCTATTGGTATGATGAGCGCGCCGCCGACGCGGCAGTGAACTTCTTTCCCGAGTACCTGGTGCTCACCACCGGGGAATGGGCGGGGCAGCCCTTCGTGCTCGCCGACTGGCAGGAGCACGATATTGTACGGCCCCTGTTCGGCTGGAAGCGGCCGGACGGAACCCGCCGATATCGCCGCTGCTATGTGTGGGTGCCGCGCAAGAACGGCAAGACGGAACTCGCCGCCGGCATCGCCCTTCTGTTGTTGCTGGGTGACGCGGAAGAAATGGGCGAGGTTTATTCCATCGCCACGGACAAGACACAGGCCCGGATCGTCTTCGACAAGGCGACGGCCATGGTGAACAAGTCCGAGGTCCTGGCGCACTATCTCGATTGTTTCGAACCGTCGATATATTGCGCAGCACTAAACGCCGCCTTCAAACCGATGAGCGGTCGGAGCAAGGGTAAGCACGGCTTCAATACGTCCGGCCTCGTAGGCGATGAAATTCACGAATGGTCGAGTGGCGCGCTCTACCAGTTCATGCACGATTCGGAATCGGCCCGGCGTCAGCCGCTGGAATTCCTGATTTCCACGGCGGGCACCAAGGGTGGGTATGGTGAAGAGGTGTGGGTCGAGTGCCAGAAAATCCTCGACGGCACCACGTTGGACCCGGAGACGCTGGTGGTCATCTACGCCGCCTGCGAAGAAGACGATTGGACCGATCCGAAGGTGTGGGCGAAGGCAAACCCGAACCTCGGCGTCTCAAAAAAATTGGACGTGATGCAGACGGAATGCCGCCGCGCGCAGGAATCGCCGCGGCTGGAAAACGGCTTCAAGTGCTTCCAGCTGAATCTGTGGTCAGATCAGGCGGTGCGGTGGCTTCCGATCAACCGCGTTGACGACGATGGCAATCGCTTCGGATGGGACCATTGCATCGGGCCAGTGCCTTGGCAGGATCTGCCACAGCACCTCATCGGCAAGCGATGCTTCGGCGGGCTCGATCTTTCTGCCATCGTGGATCTGTCGGCCCTCGTGTGGTGGTTCCCGGCGCAGCCAGGCCTTCCGCTCCCGGTGGCGTTGCCACGCTTTTTTAAGCCGGACGCGCTGCTGAAGGAGCACGGAGAGCGAGACAAGCTTCCGTATCACCAGTGGGCAAATCCGAAGGAAGGGCCGGCGGCGCTGCTGACCACGCCTGGAAATGTGGTGGATTACGAGTTCATCCGCCGTCAGATCCTGCTGGACGGCGAGCATTTCAAGATCGCCCACGTCGGAAAGATCAAGCGCGAACCGCACGAAGTGGGCCTCGCCATCGACCGTTGGAACGCGGTCGAGACCGCCGTGAAGCTCGAACAGGAGGGCTTGCCGGTGGGTCTGTTCGGCCAGGGCTTCGCGTCGATGTCGGCGCCCTCGAAAGAGTTGGAGCGCCTGGTGCTCTGCAACGGATTTCACCATGGCGGTCACCCGATTCTGCGGCGCCATGCGCAGGTGGTGCCAGTGGAACAGGACGCCGCCGACAACATCAAGCCAGCCAAGAACAAGGCCACCGAACGCATCGACGGCATCGTCGCGACGGTGATGGCACTCGGCATCGCATTGCAGGATCAGGGGGAGGATGGCGGATTGGATGACTATCTCGCCAGCCTCAAGGTCAAGGATGGGGTTGCGGCATGAAGCTCTGGCAGAAAGCCGTCACCTTCGTCCGGCGATCCCCGAGCCTGACCGAGCCCGGCGGTTGGCGGTCATCCGATGGCGAGGCGGCGTCGGGCGAGAGCGTCACGGAAAACAGCGTGCTCGCGCTATCCGCCGCATGGGCCTGCGTCAACATACTGAGCGGAACCCAAGCGTCGCTGCCGCTGATGGTCTATCGCACCGCCGGCAATGGTGCCCGTACCGTCGCCATAGACCATCCCCTGTACCGGATTCTGCATCACAGCCCCAATGCCGAGCAGACGGCCTATGATTTTTGGGAGTTCGGCACCGCCTCCCTCGAACTGCGGGGCAATTTTTTCGCGCTCAAGGATACGGTGGGTGACCGACTTGTCGGGCTCACTCCCATCGCCGCCCCGGTAGACGTAACGCGCGACCGTGGCGCTCTGCGGTATCGCTGGAGCGAGGACGGTCGCGCATATGATGAAGGTCCGGCGCGCGTCCTGCACATCCGCGGCTTCGGTGGGTCACCCTTAGGTGGCATGTCCACCCTGGCATTTGGTCGCAATACCTTCGGGCTTGCCTCCGCCATCGACCGCACCGCCGGCGCCACCTTCAAGAATGGCCTGCGCCCCTCGGGCGTCCTGACGTTCCCGACTTTCCTTAAGCCCGATCAGCGCAAGATCGCCGAAGAGGACATGGCGGCGAAGTTCGTGGGCGCTATGAACGCCGGCCGGCCCATGGTGCTGGAAGGCGGCACCACATGGCAGGCGCTCACGCTCAACCCTGAAGATGCGCAGATGCTGCAATCGCGGGGGTTCTCGGTCGAAGAGGTCTGCCGCTTCTTCGGCGTCCCCCCCTTCATGGTCGGACACACGGTGAAGTCCACAAGCTTCGGCACGGGGCTGGAACAGCAGATCCTCGGCTTCCAGAAATTCAGCCTGCGCAAGCGCCTGCGCCGGATCGAAATGGCGTTGATGAAGCAACTGCTGAGCCCTGCCGATTGGGCCGCCGGCATCATCATCGAATTTAACCTTGAAGGGCTGCTGCGCGGCGACAGCGCGGCACGGGCGGCCTTCTACACGGCGCTGCTGAGTGCGGGCGTGATGACCATCAACGAGGTCCGCGCCCTGGAGAATCTGCCGCCAGTCGAGGGTGGCGACGTGCCCCGCATGCAGATGCAGAACGTGCCGATCACGCAAGCCGCCCCGATTGGACACAACGGCGGTCCGCCGCTCGCGGACGATGAAGCCGAAGCCGCATAAGGATTCCGCTATGCTTCACATGAAGACCGACGCTTTCGCCGTCGAAACCAAGAACAGCGGCGTTTTCCTCGATCAGAAATCCATTTCCGACAGCGGCGTGATCGAGGGGTATGGGTCTGTCTTCGGCGTGGTGGATAGCTACAACGAGGTGGTCGAGCCCGGCGCCTTCGTCGCGTCTCTGGTCGAGGCGAGCCGCAGGGGCCGCAAGGTCAAGATGCTCTGGCAGCACGATCCCATGCAGCCCATCGGCGTGTGGGACGATCTGTCGGAAGACAAGAAGGGCCTTTACGTCAAGGGCCGGCTGCTCAAGGACGTGCTGCCGCGCGCCGCTGAAGCATATGCCATGCTCAAGGAAGAGGCCCTCGATGGTCTCTCCATCGGCTACCGCACCATTGAGACGGCGCCGCATGAGGACAAGCAAGGCGTGCTCTTGCTGAAAAAGCTGGATCTTCGCGAAGTCAGCATCGTCACCTTCGCCGCGAACGAGCGGGCGCGGGTTGAAATGGTGAAATCCCTTGTGGCCGGCGGCAAGTTGCCGACCGTCCGTGAATTTGAGGAACACCTGCGGGATGCGGGTTTCTCAAAGAGCCTTGCTGCGGCCATCGCCGGCAAGGCGGCGCCGCATCTTCGGGGGGAGCCCGAGGCGAAGGCGAATGAAGCCACGGCCTTTCTGGAAGCCCTCCTGAAGGCCCGCTGAATCTCTCTGCCCCGAAAGGCAATCGCAATGCACATCACCCATCGCACCGTTGCGGCGGGCGGAATCGCTTGGCTCGCGTCCGCCGCCATCGGCCCCCGCATCTGTTTTGACCGCCCCAACGAGGGGCAGACCACCAAGTCCGCCGAACAATTGGCGGCTGACGTGACCGAACAGTTCAAGAAGAGCTTCGATGCCGTGAAGGAGATCGCCGAAAAGGCGCTCACCGAGGCGGGGAAGGGCGTCACCATGTCGACGTCTCTGAAGGAGAAGGCCGACGAAGCCCTGCTCAAGATGAACGGCCTGCAGGAACAGGTCGCCGCGTATGAGCAGCAGATGGCCCAGGCGCTGCGCGGCGGTGCCGAGGCCGAGGAAAAGAGCCTCGGTCAACAGTTCATCGACAGCGCGGAGGTAAAAGCCTTCTGCGCCAAGTCGCAGCCGCGCGGCCGGGTGGACTACCAGACCAAGGCCACCATCACCTCCGCCACCACTAACGCCGCCGGTTCCGCCGGCGCCGCCGTGAACCAGACCCGTCTTCCCGGCATCATCGCGCCGCCGGATCGCCGCATGACGGTGCGCGACCTGATCACCCCCGGTCGCATGGACGGCAGCACGCTCGAATATGTCCGCGAGACGGGCTTTACGAACTCTGCCTCGACCGTGGCGGAAGGGGCTGCAAAGCCGCAGTCGGACCTGAAGTTTGACCTGATGCAGACCGGCGCAAAAGTTATTGCGCATCACGCCAAGGCCTCGCGCCAGATCCTCGAGGATTTCGCGCAGCTCGCCTCCTATATCGACGGGCGGCTGCGGTATGGCCTCGCCTTCAAGGAAGAGGCGCAGCTCCTGAACGGTGACGGCACGGGTCAGAATCTCCTCGGCATCATCCCGCAGGCGACGGCCTTTGTGGCCCCGATCACCCTGACCGCCCCCACCAGCATCGACATGATGCGCCTCGCCATGCTGCAGGCCGCGCTGGCCGAACTCCCCGCGACGGGCCACGTCATGCACCCGATCGATTGGGCGTGGATCGAGACGCTGAAGGACGCCGAAGGCCGTTACATCATCGGCAACCCGCAGGGCACGCTCTCGCCCACGCTGTGGTCGCTGCCGGTGGTCACGACGCAATCCATCGCCCTCGACAAGTTCCTGACCGGTGCCTTCCGCCTCGGCGCGCAGGTGTTCGACCGGTGGATGGCGCGCGTCGAAATCGCCACCGAGAACGAGGATGATTTCATCAAGAATCTCGTGACCGTTTAATCTAAAGCGCCAAAATACCCTTATAAATCATACGCTTATGTATGATTTTTGTGGGTAAATTGGCGCTTTTTCTTTGGCCACATAGGGCAATCTAAGTACTTGGATTGTCAGCGAATATCACACATCCCCGGATAGGCCGTTACGCCTCATTTGCGCAACGGCCTGCGCATGTAAGGACGAAACGAATGGAGCAAAATCCGAAATCGGATGTGCTTGTTGGTGTGTCGGCAATCGCGGCTCACCTCGGCATGTCGGCACGCCAAGCGAAGCATCGGGTGCATCTGAATATGTTGCCGGTGTTTCGGATGGGTCGAACTGTCTGTGCCAGGAAAACCACCCTTAATGAGTGGATGGCTAAGCAGGAAGCTGAATCCACGAAGGTGGACTGATGGCTAAGGCCTCAGGGGGAAAACGCCCCCCACACCAAGCCATAGCGGAGATTGTCATGGGCGCGAGCGGAAGCACGCCGCCGACGGCGAAACCTGACGTTGCTGTTGCCGCCCATGTGGACGGCGCCAGTGTTTCGGCGCCGGGAGAAATCGGCCCCGAGCCTCGAAGCGGCGGCTTCGACGTGGAAGCGATGAACGGCGAGTTCTCATTGGTGTTGATGGGGAGTAAGTCGGTTGTGGTCCGGGTGCAAACCATCGGTCCTATAGAAGATCGTGTTCGCATCTTGGGCATAGACGCGTTTCGCATGTGGTTTCAGAACAGCTATACCGAGACGCGCGGGCCTGACGGCAAAACAAAAGGCATGACGTGGGCGGCGCGGTGGCTGGCACACGGCCAGCGGCGCCAATTCGCTGGCATCGAATTCTTCCCGAACCCGGATGGTGCGGAGACCACGCCCAGCTATCTCAACCTGTGGCGCGGTTTCTCGGTTGTGCCGTCCGCCACGGAAGGAAGTTATTCGATCTTCCGCGACCATGTGCTCAACAATGTCTGTCAAGGTGACGACGCACTGTTCCGGTGGGTATGGGCTTGGTTCGCCCATCTGTTGCAGCGTCCGCGCGAGCGCATCGGCACGGCCCTGGTATTGAGGGGAAAGAGGGGTAGCGGAAAGACCAAGGTGGGCGAGGTCATCGGCTCGCTAGTTGCCGCTCATTACTTCCTTGTGGATGATCCGCGCTATGTGACGGGCCAGTTCAACGCACACATGGCGGCGTGCCTTCTTCTCCAGGCGGAGGAGGCTGTGTGGGCGGGCGACAAGGTCGCGGAAGGACGGTTGAAGGGCCTCATCACGTCGCGCTTCCAGATGATCGAAGCGAAGGGGATAGACCCTATCCGGGTGGCAAATCACGTCCGCCTCATGATGACATCCAACGAAGACTGGGTTGTGCCCGCCGGTAAAGATGAGCGGAGATTCTGTGTGCTCGACGTAGATTCGCGATGCGCACAGAATTCGGGTTATTTCGCGGAGATGGAAGAGCAATTGGCGAGCGGTGGGCGAGAACGGCTTCTTCACGATCTTCTTTCGCTCGATGTGAACTCGGTCGATTTGCGGCGTATACCGAGGACGGGCGCGCTGCTTGAGCAAAAACTATTGTCTCTTGACTCGGTTGAAAGCTGGTGGCTTGAACGGCTTATGTCCGGAACGACGTTATCCGGTGGAGACACCTGGTTGTACGAGGTTCCGAGCTACAGCTTATTCGATGATTACATAGCGACGGCCGACAAGGTGGGTGTGCGGCGCAAGCGGGAGATGATTGCGTTCGGAATGAAGCTCTTCAAGCTTGTTCCGAACCTCGCGAAGAGCCGACCCTATATCGAGCGCGAGCGGGCTGTACCGAAGCGAGTATGGTGCTATAGAATGCCACCGCTTTCGCAGTGTCGAGAGGCATTCGTTGCTGAGGTCGGTCAAGAGATATCCTGGCCATATGATCCGGCTACAGAAGATGCCGATACTGATGTGCGAGAGAGCGAGTTTGATGGGGAAAGCGCGCTTTAGTCCAATCTCACATTGGACCAAGCGAGGTAGAGTGGACCCGTCAAACCTTTACCAGATCTAACCCCGTCCAATCTGTCCAATCTGTCTAAGCTTATCGCCTCGCGTGTGTGTGCGTGTGCGCGCGCGGCCGCACATTGAACGCACCGAGGTGAAGCGCTCTACCTTAATTCAGATTGGACAGATTAGACAGATTGGACCGCACTAGAGAACATCAGCGGCGGATACGGTCCAACCCTTCATTGTCATCCTAGACAGATCGGACCGGCCAAGCCGACGCGTGAATCGGCAGGGCAGGGGGGGAGGGCAAAGCTCAAAACCCCTCCGCCACCGCACCGGCTGGGAAGTCGCGCGTATCGCGGCGCAAGTTACCGAAAACTTTTTTTGTATCAACTGGTTATGCGATATCCGGTCTGCCGCGACGGGTGCCGCATGCCCTGTTGAGCCGGGCATACGGCCCGGCACGGCTCAACCACACATACTCGACCTCAAAAGGAGTGCGTACCAATGGCTGACGAAACTGTGGAAAAAATCCACCGCGCAATGGAAGCGGCAGTACATCTGCTTGACCTATCAAACATACCGCGTGACGCCATTTGCGATGGCTTCATATCTTGGTCGATTGTGTGGGCACGAACGATCCTCGGCCCGGCCGCATTGGCTGTTCATCTACGCAAGATCGCCGATCAACTGGACGGTCAGGCCGAGGGCACCGTTACGCATTGACTTGCAATCCTCCTGCGGCTCTGGCATCCTCCTGCTTGTCCGAATGAAGACGTCACCAGCAGGCTGGGGCGCGATCAACGGCCATCTTCAGGAACCGGCGGGATGCCGGGCCGCGAAGCTTAAAACGGCTCCTCATGGGCCGATGCTTTGACGTGCGAAGGCTGGCCAATGGATACCACCAATAACAAGCGATATTCGCCCCCGCTCGAACTCAAATTCGATGCCACAGCAACCGCGTCCGGCAAGGTGAAGGGCTACGCCTCAACCTTTGGCGGCGTGCCTGACAGCCATGGTGACATCATCCAGGCTGGCGCCTTTGCTCGCACGATTGCAGAGCACCAGGCCGCAGGCTTCATGCCGATGATGCTTTGGGCTCACGATCAATCACGCGTCGTGGGTCGCTGGCTCACCATGAAGGAAGACAGCTACGGGCTTGCGGTCGAGGGTGTTTTTAACCTTCAGACGCAAGAGGGCTCGAACGCCCATGCGCACGTGAAAGCCGGCGACGTTACCGGCATGTCCATCGGCTATCTCATCGCCCCGAATGGCAAGCAGTTTGGCCCGCAGGGCACCACCATCCTCACCGATCTCGACTTGGTGGAGATTTCGGTGGTGGGCCTGCCCGCTAACCGCCGCGCGAGAATCACCCTCGATAGCAAGCGAGACCTTGTGGATCTTCTCCACAAGCACGGCTTGCCGAAGGTCGCGGCGGAGCGGCTCGCGAATGGCGGTTGGCCAGCCCTACAGGCCGAGCCCTCCGAAGACACCAGCACCAACGTGAAGGAAGCTGCGGCCCGCATCGTGCGGCTCGCTCAATCTATGAGGCAGAAATGACCCAGCACATGACCCCCGGCATCCGCGCCGCGCTACTCGCCGGTGCCCACTTGATGCAGAAAGACGACTCGCTGTCGCCTCTCGTGAAGGCCATCGAGGACAACAACAAGGCCATCGATGGTCGCCTGAAGCCGCTGGAAAGCAAGGCGCAGAAGGATGGCCTGACGCTCGCCGCTGTGTCCGAACAGCTCGCGGATATCGAACAGAAGATGGCCCAGGCGTTTCGCGGCGGCGGCCCGGCCGAGGCCCAGACGTGGGGCGCGCAGTTCACCGAAGCAGCAGATGTGAAGGCGTTTGCCGCTGAGACCCACAGCCGGCCCGGCCGGGTGCGCATCCAGATGAAAACGACCATCACGTCTGGCACCGGCTCCGGTGGCGCCCTGGTTGTTCCGCAGCGCGATGGCGTCTCACTCTTGCCGAAGCGCAGGCTGACCATCCGTAATTTCTTCACGCCCGTGCGCGTCACCAGCGGCAGCGTTGAATATCCGCGGGAGACCTCCTTCACGAACAGCGCCGCTCCGGTGGCTGAGGGCGCGGCAAAGTCGGAAAGCGCGTGGGCCTTTGAACTGGTCACCGCTCCCATCAAGACGATTGCTCATTGGCTGCCCGCATCTCGTCAGATCCTCGACGATGCGCCGCAGCTCGCCGGGCTGATCGATACGCAGTTGCGCTATGGGCTGGCTTTGAAGGAGGAATCCCAGTTGCTCTATGGGGACGGCACGGGCCAGAACCTGCTGGGCATGATCCCTCAGGCGACCGCGTTCGCTCCGGTAATCGACATCACGGCCCCGACGATGATCGATACCATCGGCTTGGCCATCCTTCAGAACGCGTTGGCGGACCTGCCAGCGGACGGAATCGTCATGCATCCGGCCGACTGGATGCGCATCCGGATGATCAAGGACGGCGACGGAAATTACATCTTGGGCGCGCCAGGCGTGATGGTCGAGCCGGCGCTGTTCGGACTGCCGGTGGTTCCGACCCCGGCGATCTCTATCGACAGCTTCTTGGTGGGCAATTTCGAAGCCGCCGCCACGCTGTATGACCGGTGGGAGGCGCGCGTGGAAGTGGGCACCGAGCATGCTGACTTTTTCGTTCGGAACCTGGTGGCCGTGCTCGCCGAAGAGCGCATCGGCTTCGCCGTCAAGCAGGCCAAGGCGTTGACCTATGGCAGCTTCGGCAACGTGGGAGCGGGGTAGTTTCGCAGTCGAATGATCCTGAAGCCGGGCGGCACAAACCGCCCGGCTTTTTTGTCAGAGGCAATAAAATTCACAGGTGAACGTCATGACGCAGAAGTCCGATCACGTAACCGCATTCATCGGGGGAAAGCAGTGTGTGGTGTGCTTGCGCCGGGAAGTCATTGAGAGCCTTGAATGCGCACTCAATGATTCCGCCTACGCTGTATTCCGGCGTTTCGGCAGGGGGCATTGGACCGTCAATGAGGTGCGGACCATTCTTAACTTCGCATTGCTCGAAGATGGCCAAGTCAGCCATCTGAAAAAGATGATCGCATTCGGCTTCGCGAACGTGCCCGTCGCACGCCATCCCCTGGTGGATCACGTGCTTGAGACCAATCCACAAGCCCCCTATGCCGTGCTCGCGCTACGCTGCCTTGAGGCGGCGCTGTTCGGCATATCCCCGGAATTCGCTGTGTTCGATGAACGCGACGACGATGCCGCTGCGTCGGCAGCCTGAGGAGGCGCGCCCATGGCCACCGATCTGGAACGCATGGTTGTTTCGCTCGAGGCAAACACCAAGAAATTTGAGAACGCTCTTGCTCGCGCCACCGCGAACAGCGACCGGTCTTTCAATCGCATGTCGCAATCGTCGGCGCGGGCTGGAAAGCAGATAGAAAAAAACCTCACCGACTCCACGGCCAGGGCAGCGGCGGCGATGGGGAATGCGGGGGCTGGACTGTTCACCCGCAGCCTTGCCGCAGTCGGCGCCGCATTGGGGACGCGCGAGATCATCCAGTACGCGGACTCATGGACGCGAGCGACGAACGCGCTGAAGGTGGCCGGCCTTTCAGGTGCTGATCTGGGCACTGTCATGGGCCAACTCTTCGATGCGGCACAGCGGCAGGGCGCGCCGATCGAGGCGCTGACCACGCTCTATGGGCGCGCCGCGCAGTCGGCGAAAGAGCTTGGCGCCACACAGCAGGATCTAGTTCAGTTTTCCGAAGACGTGGCCGTAGCGCTCCGCGTCGCCGGCACATCGCCCAGCGAGGCCACGGGTGCGCTGCTGCAGCTTTCGCAGCTTCTCGGCAGCTCCAGGGTTCAGGCGGAGGAGTTCAATTCCGTCAACGAGGGGGCCCGGCCGATCCTGCAGGCGGTGGCGAACGGGATCGAGGAAGCCGGCGGCAGCGTCTCGAAATTGAAGGCGCTGGTCGCGGACGGGAAGATTTCCAACGTCGCCTTCTTCAAGGGCTTCCAGGCCGGCGCAGAGGGGCTGCGAGAGCAAGCCGGGGCCGCTACGGAGACGATTGCCCAGGGTTTCACGCGTGTGTCCAACGCCGCAACGAAAGCCGTGGGCGAGCTCGACAAGACATCTGGCGCATCGGCAAATGCCGTCCAGAACATGAAAGGGGTAGCGACCGCAATCGAGGCGATCCCGACCGCAGTGGATGCCGCCGTCACCAAGCTCGGTATGCTCCAGCAATGGCTTACCAATGTCGGCAATTCGTCCTTCTGGAACAAGATCGGCCCCTTGCTCGGCGTGGACTTCTCCGCAGCCGAGGCGGCGCGCAACGGCTTGTCCCCTGCGCCGCGCGATCAGGGAATTGCGGCTCTGAAAGGTGGCCAAGGGACCGCGCTCGGCGCCGGCTTCGATGTGTCGGACCTTGCCAGCAGCGGCAAGAAGCCGGCCGCGAAGACAATCAAGGCCGCTGATTATCCAGTGATCGGTGGGAAGGAGAAGAAGGGCGCGGCCGAGAAGGTGAGCGACTTTGACCGCGAGGTTGCGGCGGTGAGCAAACACACCGAGGCGCTGCGGCTGGAAGCGGAGATGGTCGGTAAGGGCACATATGAGACCGCCAAGGCGCGGGCGGCGCTGAGCCTTTTCACTGCGGCAAGGCAGGAGGGAATTGAAATCACGCCCGCGATCCGCGAGCAGATCGAGCAGGAGGCTGATGCCTATGGGCGCGCGTCCGTGGAATTTGAACGCCTCACGGAAAAGCAACAGCAATTGAATCAGCTCCAACAGGAATTTGGGAACATTGCCGGCGGCAGCATCTCGGGTCTCATCGACGGCACACAGACGTTTGCCGATGCCCTCACGAATGCCACCAAGCGCATGTCGGACCTGGTGCTTCAGGCCGCCTTGCTGGGGGACGGCCCCCTCGGCGGGCTCTTCGGAAGCGCCGCCTCCGGCGGGAAGGCTGGCGGCATCATCGGCCTGCTTTCCGGGGCGCTGGGGGGCGCTGGGGGCACGGTTGGTGCGACGGCTGGTGCCACGTTCGGATTTGCCGGCGGCGGGCTGGTGCGCGGCCCTGGAACGGGCAGGTCTGACGACATCCCCGCTCGCCTTTCGAACGGCGAATATGTCGTGAACGCCCGCGATGCGCGGCGCAACCGTGGGCTCTTGGACCGGATCAATTCGGGGCAGGTGCAGCGCATGGCGGACGGCGGATCGGTTGGACGGATCATCACAGCGAACACCGCCATTGCGCCGCGCCCCGTCGCAGGAGTCACGTTCGCTCCGTCCACCACCATCGACGCGCGCGGCTCGACCATGTCGCGTGAGGAAATGGCTTCCATCCTGGCGCAGTCGCAGCGGGAAACGTTGAGACAAGTGCCGGGCCTTGTGGAAAGAGCGCGCGGGCGGCAAATCTCCAGCAACCGCACCTGATGCAGGCCAACACCTTCCCGCCAGCCTCTTCGCCTCTTTGGTCAGGCGAACGCACGCGCGCGGTCCTCCCTTGCGGGAAGGCGCGAAGCGGTGCAAACATGGGTGTTGGGTGTGGAAACCCGGATCAGCGATAGGCAGGCAACCGGTTGGCGCCGGAAAGCTGCCGAATGCGTGAGAGCCTTGGCGGGCTCAATAACGCGGTGGTGCGTCTCTTGGCGGAGGCGCGCCGAACCTGGCCACTATGGCCGGGGGCGGTGCGCCATGTCCAGAGCGAAAGCTTAAAAGCACGCCGACCTGTCTCGCTGGCAGGTTTCCACCCCCCGGCTGCCCGGTCTGACACCGGGCACGGCTGTGGAAGGCCGTAACCAGCGAGTGAACCCCATGAACATCATGACGCCCAAGGCGTGCGCGATGGCCGGCGAAAGTCTGCCCGCCGACGCCGCTAGGAATGGAATACCCATCCAAAAGCACGATCTGGTGCTTTGCAGCGATGCGCCCCGAATCGGCGATTTGACGCTAGCGCGCCGGCTCGCGTTCGAAAAGCCATACAACATCAGGAAGTTGATCGAGCGCAACAAGGCCGAATTGGAAGCCTACGGCGCGTTGCCCGTGAATTCTCTCCACGCTGGAGAGAAACCCATGCGTGGCCGGCCGGGCCTCGCCTACCTTCTGAACGAGGGGCAGGCGCTTGTGTTGTGCGCCTTGTCCCGCACCCCCGTTGCGGCATCGGTGCGGCAAGAGCTGGTGCGCATCTTCCTGCTCTACCGAAGCGAATACCCGCCGCTTCCGCCTGAGGTTCAGGCGCTCCGCGACCTTTGCGAACTGTCTCACGTGTTCCGCAATGGTCGCAGGCGCTTCCTATTGGCGCCCGTGACAACCGCCATCCTCGACGCCTTGGCAGCCTTCGACGCTGGCACGGAGAATGATGAGGACGGCGCGGACATGGAACCCTCGCTCGGTGGCGAAGAGACCGACTTGGAAGGGTCCGACGATGACCTTGAAGGCGACGGAAATACCGACAAGGAGCCATCTGCCGGCTGGACGGGCTTCGAAGATCAAAGCGTGCTTCAGGCATATGGCGGCCATGATGAAGAGGAACCGACCCTCGGTTTTACCGAAGCTGAGGCGCGTGGCGATCACCACCGCAAAGGCACGTCAGATTTGGAAGTTGATCCAGATGATGATGATGAACTTGATCCCGATAGTTCCGAGTGGGGCGTAGCGGATCAGGAAGGCATTTGGGAGCAATTCGGACAGTCAACGCCCGTTTGAAAACGATCCCGGCCTAATAGTAGGCCGGGATCGACGGCCGGATATAGGAGTTTTATTATGGCTAGTGTCAGCAAGCGGGAATGGTTATACAAAGGCGCGACAAAATCAGCGTGGGTTGTGCGGTATTTTGCGGGCGGGAAGCACCGTAGCAGGCAGTTTGACCGAAAGAAGGACGCAGACGCCTTCAAGCGCAAAATGGAAGATGAGATTGACTGCGGCGTTCACATAGTTGATCGAGATGGCGTCACCGTGCGCCATGCCTGCGATGAATTCCTGAAAGAACAGGAAATTAGAGTCGAGGATGGCCGCATTTCAAAGGCGACTTTAAAAAATCTCCAAACGTCTGTTAACAAGAGTGTCATCCCATTACTCGGAGACAAGAAGATTCATCAGATAACATGCACAGATTGTGAGGAATATTACGGAAAACTTCTGCGACTGCACGGGTTGTCCCCCGTCACAGCGAAGGAGCGGCTGATAAAGCTTGGTCAGATTTTTGACTTTGCTGCAGCACCGGGCCGCGATTGGGTGAAGACGAATCCCGCAGCGCAGGCACGCAAGAAGCTCCGAGGAATTGCAAGCGAGCCTATACGTACGTTCTCGCCCGATCAGATTTTAGTGCTGCTTAAGGCTGCTGATGTTCGCAGAAGAAATCAGCATCCACGCACCCATCGTCTTGCAAGGTGCTTTGTGCATTTGGCTGTCTTCTGTGGGTTGCGGTGGGGAGAGATTGCCGCTCTGACATTGCCGCGCGTCAATTTTGAGGCCGGCCTTATTGAGGTAAGACATAGCCTCACCATGTGGGACGAAATTAAGGGGCCTAAAACACGCGCGGGCTTGCGCGACGTTCATATGCCGCCGCATCTATCTAAAATGTTGTCGGAATGGATACGCGACGACATGGCTCCAAGCGATAGAGGCCTTCTGTTCCGCGCAAAGTTATCGCGCACAGATAAAGGGCCGGGTGGCTTTATAGGCGCCAGTGGCTTCTTCAATACATACTGGCATCCCTTATTGAAGGAGGCGGGGCTTCATGAAGAAGGCGGAGACAACTTCCATTTTCATGCGCTGCGCCACTTCTATTCAAGCTGGATCATAGCGAACGGCATGTCCGTGATGGATGCTGCTCAAGCAATGGGACATAAGCGCTTCGACATGACGTTGCAGGTGTACGCGCATCCGATGATCGGCAGCGCCGGTCGCAAGTCCATCTCCACTTTAGCGGCCTCTCGTCTGCTGGCCGGCTTAGGTGTGAATGAGAGCGTTCTTGCGCATGACAAGGCCGATCAGGTTGGATGATTTGCGCAAGAGTTGCGCAATGCCGTATAAGTCATTGTAAAATCATCATTAAATAACCTCGTGACGGCGCTCTGTGAAGAGCGGCTGGCCCTGGCGGTCTATCGTCCGGAGGGCTTCATCTACGGAGACTTCGGCCGCGTCGCTTGATCTTGCAATATCTGACGGGGCGGGGAAACCCGCCCCGTAACCTCAGGAGGGTTTCACATGCCGAAGTATGACGTCCTGCGACAGCATGACGGTGACCGCCAATATTTTCAGGGCGACACACGCGAACTCGCGGCATCCGATGCGATGCATCTGGTGCGCCTCGGCACGCTTGCGCCGGCGGGTGAGGTCAAGGCCGCGCCGACGCTGATCAACAAATCGGACAAGCCGCTATCGAACAAGGCGCCCAAGGGTGCCAAGTCCGAGGCCTGAAAATGTCCGTCGCCGTCATCGTGCGTCCCGCATCGATCATCACCATGGATCAGGCGAAAAGCCATCTGCGCGTCGAGCATGGAGATGATGATGCCGATATCGAGCGGTTGATTTTTGCCGCTCAGGCGCACATTGACGGCCCGTCCGGCGACCTTGGACGGGCTATAGGCCTGCAGACGCTGGAACTTACCCTCGACGGCTGCGAGTTGTGGCCGGGAGCCCATATCGATCTGCCGTACCCGCCCTATGTCGAGTTGGTGAGCATCTCCTATCTCGATCCGCTCGGCGCCCAACAGTCCCTCGCGACCGAGGCAGTTGCCGTGATCAATCACGGTGGCCTCGCACGGCTCTATCCTTTGTTCGGCTCCTGCTGGCCTCTGGTGCTTCGCCGGCCCGGCGCGGTGCGGGTGCGCTATCGGGCCGGTTACGAGACGCCTGAGCTCGACGCCGTTCCGATCCAGCAGGCCATGCTGCTGATGATCGGCCATTGGTACCGCAACCGAGAGGCCGAGTCCGAGGTGAGCTTTTCTCACCTGCCGTTGGGCGTGGATGCGCTGCTCGGTCCGTATCGCGTCTGGAGATTCTGATGCCTTGGGTGAAATTCACAGCCGACTTCGACTGGCGTCCTCAGATCGGCAAGGTGCACGCCTTTACGGACGGGACCGTCGCCCTCGTCACCACACCGTGCGCCGCCGCAGCGAAAGCGGCAGGCGCCGCGGAGCCGGCGGCGAAGCCCAAGGATGCCTCCGAACCAGATCTGGCGGCCGATGACCTCGGCGGGTGACCTGCGCGAGCGCATCCGTTTCGAGAAGCGGGCCGCCGCGAACGACGGGGCCGGCAATACCAAGGGCGATTGGCAGGCGCAATTCACCGTCGCTGCCAAGGTGCAGCCGCTGAAGGGTGGCGAGGGCGTGCTTGCCGGGCGTCTAGCGGGCTCCCAGCCGGTCATCATCATCGTGCGCAGTTCCGCCGCCACCCGGCAGATATCCCCTGCATGGCGCGCCGTGGATGCGCGCACGGGCGTCATCTACGCGCTCACCGGAACGGCCGACATGGCGGGTGATCGCGCGTTCATTGATATTCTGGCGGTTGCGGGGCCGGCGACCTGATGGCCAAAATCCAGGGGCGGGAAAGTCTGCGGAAGAAGCTGCGGGCTCTTCCGGCTGAAGTTCGCCGGGGCATGGCAGATGCGCTCGCGCAAAGTGCTGACGAAATCACCGAGATGCAACGCCGTCTGGTTCCCAAAAAGACCGGCGATCTGGCGGATAGCATCGGTTGGGTGTTCGGCGAGGCGCCCGAAACGGCCAAGCTCGGCGGAAGGCGGAAGGGAAAGAAGCCGACGTCCGCCGAGATTCAAGACAGCCGCCAGGATCTGCGCGTCACTATCTTCGCGGGCGATGATGCGGCGTTCTATGCGCGATGGGTCGAATTCGGGACGAAGTCCTCCTCTGCGAAGCCCTCGCGTCGGAACGCCAATTACCGGCGCACGGTCATCATGACCAAGGCGCTCCAGGCGCACGCGGCGACGCCGGCACAGCCCTTCTTCTACCCGGCTTATCGGGCGAACCGGAAGAAGGTGAAATCCCGCATCTCGCGATCCATCACCAAGGCGGCGAAAAAGGTAGCGGGCACATGAGCGACCCTTCGGAGGCCTTGCAGCGCGCGCTTTTTGCCATCCTTACCGCGGCGCCCGCCGTCACCGCCCTGATCGCACAGAGGGTCTACGACGCGCCGCCGCCCGACGCGGTCTATCCGTTCGTGGAAATCGCCGCGGTGCAGATGAATGAGGACGGCGCCGATTGCGTGGACGGCACCGAAGCCTTCATCGACGTGCACGCATGGTCGCAGGTGACGGGGTCAATTGAGGCTAAGCGCATCGCCGGCGCCGTCAAGGGCGCGCTGCACGAAGCCGCGCTCGATCTCGCGCCAAGGCATCGCCTGGTGGAAATCCTGTGGCGCGATACCCGAGTTTCTCGCGATCCGGACGGCCTCACCACCCATGCCGTCATCACCTTTCGAGCTCTGACAGAGACCGTCTGACCGGCCGTTCGGCCCCACACGAGGACATATCCCAATGGTTGCTTCCACGACCTTCAGCGGGTCGAAAATGCTGGTTCTCATCGGCGACGGTGCGACGCCGACCGAGGTTTTCACCGCGCCGTGCGGCCTCACCACCAAGGGGCTCAATCGCTCGGCCGAGGCCAACGATACGGTCGTGCCCGACTGCACCGATCCCAGCCTGCCGGTCTGGACGGAGCGCGAGGTGGTGTCCCTGTCGTGGGAAGTCTCCGGCGCCGGCGTGCTCGCGAGCGAGTCCGTCGCCATGTGGGACACCTGGTTCAAGAGCGGCCAGCCCAAGAACGTCCGCGTCGAGGTCTACAGCGGCGCTGCCGCCGGCCGGAAATACTCGGGTGCGGCTCTGTTGACGCAGTTCAACATTTCCGGCGAGCGCGGGAACAAGGTGACCGTGGATATCAGCTTGTCCGGCACCGGCGCCCTCAGCGAAGCGGCGATTGCAGCCTGATGGGCACGCATGATGCCGCGCTGACGCGCGATTGGGGGGACGGCACGCATACGTTCCGGCTCCCCATCGATCAGCTCTTGGAGCTGCAGCACCTCTGCGACGCCGGGCCGGCGGAAATCTATGAGCGCCTGCTGCACCGCAAGTGGCGGGTGCAGGATCTGCGGGAGATTGTCCGGCTCGGCCTGATCGGCGGCGGAATGGATCCGCTGGAAGCCCTGGCCCGCATCAAGCGCTATGTGGAATCCCGGCCCCTGATGGAGAGCGTTCCCCTTGCGCTGGAAATCCTCGGAATGGCCCTCATCGGGCCGGAGGAAAAGGCGAAAACGCCGGGAAAACCGGCGGCGGGGGAGGATCAAAGCGGCTCTCCGCCTCCGCCTTCTACCGAGCCGGCGGCGCGCTCGGCTTCTCGCCGCAAGAAATCGGCCGCATGAGCCTGTTCCAGTTCAACGCCGTGATCGACGGTTGGAACCAGGCGCACGGCGAAGGCAAGCCGGATGGGCCGAGCGATGCCGAGTTCGACGCCATGCTTGAGCAGCATGCAGCGGGGCGCGCTCGCGCCCTTCACTGAGGGTCGGCGGTTAAAATCCGCCGATTTTCAGATAATCGCGATACAAGTCGGCGTTAGGTCCCGACCATTTATTGTTGTCTATTGCAAAAGAGACCAGATTAACTGGATTTGAACCAGATTTATTGAATGTACATTCAATAGTTGTTCTGAATTCGGACAAGTTTGAGTCTTTTGATTTGCCTTTAATAACAATGACGGGCTTAGAAATTGCCGTAAAGTCGGTGAAGTCAATCACCTCAAACGTGTCCGGCGCGGTCATGACTTTCTTCGCCAGGAATAGGCAAGCCTCGTATTCGCGGCTTGCTGCGATGCAGGGTGTTGCAAGCACTGCGGTTGCCACAGCCAAAAATCCCAATTTGATCAACTCAGCCTCCCGGAGGGCGTGATGGCCACGGACGTTGAACGCCTTGTCGTTTCCATGGAAGCGCAATTCACGAAGTATGAAAAGGCGCTGGCGCGGATCGAGCGGCTGACAGGCACCACGACCGCCCGCATGGAAACCCGCTTCAAGGATATGGAGAAGGGAGTTTCAACCCGGATCGGGGCCACGCTTGGCAGCCTCGGATCCTTGGCCGGTATCGGCACCATTCTCGGCGGGCTCAGCCTTGCCGGGCTCATTGAGCAGCTTCGGTCCGTTGCCGGCCAGTTTGCTGAGATTGCCGATGTGGCCGACCGCACCGGGCTCGGCACCGAACAGATTCAGGAATTGCGGTATGCGGCTGAGATGGCCGGCGGCGATGTGAAGGATCTCGACAGCGGCGTCGTGAAATTCTCGAAGGGGCTGAGCGATGCCGCCCGCGGTACGGGTGATCTGGAAAAGGTGCTGCGCGCCAATGGCGTGGCGATCAAGGGCGTGAACGGGAACGCCCGCTCCACTATCGATGTGCTGTACGACTACGCCGACCTCATCAAGAACGCGAAGAACCCGCAGGATGCGCTCAACATCGCCACCATGGCGTTCGGCCGTAGTGCCGGTCCTGCCCTGGTGGTGGCGCTTCAGGGCGGTGCGGAAGGCCTGCGGACCGCGGCGAATGAGGGGCGCGCCTTCGGCGCCGTCGCTGATGACGCGATCATCCGCAAGGCCGCGGATATCGACGATGCCTTCGTGCGCATGTCGCGCGCCATAAAGGTGCAGGCCGGCGGCGCACTGATCGAAGGCGCGGACGCTGTGCGCCAGTATCAGAATGCTATCATCGGACTTGCTGCGGCGGTGGGGGCGGTCGGAGCCGGCGCGGTGCTTGGGCCCCTGGTGCAGTCCCTGGCCGCAGCAACGGCTGGCGCTGCGGTTGCGGCGGTGCGCATGAACGCGCTCAATGCCACCATTCTGACCGTAGCCGCCGGCCAACGCCTCGCCACACTCGCCTCGGCAGGCCTGTCCACGGCCCTCAGTCTCCTCGGCGGCCCCTGGGGTCTGGCGATTACCGCGCTCGCCGGGACCATCGCTTACCTCGCCCTGCGAACCGATGAGGCCAAGGAGGCGGCGGAACAGCATGCGGCGGCCGTGAAGGATTTCGATACGGCGGTGGCGCAGTTGAAATCGGGCCTTCCCGGCGCGGCCGAGAAGGTGAAGGCGCTCGGCAACGAGCATGTCGAGGCCGCCAAGAAGGCGCTCGCCGCAGCCGAAGCCGAACTAGAATATGCGCAGGCTGTTGGAGCGAGGCAGAACCTCGGAGGGTACGCAAGCAGATACCAAGTAAAGGCGCCTGCGGATAACACGAGCGAGATTGCCGCCGCCATTGAACAGGGAATCTCCAACGTCAAGGCGAAGCAAAAGGAATTGAAGGAATGGCAGGACAAGGTAGTGTCCGCCGGGTCGAATGCACCCGATGGGAAGCCCACCATCGTGCCAGACCCCGACGCCGACGCGAAGGCCAAGCAGTGGGCCAAGGTATTGGACCAAAGCCGCCAGCGGGCGAATTCGCTCCAGCTCGAAGCCTCCCTGGTCGGAAAATCAACCTTCGAAGCGACCCGAGCGAAGGTCGCTCAAGACCTGCTTAATGCGGCGAAGGAAGCGGATATCCCCATCACGGCCGACCTTGTGACCGAGGTCAACCGGTTGGCGACCGCCGAGGCATCCGCCACCGTCACGCGCGATGCGGCGAACGAATCCTATGCGCAGTGGAACGACATGCTGCGCCAATCCGGAGATTTTGCCGTTGACAACGTGGCGGCGCTGGTATCCGGCTATCAGAGCCTCAATGACGTGTGGAAGAACGGTCTCGGCCTGCTGACGCAGATGGTGCTGAAATCGGCGCTGATGGGCGAAGGGCCACTTTCCGGTCTGTTTGGCTCCAAGGCCACCGGCAACAGCCCCGGCGGCCTCTTCGGCCTGCTCGGCTCGCTGGTCCCCCGCGCGGAGGGCGGCCCTGTATCCCCTGGCAAGCGCTACCTGGTGGGCGAGCAGGGGCCGGAGGTGCTGACTTTCCCACGATCCGGCATCATCACCCCGAACGCCGCCGTCTCACCGCGCGCCTCCGGCGGCATCACGTTTGCCCCGTCCACCACCATTGACGCGCGCGGCTCCCAGATGGGCGAGGCGCAGATGCGCCAGATCCTGGCGGAGAACAACCGCCAACTGCTGCGCCAGGTGCCGGCGGTGGTGGAACAGGCGCGCGGCCGGCAAATCTCCAGCAACCGGACCTGATCCATGGCCATCACCTTCCCGCGTGCGCTGCCGCAGAATGTGCGGTTCGCGCGCAGCACCTTCACGCTTGCACGGCAGCAAGCCGTGAACACGCTCCAGAACGGCGCGGTGCAGGGGATGGAATTGGGCGATGCCCTATGGCGGGCGGATTTCCAGACCGAGCCGCTGGCGTGGTCCGCCCGCCGCGCGTGGGATGCGTGGGCGAAAACCATCAAGGACGGCATGAACACCTTCGTCGGCTTCGATTGGATCGGCTCCTATCCGATCGCCTACGGCGGCGGCGCGCTGGCGCTCACCAAGGCGACCGGCGGCGCCTGGGGCGGACAGGCCACCATCAACGCGGTGACCGCCACTACGATCACGCTGCTGGGCTTGCCGGCGGCCTACAAGGCCCGCGCCGGAGACCGGCTGTCCTTCGCCTGGAACGGGTCGCGCGCCTATCACGAGGTGATGGAGGATGCGACCGGAAGCGGTGCCGGCGCGATCACCCTCACGGTTGAGCCTGCGATTCGGCTAAACCCCTTGCCGGCTATCGGCGCGATCGTGGACCTGATCCGCGCGCCGGTCGTGATGAAGCTGATGCCCGGCACCTTCCAGAACCCCGATGCCCTGGGCTCGCAGCCCATCTCCTTCCAGGCGGTTCAGGCGATCCTCTGATGCGCACCATCAATCCGGCGGCCTTGGCCACGCTCGCAGCGGGGCGCGCGGTCTCGCGCCTGCTCCTCATCTTCGATTTTCCGTCCGGCACTTATGGATTCTGGGATGGCGTCGGGATCATGACCTATGCCGGGCTCGATTATGTCGGCGCCGGCAAGTTGCTCGGTGTCGATGATCTGGAGCTTTCCGGCGGCCTCGCGCCGGCGGCTGTGACGCTGCGCCTGTCCGCCATGCCGGAGGCCGGGCTTACCGTCGATGTGCTCGCCACCATCGAAAACGAGCAATACCACCAGCGGCCTTGCACCATGTCGCGGGCCTATTTCGACCCCGACACGCGCGCGCTCATCTCGGTGGAGCGGATCTTTCGCGGCTACATCGACCAGATCGAGCATGCTGAACAGGTGGGCGGCGCGGCTGAACTTGTATGCAGCCTGGAAAGCCGCTCGCGTGATCACACGCGGGTCGGGCACCGGGTGCGCGGCGATGCCGATCAGCGGCGCATCGCGGCGGATGACGGCTTCTTCCAGCACGCCGCGACCGCTGGAACGCAAAAGATCGTGTGGGGGCGGCGGGCATGAGGCGCGCGGATTGGCCGGAGCGGCTGGAAGCCGTGTTGGATCGCTATGCCGCCGGCACCTTCGTGCGCGGGCGCCGCGACTGCCTCACCTTGTGCCTGGACGTGGTGCGCGCGCTCACCGGAGAGCGCCTGTTTCCAGGGCAGCGCGGCTATCGCACCCGCGCGGAAGCGGTGCGGCGCGGCAAGGCGCTCGGCTTTGAGACTTTGGCTGATGCCTGCGCGAGCGTGCTGCGCGAGGTTCACCCGGTCGAGGCGCACCGGGGGGATATCGTCATCATCATGGACGGGGAGGATGAGGCCGGTGCCGTCTGTACGGGCGCCGACCTCGTGAGTATGGGCGCAGCCGGCATGTGGCGGTTGCCCCGTTCGCACGCCGTGCGCGCGTTCCGGGTGGGCTGATGGGCATCGAAGCCGCACTGATCGCCGCCGGCGCGTCCGCGACCGCCGCCAGCCTCGCCAGCACCGCGGTGGGAATCGGCCTCTCGGTCGGCCTCGCTTATGCTTCCAAGGCCCTCACCGGCAAGAGCCGGGCGGCCGAAGACAAGGGCGTCCAGGCCTCCCTGCAGATCGGCGCCGACGTGCCGCGCGGCTATCTGTGCGGGCGCCAGGTGATGGAGGGGCAGCTTTCGTATTGGAACGTGAGCGGGCCGGATAACAACTTCCTCGACCTGGTGTTCCCCATCGGCGACGGTCCGCATGATGGATTGACCGATCTTTGGGTGGATGGCGTGCGTCGGAATCTGACGCTCGCCTCCTCCGATCAGTTCCGCGATACCTATTCGGTCGAGAGTTATTATTACGGGCCGCTGTTAGTACCCCTGATGACCGTGACCTTCTATCACGGCTACGAAGATCAGCCCGCGCATGATCTGTTCGTATCGTCGGCCACTCCTGCCTCGCGGTGGACCGCCACCGAGCGCGGATCTGGCGTCGCCTATGTCGCGATCCGCTTATGGTATTTCAAGCAATGGTTTCCGGACGGCATCCCGAGCTTCAAATTCGGTATCCGCGGACGGCGCTTCTACGACTGGCGCAAGGACAGCACGGCCGGCGGCTCGGGCGCGCACCGATGGACCGACAAGAAGACGTGGGCTTACACGGAAAACCCCTTCGTCGAGCTCTACAATTTCCAGCGGGGCCTATACCTCAATAACGAGTTGGTCGTGGGCGCCGGGGTTCTGCCCGCCGACCTCCTCTTGGACCGCTACACGGCGGCAGCGAACGCCTGCGACGAAGAGGTGATGGATAGCGCCGGCTTCTCGGCAGACCGTTTTAGCTGCAGCACCTATGTCAATGACGATGAGGAGCACGGCGCCGTTACCGAGCGTATCCTCGATAGCTGTGCCGGGGCCATGTACGAGCAAGCCGGCAGCTTCGGCCCCATCGCCGGCGTCGCGCAGCCCACCGTCATGACCATCACGGACGGCGACCTTGTGTCTGGCCGGCCGGTGAGCTTCAAGGCCAAGCTTCCGCGCTCGGAACTCGTGAATGGCGTTTTCGGCACCTATATCGACTTCAGCCAGATGGGCGCAGCGGTGCCGTATGTGGCGCGCACCGACGCGGCAGCGGAATCGGCGGACACGGAACAGCGCCGCGTCGAAAGCAATTTTCCGCAAGTCAACGATCTGGTGCAGGCACAGCGGCTGGCGGAAATCGAGAAGCGACTGGCCCGCCTCCAGGCGACGGCCACCATCACGCTCGGTATGTCCGCCGACCCCTTGGAGCCTGGCGACTGGATACGCTGGATTTCGGCGCGGCCGGGGCGCGGCGACCGCCGCTATCTGATCAAGTCCTTAACGAAGGCGGCTGATCAGACGATCACGCTCAATCTGCGCGAGGTCGCATCCTCTGCTTTCGGCGCCGCCGCCAATGACGACGCGCCGTCCGCCGGCGACCCGAACGCACCCCCTGCGGTCATCACGACCGTGCCCATGTTCAACGCATCGCCGCGCACCCTGCTGGCCGAGAACGGGCTGAAGACGCCGGCCATCGAAGCGACGTGGCAGTCTATCCTCGATGACAAAGTGGACGCGGTCCTAATCCAATATCGCGTGGCCGGGCAAGAGGAGGTATTGCCCTGGCGCTCGGATGATCCGCTTTCCGGGCTTGTGGTTTGGAGTTCCGGCGTCCAATCGGAGACGCTATACGAGGTCCGCGCAACTATCACCTGCACGCCGGCGCGCGCCACTACGTGGACGGAGTGGAAGCCCGTCACGACCACCGAACAGGTTGTGCCAGTGACGATGCAGAGCTTCGCGCCGGCGCTGCGCGATTTGATCGGCACACAGCTTGGCGTGGCCGATGCCGAGTACCGCGCAGGCATTGAAAATCTCAACCTGATCGTAGCCGAACTGGCTGCGCATCAAGCTGTCGTGCGGCTTGAGGATGTGCGCCGGGTGACGGCCACATTTGGAAATCAGAAAGCGGAATATCTGTTCCAGGTCGGCGTTGTCGCCGATGACGTGAGCGCGACGGTGCAGCGGGTGGAGACGCTGGAGGCGGAGGCGGTGAGCCTGAATGCCGATCTGGGCACGGTCACCACCAACCTCGCCACGGTGAGCAGCACGGTCACCGCGCTGGCGGATGGTCAGAGCGCGCTGGCATCCGACGTGACGTCGTTGCAATCGACGACGACCGGCCTGGTGACGGGCCTCGATGCGGCCGAAGGTAATATTGGTGATTTAACGACAGGCCTCGGCGCTGCCGAGGGCACTATCGGAGGGCTGCAGTCAGACGTTGCCGCCGCTCAAGGCGACATCGGTACGCTCGTCACATCGGTCGCCACCGCACAGGGGTCGCTTACGACGCTGACCGGTACCGTCTCTGCGATATCGGCCGACGTGCTGGAGTTGACGGCAGCGGTCAATGATCTCAGCAGCAGCGTCACGGTGCGATGGGTCGCGGGTGTGACGCCTGCGGGCGCAACGGCCGCATGGGATCTGCAACTGGTCGCGGGCTCCGTGGTCGTTGGCATGTCTGCCATCGCTCTTTCGGGTGGCGGGGGGCAAATCCGGTTCCAGGCCGACAAGTTTCTGTTTGCCAAGCCAGACGGGACGACGTTCGCGCTTCTTCAGTCGTCCGGGGGGACTTTCTACCTTGCCGGCAATATGCTCACAGATGGGTACGTCCTCGCGCAACATCTATCTGTTTCCACGTTGTCTGCGATAACCGGAAACATGGGGACACTAACTGTCGGTCGGATGCTTTCCACAAACGGGAAAGTCGATTTCAACCTGACCGACACATACCTTTTGTTTAAAGACTGACGCCATGGCAAACCGTCTACTACTAGGCGAATACTACGGGCGCAAGCGCCTGCGTTTCTCAAAACCAGGGTTCGACGTGCTCGATCCGGCGTTGACCGATGACCAGCTCGTCTTCGACTCGGCCTGGAGCGAAATTCTCAAGCCGCATCAAATCTCGTGGGATAGCGGCGGGCTGTCTAGCTTCCAGCAGACTTACGTCAACACCGGGACAAACCTGTTTCGCAACTGCTGCCGCATCAATTTCCCGGCGCTCCCGTTCGTGCCGCTCGCTATAGCTTGGGTCGTTGATTACAGCATTGACGGATACGCAAAAAGGTATACGCCCGTAGCGGCCTGCCCGACCAACAGCTATATTGACGTGACAAACGCGGGATGGTGGGGAACTGCTGGAACGGCGCCGCTGAAATCTTTTGCCTACATCATATTTGACAAGCCGGTAGATCAATACGATTCGCGAGAGGCGGACAACGGAGGCACAAACTCGTTTCTCCTTGGCAACCACCCTACGCGCGGGCCGGGGCTCTATGTGTCGCGCAACGGGGCGGACGTTCTGACGTGCGGGGACGATGACCTTACGCTCTCGACCAATAAGCCTTCGATGCAGGTTATCGAGGCCGGAAGCTTTTACGGTACGGCGGTTTATGATAGTATTAGCAAACAATACATCATGAGTGGGACGTTCAACACTGCCGAGAACCATCCCGATCACCCGCCGATCCTGTTTCGGCCGACCGCAGATGCTTTCGGCCTACCGCGCAACATGCAGCTTTCGACCACAAATTTTGGGTGGGTGAACGATAATACAATCAAATATCAGTTCTTTGGCGGCGCGTTTTCGCAGGATATGCATTATAGCATCTTGGGGTATGATCCTGGTTATCCGGGCGGTTCAAGCGCTACGTCCACGCCTCGTGTTTTGTTGGATACCGCGCGCGGCCTTCGCATCAGCAAAAAAGACGTGGACGTCAGCTTCGCGACAGACGATCAACTATTGATGCGCACCGATGGTGGGTGCCTGCACATTAAGACCAGGAAATATTTTGCCGGCGCCTATGTCGGATATTCCGGCAATGCATCCACGGATACCAACATCGCGGCGCCCCCGATCCTGATCGTGGCCTGCTACAACCCTGAAATATCGCAGTGGTTTGTCTACCCAACGGGTGCAGACCTTAATGCCCTGCGCACAGACTTTCGCCCTGTAATCGGATCGGCCTCCCCAACATTGGGAGCTATTCGGCCGCTCACGTCGAACCAACTCTATTACCAGTTTGCGAACTACTCGCAGGCCCGCGCGTTCAACGTTGCGATCATCGAGCATTCCTGAGGATCATCCATGTCATACGATGGATTTTACAACGTAGGCACGGTTTCCGTCGCCTCCGGCGGCACCGCTGTGACCGGGGTTGGTACCGCGTGGACCATCGGCTCCAAGCCTGTCGTGGCCGGGGATTCTCTCTCTGTCGGCGGCATGAGCCTCCCCATTGCTGCCGTGGTGGACGATACCCATCTGACCCTGGCCTATCCTGCCCCTGCAGCGGCCACCACTGCAGCTTATGCGATCCTGCTCAACAGCGAGAGCCGGACGACGGCGGGCGCTGTGGCTGCGCGACTGAGGGACTATTTGGCGGCGGCGGCGCGGATCGAGAACGGCAGCACAATCCAGCGATGCGCTGGCGTCCTCGTCAACACGCCGCCCGGCTCTCCTGCCACAGATGATCTCTATGTGGTCGGTACGTCGCCGACAGGGGCATGGACAGGGCTCGCAAACCAGATCCTCAAGTGGACGGGGAGCGCATGGTATTTGTGGGCTCCCGAGGACGGAAATGCTGCCATGGACCTCGCGACGTCCGTGATTTACGTCTGGTCTGACACAACCGGCTCATGGTCCGCGTGGCCTTATTCGGCCGGGGCGCTGCGCTATGATACGGCGCAATCCCTCAGCTCCGGGCAAAAAACGCAGGTCACCACCAATGCCGGCGCGGTGCCGCTGTCCGGCGACAGCACGATCGCGGGCAATATCACGATTGCCCAGGCGAGCGGCGTCTATCCCGACACAGTGCGGCTCGGTGGAGTTGATGCGGTCTCACGGATCTCACTCGGCACCGCTGATGATTATCAGCTTGTCATCACCTACGATCGAGGCTCCGCCACTGGCTCGATCTCCACAGCGACGAGCGGCGCGATCACGTTCACGGCCGCGCAGCCCAGGTTGAGCAGTGGCGTGCTTATCGGCCCGGCCGATCTCCTGATCTATCAGAGCGCGACCGGCACATTGGGTATCCGGTCTGGTACCTCCGGAGCGGAGAGGTTCTTCAATTTTGACGCGTCTGGCAACGGGAATGCACTGTCCGGCTCATGGATTAGCGCCTCGGACGAGCGGCTGAAAGACTTGATCGAGCCGCTGTCTGGCGCTCTTGCGAAAATTGTCGCGCTATCCGGCAAGTCATTCCTGCGTCACGGGCGGGAAGCGCGCGAGATTGGTCTGATCGCACAGGAAGTGCAGGCGGTATACCCGGAAGCAGTTTATACCGTGTTGGGTCAAGACGGTAACGAATACCTCGGCGTTGACTATGGTGCCTTGGTCGGGCCGCTCGTCGAGGTGATAAAAACACTGGAGTCGCGCATTTCTGCCGCCGAAGGCCAAATAGCCACCCTGGTGGGCTGACGCACTCTCGATAGCCCTCTCCTTTACCCCATTCCGCCGCCTCAGGGCGGCTTTTTTGTGCCTGGAAGGATACCTCATATCCGCCTCGAACTACCTCGAAAACAAGCTGTTGGACCATTCCCTCGGAACGGCCTCCTTCACGATGCCGGCTGCAGTCTACCTCGGCCTGTTCACGGCGGATCCTGGTGAGGCCGGGCCCGGCACTGAGGTGGCTGGGCTGGGCTATGCCCGCCAGCAGGCGCAGTTCTCGGCAGCTTCGAGCGGGGCTACCTCGAACACAAGCCTCATCACCTTTCCACAGGCAACGGGCGGGGCGTGGGGGACGATCACGCATTGGGCGCTTTTCGATGCATCCACCGCCGGCAACATGCTGATCTCCGGAGCCTTCGTATCGTCCCGCGTCATCGCCGATACCGATCAACTGCTGATCAATGCCGGCGACATCGACATCACGCTGGACTGATCGCATGGCCATCACCTTCCGGCCCGGCGACGAGGTCGTGCAGCCATTCCTCCTTGTTGTTGACGACACCATCGTCAACATCTCGGATGGGACTGTCTCTGCACAGGTGGTCGCGCGCGGCATAAACATCGACCTCACAGTGGGCGCGGGCATCGTGATCGAACAGCCAGCGCCCGCTCCCGCGTCCGATGGGGCGGGGCAGGTTGCCCATGGGCTGGTCGTGCTTGATGAGGCCCTGACGGGAACCCTGCCCATCGGCAACCTCACGCGCCTCCATATTTATTACGTCAACTCGGCAGGCGTCCGCATGTCGGCGGAATGCATCGACCTTATAGGTGTCTCATGTTGACAGGGCCACGCATCATCGCAGGGCGGCGGCCGCTCGAAATCGTTCGGCTGATCGGCGTTTCCGCTCTGCAGGGACCGAGCTGCGCGGCGGGGATCTCCGCTCTTGCGCTTGATGTGGAGTGCGAGGCCCGGCGTGTCCGCCGTGCAGCCGGGGTGGCAGAGATTGCGGCATCTGCGGCGGGCGAGGCCCGGCGTGTCCGCCGTGCAGAGGGCATCTCCCCCCTCGTGTTATCTGCCTCTGCGGGTGGGCGCAGGGTACGCCGGGCCGGCGGGGCATCTGCGTTGTCGATGGGCGGGGCGGCTTCTGCAGTGTCTCTTGATACAAGCGCCGCGGCTCTGATTGCGAGGATGACGGTGCGGCCCGATGTGGCGCGCGTGTCTTTTATCAACGACATTATTCGAGCGCTCAAAACGGCCGGGCTATGGACCAAATTTGACGTGCTCTATTTCACGGCGGCACACGATGCCCAGGCCGCGCGGCTGAATTGGATCAGTAGCTCCAACATCTTGGCGCCGGTCAACTCGCCGACCTTCACCCCGGATCGGGGATACACGGGCGGCGGGACGTCTTATCTCGACACTGGCGCTAACCCGAGCACGCAATTTACGAGGGCCACGCTGAACTCGTCCTGCTATGGCGCGTGGGCTACGAGCGATCTTGCTGACTCTGGGTTTGCGCTGGGCGATGCCAACGGCGCCTCCATGCTGGTGCAGCCCCGAAGTGCCGGGAACGCAATGAGTGTGCGGGTTAACGACGACTCTGGCCTTGCCGTAGGGTCAGCGACCTCGCTCGGGATGACAGTAGGCAATCGGTCTGGGTCCGCTGCTCGGCAGATATACCGCAATGGTGTGTCCGTTGGGTCGGACGTGCGGCCTTCCGTTGCTATGCCAACGACGCTCTATCTCCTGCGGCGGCAGTCGATCTATTGGCCCGGTCGGATTGGGATGGCGTTCGCCGGCGCTTCACTCAACGCGACAGAGCAAGCCGCCCTGTACGGCATCGCGAACACCTACATGACTGGCGTGGGAGCAGCCTGATGCAATTTATCGTGCTTACCGCAGCGCAGAGCGACGCGGTGTACGGCACAGGCGCGGATGGGGCGCGCCTGGAGCCAGTGTGCCTGGCGGGCGGTGCGCCGTGGGTTTTGCCCGTTACCGTGCTCGCTGATCCGGCTCATGCTGGCACGCACCAGATGCTCTCGGCATTGCCGATACGGGAGGTCGCCCCCGACGAATGGCCACCATCTGACCTGGCCTGACGCCCCTTCGTCGTCCGTCTAACCAGCCGCCCGTTGAGGCGGCTTTTTCATTTCCACCTGGAGAAATCCTATGCCGCCGACCTTCAACGCCCTGAAGGGCGAATACGCACGCCTATGGGATGCGATGGACCTTGAACCTAAGAAGGTCGCGGCCATCGACAAGGTGGCCCGGCGTATCATCGCTAATCGAGCGCGTTATGTCGCGATCGAGGACGTGACCGGCGTGCCGTGGGCATTCATCGGCGTCCTCCACAACCGCGAAAGCTCTGGGTCTTTCTCGACCCACCTCCACAACGGCGATCCGCTCGGCGCCAGGACCACGCATGTCCCCAAGGGCCGGCCGAAAGCGCCTCCCGCCAATGGCAAGCGCTACACCTGGGAGGAAAGCGCCATCGATGCCGTGCGCTACGACGGCCTGGACAAAGTCACCGACTGGTGCGTCGAGCGCTGTCTGTTCCAGGGCGAGGGCTACAACGGCTGGGGCTATCGCAACAATGGTGTGCCCTCCGCCTATCTCTGGAGCTTCAGCGATATCTATCAGGGCGGCAAGTACATCGCGGATCGCGTGTGGAGCGCGACCGCGATGGATGCGCAGATGGGCATCGCTCCGCTGATGCAGCGGCTGATGGTGCTCGATCCGTCCATCAGCTTCGGCTCGACCTCCGCCGCTCCGCAGTTTGTGATAGGCGGGGTGCTCGCCGAAAGGATCGTGCCTTCTGCGCCCGCGCCCAAGGTGCTCGGGCCCGGCGACCTCGACAAGGCGCAGGTCGAGACACTGCAGGCAACCCTGCGCGACAAAGGCATCCCGCAGGTTGGCATGATCGATGGGGCGTGGGGCACGAACACCACGGCGGCCATCCGCACATTCCAACAGCGGGCGGGACTTCCAGCGACCGGCGAACTGGATGTGGTGACGGCGGCGGCGCTCGCCACCACGCCGAAGCTGGCGGTGGCCGGCCCGCGGGCGGATGTGACGGCGGCGGATCTGCGGGCAGCCGGCTCCACCGAGGCACGGGCGAACTGGCGCAACAAGGCCGCGGCTATGATCATCGGCGCGCCGGCGGCGGCGGGAGCGGTGATCAACGGCGCCGCCAGCCACCTGGGCGATGCTGCGGGCTATGTGCAACACGCCAAGGATCTGGCGGGGGATGTGCCCTCGTGGATCTGGCTCATGGCGATCGCCGGTATCGCCGCCGCCATCTGGTGGAACAGCCAGCGCGCAACCGTCGCCAAGGTCGACTCCGTGCGCTCCGGGCAGGATGCCGGGCCGGCCGCCCTGGCGCAGGTGATCGGTGGCGGCAAATGACGATCAGCATCTCTCTCGGATGGTGGCTCCTGCCGGCCATCATCACCGTTGCGTCATATGCGTCGGCGCTCGTCCTCAGCGCGCGCTCAGCAAGCCGGACACCCCGCGGCGGGAATTACAATTTCGGATCTATGTGGGACGCGATGCTCGCGGTCGTCCTGCTTCTGATCGCTACTGTCATATCCATGGCCGCATGGCTCGCATGGGTGCTTATCGGGGGCGCGGCATGATCGCCGCCGCACTCGCTTGGGCCGCGACGCTGCCATGGCTCCTACCGGCGCTTGCCGCCGGCGCCGGCGTCATCGTCACCATCGTCTTTGGTGGTGACTGGTGGCTGGCCACGATCTGCGCCGCCGGCCTTGCCGGCTTCGTCCTCATCTGGCGGCTGTTCGGCCTCAAGCCTGCGGTGGCGTGGCTGCTGGCGGTTGCTGCCGTCCTCATTGATCAGCGGGCGGCCGAGCGCGGCGCGGCCTCCCAAGCACAAAAGGAGAAAGCCGATGCCGATCATCGAGCCGTCGCGCGCGAGCGCGTTCAAGAGGACGTTGCGTCTTTGCATGATGCTGAGCTGCGTCGGCGTGCTCGCCGCTGGGTGCCAGACTGACGGCAAGGGCACGGCGCCGGCGGCCGAGTGCCGGGGCAGGACGCCGATCCTGCTCACCCGCGACCAGGTCGCAGCCATGCCGGCCGCCCAGCTTGCGCCGATCACCGCACACAATGAGCAGTTGGAGGCGGAATGCGGCATCAGGCCGCCGAATCCGAGCGGGCAGGGGAAGGGCTGATGCTGATCCTTCACATCCGCCACCACTTCCGCGCCCGCGCCACCGAGTGGATGCTTTCGGGCGTCATGCTGCTGTGGGGCGCGCTCCTGCTGCGGCCAGGCCAAGCGTTCTCCCAGCCGGCCTACAGCGAGCTGGCCCGGATCGCGTCAGAGGAATGGTGGGGCTGGATATGCCTCATCACCGGCGCGGTCCGGCTGGTGGCGCTGATCATCAACGGCGCCATGCGTCCGTCACCGCACCTGCGGGCGGGGCTGGCCTTCCTATCCTCCTATTTCTGGTTCGAGCTTTCGCTCGGCTTCCTGCTGGCCGGCGGGTACGGCACGGCGCTCGCCGTCTACCCGCTGGCCTTCGTGTTCGATCTGTTTAATGCGGCCATGGCTGCCGGAGACGCGGGTGCAAGCGACCGGGCCGTCATCATGGCAAAAAAGAAGGTGGAGACCAGCCATGGCGGGGGGAGTTGAAGGTGTGCCGCCGGGTTACGAAGGAATCGCCACAGCCCTGAGCATCATTGGTGCCGCGCTAATCGTAGCATGGCGGTATGCCAAAGCATTTATGGGGTCGCCGCCACCGACCTCATCGACTGAAATGCAAGTGGTAGGCGGGGCGCTCGCCGACCGCGGCGCCATGGACCGCCTGGCACAGAGCATCGACCAGCAGACCGAGGGAATCGAGCGCGTTGGCGATCTGCTTGATCGGTTGATCGAGCAGCAGGATCGCCACCACGCCGCCAAGAACCTCGACACCCTGCATAGGCGGCTCGACGATATGGACGATCTAAAGCGCGCGTTGGATGACCTGCGCCGACGAATGCCCTCTTAACGGTCCCGTGCCGGCGGTTCCGGCCCTCCCCACTGGCCCCGTCTCCATTCACCGGGAGGCGGGGCCTTTTTTGTCGTTCAGGGCGTCGTGCCAGGCCCAATAGGCGCGCTCGGCCGCCAGTGCGGCATCCCTTGGCGTCGCCTCCCGACCGCTTCCCAGATTGGTGCCGGCGCCGGCCGCCGCCCATATCCAACGCGGGGCGTCAGCTGGGCCGGAACCGCTGTCGTAGATCCGGCAATATGGTTTGAGCCCACATGGCCCACCGGGCCACGTCGCAGGCGCGGCGCTGTAATCGTGTGGTGACCCCTTGCCGCAAGGCCATGTACGCCGCCACGGCAGGCATAGTTCCGGCGTTTTCTCTGTCATTCTGATGCGGCAATCTCTCCCCATCGCGCGCCGGTGGGGCCTCAAGGCGCGACAACGCCTCTCCGCTGCGGGATTTCCATGGCAGGATCATCCCCGCTCAGCCTCAGGTTCCATGAAAGCTGCCCACCGTGCGCACCGGTGCGCCCGTGGAGGCTAGCGTGTTCATGGAATGTTCTCAATGTCTCACGATTTGTTGCGGAATGTTACTCCGGTTCGCCCGGCTGCGCCTTACATCGGTGGAAAGCGTCAGCTGGCCTCTCTTCTGACCGTTATGATTGATGCGGTGCCTCACCGCACCTATGCTGAACCCTTCGTTGGCATGGGCGGAGTGTTCCTGCGCCGCCGGCGCGCTCCGCCCTGCGAGGTGATCAACGATATCTCCGGAGACGTAGCGACCTTCTTCCGCATCCTTCAACGCCACTATCAGGCGTTCATGGACATGCTCAAGTGGCGGCTGACCAGCCGCGAGGAATTTGCTCGCCTTCTCGCCACACCCCCTGACACCCTGACCGATCTTGAGCGCGCCGCCCGATTTCTCTATCTGCAGCGCGCCGCATTTGGGGGGAAGGTAGAGGGTCGCTCGTTCGGGGTCTCCAACGGACTACCAGGGCGTTTCGACGTGGTGCGCCTCGGGAGCATCTTAGATGAACTCCATCAGCGCCTCTCGGGCGTCATCATAGAGCGTCTGCCCTATACCGACTTCATCGCCCGCTACGACGGACCCGAGGTGCTGTTCTATTTGGACCCACCCTATTTCGGCTCGGAGGGCGATTATGGCGCAGGGGCCTTCGCACGGAGTGAGTTCGCTCGGTTGGCCACGCATCTTGCGGCAATCAAGGGCCGCTTTATTCTGTCGATCAACGATGTGCCAGAGACCCGGGCATTGTTCTCGGCCTTCGAGTGCCAAGAGGTGGACCTAGTCTATACAATCTCGGACGGGCAACCGAAGGCGGTACGGGAACTCATTTTCACGTCTCCGGGTCTGCCAACTCCGGCGGACCGGGCGCCACGGCTCTTCGACGATTGATGCGGACGCTTCTGTGCTCAAAAAAGGTGCACTCGACGCGGACAGATCCCCGCAATCCACAGGCCTCAACGACCTGCGACAAGAACTCCCGGAAAATTCCCGAAAATGAGGATCTTAGAGTTGGAAAAGCACTATCTTATCATACACTTAAGTAAAATCCGGCGCCATGCTCCCAAAGCAGATGCGCTACCGGGCTGCGCTATGCTCCGACGGGCGAAGCGCCTGACCCTTCCTTAGTTTTTTAACGTGCAACCCGCAAGAGGTCGGCGGAATTTACAGCGGTGCGGGTGAGAGTGAGGGCGCATCTTTGTCGATGTTCTCAACGACGAGCGGTCGTTAGGCTTCACACGCCCTTGGGTCTACTTGCCGTCAAAGAGGCCGGTCGAAAGCCGATCGCCAGGGGCGATTCCGAGTCGTTTCGCGCCGCCGCCCGCGATCTCAACCACTACTTTCACCGGCTCGCCGGAAGAGATAGTCCGCGTTGAGAAAGGCGTGGTCATCTCCTCGATCCGGGCGATCGTTCCGTCGGCGCGCACGAACAGCATGTCGAGGGGAATGTAAGTGTTCTTCATCCACATATAAACCGGCTCGACCTTTCCGAAGTCGAACAGCATTCCCTGCCGTTCCGGCAATTCCTTGCGATACATGAGGCCGGTCATGCGTTGCTCATCGGTGCGGGCAACTTCCACCTCCAGCACCACGACGCCGGTGCGGGTGGCGATTTCCAGTGCCTCCAGCGGCGCATCCGCCGCCCGCGCGGGTAAGGCGCCGATGCTGCCCGTCAACGCGAGGAGAAGTGTGGCGCAAGCCAGCATAATGCGCCCGGGAGAGACGACTCCCGCCCAAAACGACCGCTGCATGAAAGATCCTCAGTGCTTCTCGGGAAGACCGTCCTCGACCTTGACGTCGGTGGCCATCAGCCCCTTCGGACCGTCACCATAGCGGACCTGGACATCCTGTCCCGGTCGCAATTCCGTGAGGCCGCGTCGGCGCAGAGTTTCCATGTGGACGAAGATGTCCGGCTTGTCCTCGCCCTGGGTCAGGAAGCCGAACCCACGCAAGCGGTTGAACCATTTGACGGTTGCGGCTTCGAAGCTGCCGCTCGGTTCGATGGTGGCGCGGGCACGCGTGGCGGGGAGGGAAGGGGGAATGGCGGTGGAGAGATCGAGCGAGACCACACGGAAGGCCTGCAATCCCTTGGCGCGTTCTACGGCCTCGCAGACAATACGCGCGCCCTCCATGGCGGTCAGAAAACCGCCGCGCCGCAGGCAGGTGACGTGGATCAGAATGTCGGAGCCGCCGCCGTCAGGGACGATGAAGCCGTAGCCCTTGGTCACGTCGAACCATTTGATCGCGCCTGCGACCTCGATGAGGCGCACAGGGGACTCCGCCAGATCCTCTGACGGGGCGATGGAATCCGGCCCAAGCCCTTGTCCGTAGGAGCCCATGTCCACCCCGACCGTTACGCGTGTACAGGCCATCGATTCAATTTCAGGATAGCAAGACATGGTCGCCTCGCACACCCCTTCCAGAACGCGGGTCCATGATTTCGCGCCGTAAAAATAGGCAAGCATGCCTTTAGGTGAACGGCGCGAGCACGTCGCCGATTTCCGCGCGTACAATGAGATCCGCGAGATCGTCGAGTTCGGTCGGCTCGCGGTTGAGGATGACCAGGCGGGCCCCGTTCTCCTTGGCACGCAGCGGGAAGGCGGCGGCGGGATAGACCACCAGGGAGGAGCCGATGACGATGAACAGGTCGCTCTCGCGGGTGAGCGCGCCGGCCCGCAGCATCTCAGTCTGAGGCATGGACTGGCCGAAGGAAATGGTCGCGCTCTTAACCGGCCCGCCGCAGGCCGGGCAATCGGGCGCCAATTCGCCGTGGGCGTGGAATTGGCCGCGCACCCAATCCAGATCATAGCGTGCCTCGCAGTCGAGGCAGGTGGCGTAGGTGCCGTTGCCGTGCAATTCCACCAGCGCATCGTTCGGAACGCCGGACGCCTGATGCAGGCCGTCGATATTTTGAGTAATGATTCCGGCAAGTTGGCCCTCGCGTATCAATCGCGCCAGAGCGATGTGGCCGCGCCCCGGCTCGGCGCTGGAAAAGGCGCGGTCCATGGCGAATTTCCGCCGCCACGCCTCGGTTCTGGCGGCGCGGTGGGCGAGGAAAATCTCGAACGGAATCGGCTTGTTCTGTGTCCAAAGCCCTCCGGGGGAACGAAAATCCGGGATCCCGGATTCGGTGGAGAGGCCCGCTCCGGTGAAGGCGACGGCATGGCGGGCTTGGGCGAGAAATTCCGCCAGCCGGGCCTGTGCGGTCTTGAGATCGGCTTCCAAATTCATACGTTGCGCCTGCCGGTTGCCGGCACTCCTGCGTTCAGACAAGGACCAGCCATGCGCTTCCTTCACACGATGGTCCGGGTGACCGACCTCGACCAGTCCCTGGATTTCTATTGCAATAAGCTGGGCTTACATGAGGTGCGCCGCAAGGAGGTGCCGCAGGGACGCTACACGCTGATCTTCCTCGCCCCTCCGGGACAAGAGAATATCGCCGAGATCGAACTGACCTACAATTGGGACAAGGAGCCCTATGGGGAAGGGCGCAATTTCGGCCATCTCGCCTTCGAAGTCGATGATATCTATGGACTTTGCGAGCGGCTGCAAGCGGGCGGGGTGACCATCAACCGGCCGCCGCGCGACGGCTACATGGCCTTTGTGCGCTCGCCCGACAATGTCTCGGTGGAATTGCTGCAGAAGGGCGGCCCCAAGCCGCCGCAGGAGCCCTGGGCCTCCATGCCGAACACCGGAAAGTGGTGATTTCGGCCTCACAAAACCTTTATTAAACAACGGCTTGTCTGAGAAGATGGCCGGCTTTGCCGGCTTCATCCACAGGCGGAAGTGTTTCGGCGGGTACAGGTCTTGCCCGCCGCAACGCCTGCCCCTATAAGGGCCACGCGCTGTGCGCCCTTCGTCTATCGGTTAGGACGCCACCCTTTCACGGTGGAGAGAGGGGTTCGACTCCCCTAGGGCGCGCCATAGCACCTCTGTGTCAAAAAATCCTTGAGTTTCAAGGGCTTGGCATTGCGGTTTTTTGAGCTGGTACACCAGCCGGTACACCAAAAAGTACACCAGCCTAGCCTGGGCTTTGGTAGGGCCAAACATAAGCCCTTTGCCGCCTTACCCACTCAAGATAGCGTCGACTCAAGCGAATCGGTTTTTGGCCCCGGTGCACATATGCAGTATGAGCTTATTTCCGATGAGGATTACGACACCTTGCCGGAGGATCCGGAAAAGAAGTTTGTCGCTATAGAGCAAATATGCCGGCGCAACTTGTACCAGCTGATTTCGAACGAAACACCAATCAACTTCGACAATATGCTGCGCTTGCAATATATGACAACAATATCGGCTTCAGCCGAAGAGCTTGGAATCAAAGGCATAACCTTTAACCGCCACACCAATGACATTGCAGGTAATTTTGAAAACTTTTCGTTGGATGTAAGTGGTGTCATCGCGCGCATTCGCCTGAGATCTAGCGGAACATCAGATCCAAACTCCGTACGCCTTAGTGCCAGGACACGGGCTCTTATCGGGCGAGAGGTTGAGCGGCTCCGGGAAATCATCGAGAAAGCGGAGATTCCCGATGCGAAACGTAAGGCGCTACTGAAAAAGCTCGAAGAATTGTCCGAGGAGATCCACAAAAACCGCATGGCGTTTGGAAAAGCGCTTGCGATTGTGGCTTATGTCGCAGCTGGCTGCGCCACTGGGACAAGCTTTCTGGCCGATGCACCCGGTGCCATTGCAACGATCACGAAGCTGATAGGCACCGACAAGGCAGCGGAAGAGGCAGAGGCAGATAGGCTTCGTGGTCCAGCGCCTCAACGCGCCCTGCCCGCACCGAAGAACGAGGGAGCGTCAGTCAGCACGCCTAAGGCTCAACGCCCCCCCGGCAATCTGGATGACGAAATTCCATTCTAAAAAGAATCACGAATAGGCATAGTCGGCAGCCTAAAAAACACTGATCCGCGCGGGCTGGCGAAAAAACAGATACCCGAAGCCTGACACAGAAAATCCCCGCGCCCCGCTTACCCCGTCGGCCCATCCACCCGCTGCACCGCCGACACGCCAATCCCGAGCGTCTTGGCTACCTTCACGATGCCCATGCCCTGCGCCCGAAGCGCCCGGATGCGGGCCTCCATATCGGTGCCGATGGTCGGGCGGCCCAGTTTGCGGCCCTCTGCCCTTGCACGGGCAAGACCGGCCTTCACCCGCTCCTGGATCATGGCCCGCTCGAACTCGGCAAACACGCCCATCATCTGGAACATGGCGCGGCCGGAGGGCGTGGTGGTGTCCATGGCCTGCTGGTGCAGATAGAGGTCGGCGCCACGGGCGTGAAGGTCGGACAGGAACGCCACAAGGTCCGGCATGGAACGGCCGAGGCGATCCACGGACCATGCGGCCACCATATCCACCTCGCGCCGGGTGATCGCCTTCAGCAGGGCATCGTATCCAGGGCGTTGCTGCCGCCCCTTGGCACCGGAGATGCCGGCATCCTCGAACGTGGCCACGACGTTCCATCCCGCCTTGTCCGCCACGGCCTGTAGCTCGCGGCGCTGGTTCTCGGTGGTCTGATCGTGGGTGGAGACGCGGAAATAGAAGGCGACGCGCCGATGGGCCTTTGCGGGCATGGGTGGGTTCCGGAATGTCAGTGAGGTACATACCGAATACAACTGTTTACGGTATGGCGTCAACGGCCTTCGCAGGGCGTTGGAAATGCTGGGGCCGAAGCGGAGGTTTTCGGAGGGGCTTTCGGTATGGGCTGGCCACGGACCCGCAACGCCTCTCCAATGACCCGCCCGTGGCTCCAGGGTCTTGGAGTTGGGAAGGGTACAGGGTAAGGCACCGGAGGCCTCACGGAGGGCGTCAGGACTCCGCTGGATTGGGTGCGGGATCGGGTCTGACGGTCACCTTGAGCACCTCCGCCAGCCTCTCCTTCGGCCCCTTGCCCCATGCTTTGCGCTTGGTCTTGGTCCGCCCGTCGCGGGTCTGGTACGTCGCCTTTCCATCGCTGGGCAGGGCGGGCCGAAGCCCCGTGGCGCGGTAGTGCGTCCCCCGAGGGATGACCGCCATGTTCTCCCGCCGGAGGTTGAAGCGATCCCCATCGCGGAAGACGACCACCTCATGATCGGCTGCATTGCAGATGAGCTTGGCCACGGAGCGACAACCGGCACCCACGGCAACGCCATGGCGTGCGGCATAGAGCGTGTCGTAGCCGAGGGTCTTCAGGCCGTGCCAGTCCCCCGCGTCCATCACCACGGGGTGGGAGGCGATGACCGTCCCCTTGCCGTTGGTGCGGATGGCCGTGAGGTGGATGGGCGCCGCGTCCGCGAGGGCGGGAGCATCAGGCCGGGGTGGAGGCGCATGGCCTGTCCTATCGGCTTGGAAGGGGCCACGGGGGAGTCGCTGCGCGTTCTTATCTATCGAGGGCGGTTCGCAAATTTTCGCCAAATCTGCGGCGGGTCGAGGAAGCGGCAACGGAAATGGTGGGCTCTCCTCCACCTGCGACCAATCCTCGCCTCCGAAATCCAGCCAAGAACCGATGCCGCGCGTCATGCAGCCCCCGGAGCATCATCGGGCTCCCGAGGCGCATTGCCCTTCAGCCTCACCACGGGCTCTTGCGAGAGCGGCAGGGCGGACATGGGGCGCGTGTGGAAGCGTCCGTCAGGCCGCTTGAAGTTCCCCATGGCGAGCACCTTGCGACCGTGGGGCTTGGCGGACCAGTTTCGCCCTTCCACAAGGTGAAGATCGGCAGAGGCAATGACCGCTTCGTATCCCATGGTCAGGGGAACAACGGCGGTGTCACCTTCCACGAGGATTGGGCGGACGGTGCGGCGACGGATTCGGGATGCGCGGCGTTCGGCCAGCGCTTCGAGAGCCTGACGGCCCGCAGGGGAAACGACGGTGCAGGATGGACCACCCCGGCCATCAAATAGGAAGGGGGCCTCGCGGCGGGAGAGCGAGCGCTTGTCGGAGGTGGCAACCTTCGCCATCTCGAACCAGGTTGCTCCGGTGAGGCCAAGGGCGGAACGCAGGTCGTTGGCGAGAGACCAGGGGGCACCGTCTATCAGCACGCTCCGAACGGGCTTGCCGTTGATCTGGAAAGGCTCGCCTTGCTTGCAGGCGACCAGCAAGGACGCCGCTTTCCCCGGTCTGCCCTTCGGCTTGTTCCGCGCGGCTCGGGCGGCTTCGGCAGCGGCGTCTCGGTCGAGATACCATCCCACGGTGATCGTCTTGCCACGGGAGCGTGTCGAAGCCCGCCAAGCGCCTCGGGAGGAATCCCACGAGGTTCCGCTGTAGTCCTTGGCGGGGCGGTGGATGTCATCATCTGCGACCAGGATGCCGTTCATGGGCCTTTCGGGGTTGGCGGGTGGTGGGGATTGGCATGGCGCCTGCCTTGGAAGGCGTGACGCGCATCGGAGACTTCTCTAGACGGCCTCAGCCCTCTTCGCCTTGTGCCGCCTTACGGTGGAGACCGACACCCCGACCATATCGGCTGTGTCCTTCGCGGGGACGCTGGGGAAGTGGTCGAGGACGAAAGCGATTTCCATGGCGATGCATGTGTTCCCGTGACGACTGACACGGAACATCTCCAGGGCGTGCCACGCTTCCTCGGTGGTCGCCTCGTTGCTCACCGGGAACAGCGTCGGGCGAAGGTGGTCATACCAAGGAGAAGGAGGACGAGGGGGAGCCGGTGGCATGGGCTTGGTTGCGTGACGAGCAAGAGCCTCCTGCATCGCCCTGTCGAAGTCGAAGGGGACGCCATCGACCACACAGGGGTGCCCGTCAGGGTACGTGTCGTGGATGATGTCCTCTGCGGGGTCATAGTCAGGGTCAACCCCCCGAAACGGGCTGGGTAGTGTTTTCCCAGACACGCTTGAACTATTTTTATTCGACTGATCTTGCGTGGTGGTCGATTTCAGTTTGACGGGTCCCAGTGCTTTATAAGAGGTTGCACCAGAAGCGGCCATCGAACGCTTGCGGATGACTGAAGAAGCACGCTCTACTGTGCTCAAGGAAAGATCCAACAGAACGGCAATCTCCTTCTGTGTCAGTTCGGGATGCGTCCTCTTCAGGAATGCGACCTTATCGCCCGTGGAGCCACGGGGAAGGGCACGACGCATGCTGTCATTGGCCCGACCAATCCGACCGTCCCTGTCCCTTCGGTACCAGCGCTTCACGGACGCCAGACACTCCGACCATCGGGACCGGGCATATTCCACGCCCTCGGGGGAGAGGAGGTCGAAGGGATAGCCCTCCGCATTGCGGAGCCGACGACCAAGACCAGCCTTTTCGTGGTGTCGCTGGAGACGGACACGGCCATTCTCCACCCAGCACAAGCCAGTGAGGCATAGCGCTTCCATCCCGTGACGACGGGAAACGCCCATCCGCTGAAGGAACACGGGAAGGGAGACGTAAGGCGCCGGTTCACGGGAGACCCCATTCCCGGTGGGGTGGGTCGTCTGTGTCGTGTACGACAAACTCATTCGTCGCTCACGCCTTCCGGGAAGTTCGTCAGTGCCTTCGCACCGTGGTAGGTGCGGGCGAGGCTGTCGTAAGCCTTGGCTGCCGAGACCGGATCGGGATGGTAGCCGCCGAACATCCGAAGCCCGTCCACGGTGATATGGGTCGCCCATTGGCGATAGAGCGTGTCAAAGCTCACACCGCGCAGCCGTTGGGGACCGTTGCCGTCCTGAAGGTCAACGCGGGACATGTCCCGAAGCGAGGGCATGGTCAGATACCCTCCCCAAACATGCCCTCAGCGGCGCCTTGTGATGCCAGATGCCTGCCCATCGCCGCAGTCTTCGCGGCCTTGGAGCGCTCCATATCGGCGAGATAGGCGTCTCGCGCCGCGCGGCCGGCCTCCGTGGCGAGGTCGAAGATGGGCTTTGGCCGGGCGCCATCGGGTCGCAGCGTGGTCGGACTGATCTCATAGAGGCCAGCGGAGACCATGGATGCGGGTGTGTGGCTGCGGTTGATGGTGCCGTAGGAGCCGGGGATGTCGTGCATGTCGGTCTCGCTCACGCGGCGAGCCCCAAGGATGCCATGCGCTCGGCAGCGGCGGCTTCGGCCTCTTCCTCAGCTTCACGCATCAAGGGGGCGATCTCCTCGGCATGCTGATGCAGAAGCTCAACCCGAAGGTCATGGAACGTGCCAACCATTTCGAGGAGTTCGGTGCGGGCTTCCAGGGTGCCGATGGTGGCGCTTGTGGCGGGCTTCCAGGGGGTGGCGTCACTGAGGACCACATACACCCCTTCGGAAGCGATCCGCAGGAGCGTGGGAACGCTCGGGTCAGCGGCGCGAAGGGCCTCGGTGACGCTCAGCAGTGCCCCTTCCACGCGCGATACGCAGCCGGCAAGGGAAGCCGTGACGTGTTCCATGGAGCCGTTGGGGTGGTGGATCGTGTAGGCGAGGGCGGCCACACCGGGCCGGGTGGCGGCACGGGTGACGACGTGAATGGTCTGCATCGGGAAGGAGGACCTTTCGAAGTTCGATTCTGTGCAGGGGCACGGGAAAGCCGGCGGGAGCCGGGGGAGGAAAACCCCGCATGACCGCGTGCCCTGTCCCCATGGCGGCGGGGACAGGGGTGCGGGTCCTTGGGAAGGACGGGGGAGCGCTTAGGGGCGCTTGTGCAGTTTAGGCGGCGGCGACGGCGCCCGACGCGATTTCGATGGCGCAGTCGGGGCGCAGCACGTCATGGCCGCAGGCATACTTGGCCACGAAGAACGTACCCTGCCGGCGGATTTCGTATTCGGACTCCACGCCCAGATCGAGGAGCTGGACGGTGCCCGCCGCCATCTTGTTGAAGATGAGACCCACCGTGGTGCGGAAGTCGCCCTGGTACTTGGAGGGGCCGGTCGTCACATTGGTGGACGGGACGTGGTTGGACTTGACGATGGGCAGGCCTGCGATGGTCTCCACGATGCCGGATGCCACGGCACCCTTGGCGCCGAGGGTCGTGTCCACGAGGCGATCACGCTGGGCCAGCAGGTAATACTGGGCCGGACGGAACACCGCGTATCGGTCGGACTGGCCGACGTTCTTCTCGTCCAGCGTCTGGGTGGCGGTGAACAGGCCCGCTTCAAGCTTCGCCGCGTCCGTGGCCATGGCGGCATCGGCGATGCGGGAACCGCCGGGACGGCCGGTCAGAGAGGACGTGGCACGAGCCGCGAGGGCGAGCACACAGGCAAGGTGGGTATCGTACTGATAGGCCAGCTCCTGCCCCAACTCGGCCGAATAGACGCTGCGCACGTCGTAGTGGTTCATCGCCTCGTCGATGTTGGCGATAAAGGTGTTGGACTGGAGAAGCTCGTCAACGGCAATCACCTTCTCCGCATGGTCGATGGCGGTGCCGTCGATCCAATGGCCGGGGGTGTGATAGGCGGACGTGGCGCGGCCCACGAGGGGGAATTGCGCCGTCTTGCCGTGGGCGATCTGGCGCACATAGGTGAGCGCCTTGAACACGTTGACGCGCTCGAACTCGGTGAGCACCTCGCCCCCGAAAATCTTGAGGAAGAGCGCGTCGGCGGCTCCCGCGCCATTGATCTGGCCAAGGCGGGAGACAGTGGTATCTGTCATGAAATGTCTGGTTCTTGTGATGTTGGAGAGGATGGCGACGGCTCGCGCATCGTTCCGGTAGTTCTGTCGGGCCGTGTCGGGGCTCCCCCTCAAGGGAGACCGGGACGAAGGCTTTCGAGAGCCGGGCAGGGTGCGGATGGGTCGGCCGTTCCCGAACACCAAGTCGGCGGTAGTTCTCGGCTATCCCCACCTCGGCGGGGAAAACGAGAGCCGCGAACGGCGTTACGGCTACCGCCTAGAAAGGCGTGTAGCGGCGTTGAGGCATCACAAGAGGGATGAGGGTTGGCGTGTGCAGGGATCGGACCTGCAACACGTCACCGAGGCGGCTAGGCCGCGTCTTCGTGCAGGCCGTCCAACAGCAGGGCGACCACCTTCCGAAGGGGCTCCTTGGTGTTGGGGCCGATGAGGCCCGTAG
>NZ_JBAFWT010000029.1:0-71854 GCF_043195195.1 Roseixanthobacter psychrophilus
GTCCGGCAGGCGCTCCTCGTGGCCGGTCTCCTCCAGCATCTTGAGGAAGAGGAGAAAGGTCAGCTCGGTCACATACTCATTGTAGGTGACGCCGTCGTCGCGCAGCACATGGCACAGGCTCCAGAGCTTGGCCACGATATCGGTGGTGGTGGTCATTTACCAAACCTTCGTGAGCTGATCGCCGCCGTCGAGGTGATACATGTTAAATCCAAGCTCATTAAATATAGTAGGCATTACCTTCTTCATTTCAGAAGCTGCGTGCAATGCAATTTGAAGGTCATTCTTTTTGTTTCTTCTCCGAGAGCGGTTCTTAAGTCGCTCTTGAATTAGAAATGACCAAAATATCATATCAACACACGAAGAAACAACCCAATCCACGGACTTCGAATAACCTGCAATCCAATTGAAATTAATTCCTGTATTTCTATCTAGTAAAAATTTAGCGTTATTTTCATTGCATATGAGACAGCTTCCAAAATACAATCCTGTCAAGGTGTAGCTTGAATTAGATGATCTCAATATATTTCTAAGTTTGGTTCTCGAGATATCATGGCCTTCACTTCCTTGAAGAGAGCTTTGATCTCCATGGGCGGCCAAATATATGGCGTGAAATTTGATGTCGCTTCCAACAAATGCCGTTGTTGTCGATAGGGAACTCTCATCGCAAAACATGTCATAACGAAATGAGAATGGGTTTCCTGTCGCGAGACCGCAAACACTTTCGAATAGGCCTCTCACGCTATGATTTCCATCGTCCCACCAGCGAGCTTCAATAACAGCGAGTCCAGTTTCCATTTTTCTATACCGCTCTTTTCCACATCTCTTCGTTGATCCCAGCGAGGATGCTCTCAAGCTCCCCGCCGAACACCTTATTCAGCCGATTGAACCCCCCATCGGCGCTGAAGGGCTCCTTGTCGATGGCCTCGCGGTCGACGACCACTTCCTTCTCGATCTGCTCGCCGATGCGCTTCAACCACTTTTTCTGCGGCTCCGTCCAGGAGCGTCCTGCCAGGATGGAGCGCATGGCCGCTTTCACGCGGTCGGCGTAAGGCACCAGCGGATCGCCGATCGCCGCCTGCCGCACGAAGCCGATGATGGAGGCTGCGATCTCCTCATTCCTCGCGTCAGCCCAGGCGCGGCGCAGGTTCGCTTCCGAATAGCCCTTGCGGTCGAGGGCGAGGCGCAGCTCCTTGAGATCGGCACGGGTGAGGTCGCGGGGACGCTGCACCACCAGTTTCAGCGCGGCGATGGCGTTCATGTTGTCGCGCACGAAGGCCGAGAAACTGTCGAGGAAATCCTCCGGCTTTTCGCCCGTGCCATAGCCGCGCGTGACGGCGACGATCTCGTCGTCATGGTTTGAGATGGGGATGAAGCGCGGCGCCTGCCCATCTGCCTGCCAGTCGAGGATCGGCCCAATGGCGGTCCGGCCGTTAAGCCAGGATGCCAGAGCCGCCGGCGCGTCGGACAACACCTGCTGCAACATCGCCTCAGGGGTTATGCCTGCGATCGCCTCGAACCGTTGTCGGGCTTCCGCGGGCAGCTTTCCGAGCCGACGCCGCAGCTTGACGGCCAATTGCTGGCGGATCGCTTCGCGTTGGGCATCGTCGGTCGCACCGATCATCTCGGCGACGAGCTGTTCGAAGCTGATGGCGGGATTGACCACCACCGGCTTCATGTCGGTGAGGTTCTGGAGGTGCGGGTAGAGGTCCACCGCGTCGAAGATGCGGAACACCTCCTTGTTGATCTCGTCGCACCGCCGCGTGGCCCGCCCGATCATCTGCTCGTAGAGAATGCGGCTGTTCACCCGGCGCAGGAAGACGAGGTTGACGATCTTCGGAACGTCGATGCCGGTGGTGAGCAGATCGACGGTCACTGCGACCTTCGGATTCGTGTCGTTACGGAAGGAGCGGATCAAGGTCTGCACCTTGTCCACGCTGCCAGTAATCTTCCTAACCGCTGCATCTTCAATCTCGCCATAGGCGTGGGCGAAAGCCTTCTTGATGGCGTTCACGACCATATCGGCATGGCCATCGGTGGCGGCGAAGATCAGGGTCTTGCCGGGCAGTGACGGGTCAATGTGCCTCGCCAACTCTTCCGCGACCACGCGGTTGAATTCGGAAGTGATGACCTGCTTGTTGAATTGCTCGACCTCGAAATGAATCTCATCGGGCAGGATCGCGGTGTCGATTTCGCCGGTGGCAGGCGCAAGGTGTTCCACCTGCTCTCCCTCGGAGAACGCGATGCCCGAGCGAGCGAGGGCGGTCTCAATGCGGATGGGCGGTTCATGATCGATGAGAAAGCCGTCGATGACCGCCTCGCGGTAGGAATAGCGGAAGATCGGCTCGCCGAAGATGTCGGTGGTGTGCAATGCCGGCGTGGCGGTAAGGCCGACCTTCACCGCATCGAAATACTCCAGCACCCGCCGGTATTTGGAGATGTAGTCCTCCTGGCCCCGGAAGCTGAGCTCCTCGTCGGACATCTCGCGGTCCAGCAGATAGCCGCGGTGGCATTCGTCGATGACCATAAGATCGTACTGATCGACCGGCGGAGATTCTGACCCATCGGCGGCATACAGCACCCGCTTCACCAGCCCTTGGATGGTGCAGATGTGGACTTTCGTCTCCAGATCTGGCGTGACATCTTCGAGCCCCTTCAATCCGAAGATCTCGGCGAACGTTTTGCCTGATACGACCTTCGTGGTTGAGAACTCGCCCTCCGTCTGGTGGCCGAGCGCCGAGCGATCCACCACGAAGCAGATGCGGCGGAACCGCTTGGCGGAAAGCAACCGGTAGAGCAGAGCGATGGCGAGCTTGGTCTTGCCGGTGCCGGTCGCCATGGCAACCAGCATGGACCTCCGTTCCTCGGCGAGCGCCGCCTCGACGGCACGTATGGCATTCTCCTGATAATGGCGGAGAGGGAAGCCGAACGCGAAGGGCTGGGCCTTCAACGCAGCAGAGGCGGCGTCCTGGTCCACTTCGAGCAGGCCGGTGAGGCCCTCCGGCGTCGGCCAGTCCACCAGAGCGCGGCGGTGGTTTGCAGCGCGGCGCGTATCCCGGAACCAGATGCCGCTCTCGGTCTCGATCTGCTTGAGGTAGGAGCGCCCGTTGGCGGCGAAGACGAACGGCACGCGATGGTCACCCCACGGGCCGCCCGCATAGACGAAGTCGGTGCTGTCCTTGATGCCGATCGAATAACGTTGTGATTGGTCGATGGCGGCGGAGACGTTCCGGCGCTGGCGCTTGGCCTCCACCACACCGATCAGGGTGGTCCCGACGAACAGGGCATAGTCGGCCCGTCCTTTGGCGGTGGGCCATTCGGCGATGGCCATGTTCCGGCCCTTGGCGGGACGCACGCCTGAGCTATGGCGCAGATCCCTGGTGTCTGCCTCCCAGCCCCGATCGCGGAGTTGCTGGTCAATGAGGGCGCGAGTTTCCGCCTCGTCGAGTTCGAGCTTGGCAGCGGCCTGCTCGCCACGCTCCACCAGTTCGATCGCGTCTTGTCGTGGCGCGGCTTCGGCCTCCGACTGGAGGGCCGCGAGTTTCTCCGCGATGGCGGCCTTCTCCGCCTCCGTCTCCTGGGCCAGTTGCTCCCACGCCGCCCGCTCTTCCGCTTCTCGCCTCAGCCGTTCATCAAGCGTTTCGCGAGCACGAGCATGCTCTTCTGCCTCACGACGCGCCGTGGCAGCGACATCCTCGCTCTCCGCAACCTTGCGGAGCAAAGCCCGAATCTCCTCACGCAATGCTGTGGTGGCATCGATCGGCTCCGGCGGTGGGAGAAACACGCCCGGATTGAAATTCGGCTGCCTTGCATAGGTGCGGTGAAACCAGATGCCGAGCGAATGGGCGAACTTGAGCGCGGTTAGGGCCTCTGCATGACTGCCTTTCGCCTCGTGAACGGCGGCATTGCCCGCCTTACGCAAGGCGTGAAAGACATCAGCGACTTCCTTGGGGATGATCCGCTCATAGGACAGGCGCCGCAGGGTGTCATCGAGCGTCTCGCGCTCACCGCGATACGAGGCATGGCGGGCAGCAATGATCTTTGCCGTCAGCTCCGCGAATTGGCGCAGCTTGACGATGGCCGTCGACGGGTCCTCGCGGAAGTAGCGCTCCGCGAGCCCTCCAAGCACCGAGAGCTTCGCGTCGTGGGCGTCCAGAAAGCCGAAATTAACTGAGCCCATTGCCCCCTCGCCGGCTGAGGTCCCGCGCGGCTCAATCTCACAGACCCACCGAGGAATGTCTAACGAGATAGGAGTGTCAGGCACCTTCATTCCGAGGAAGCCATGCGCAGCCCCCCATCCACGCGCTGCACAGCCGACACACCGATGCCGAGCGTCTTGGCCACCTTCACGATGCCCATGCCCTGCGCCCGAAGTGCCCGAATGCGGGCCTCCAGGTCTGCGCCGATGGTCGGCCGGCCCAACTTGCGGCCCTCTGCCTTCGCACGGGCAAGACCGGCCTTCACCCGCTCCTGGATCATGGCCCGCTCGAACTCGGCAAACACGCCCATCATCTGGAACATGGCCCGGCCGGAGGGCGTGGTGGTGTCCATGGCCTGCTGGTGCAGATAGAGGTCCGCGCCATATGCATGAAGCTCGGACAGGAAGGCCACGAGGTCCGGCATGGAACGGCCAAGGCGATCCACGGACCATGCGGCCACCATGTCCACCTCGCGCCGGGTGATCGCCTTCAGCATGGCGTCATAGCCGGGGCGCTGTTGCCGGCCCTTGGCCCTGGAGATGCCGGCGTCCTCGAACGTCACCACCACATCCCACCCCGCCTTGTCCGCCACGGTCTGTAGCTCGCGGCGCTGGTTCTCGGTGGTCTGATCGTGGGTGGAGACGCGGAAATAGAAGGCGACGCGCCGATGGGCCTTGGCGGGCATGGGTGGGTTCCAGGATGTCGGTGAGCTTCATACCGAATACAATTGATTACGGTATGGTGTCAACAACCTTCGCGAGGCGTTGGAAATGCTGGGGCCGAAGCGGTGGTTTTCAGAGGGGCTTTCGGTATGGGGGCGAGCCGTGCCGCACGGCAGCTCTCCTCTGCCTCCCGCCGGATGTGCGAAGGCCGCCGGAGAGGGACTCAGGGAAGATGCCCACGGCGATGGCGGCGGGCCGCACACCGATTGGCGCCGACCGGGGGGCGGGGGATGTGCCGTGCGTTGGTTTCTATCGAGACGGCTTCACGGATTTCCGGCAAATTTGGCCGGGGTGGTGCGGGACGGCGCTGGTCAAGGCCAGTTCGGGGCAAATCCCGATGAGTTGTTGAGCTGCAAGGGCCGGCGGGCCATTCTGGTGTCTAAGGTGTTCAATTTGAACAGCCCGCCGGTAAGTCGTTCAGAAGTCGGGGTTTCCCTCCTCTTCGCTATTTTCTGTCGGCTCCCACGGCCTACCGTCCGGGATCTTGGCCTCGATCTCGCGAAGGTGCCGCAACAGCTCCCGGCGATCCTCCTCGTTCAGCGCCCGTGCCTCCGCCGCCGCTTGGTCCAGGCTGGCCTTGGCGCGGGCAAGGGCGGTGATGGCCGGGACGCCTTGCGCTTCTCCGCCGTCCGGCCGCCCGCTGTCCTCGCCCATGGCGCGAAACACCGAGGGAAAGTCCTGCTGCATCCAGTTCCTGATGGTGGTGTGGCCGACGCGGTTGGCGTGATCCGTGGCAATCTCCCGGTACGACTTGAACCGCCGGCCGTCCCGGTGCTGGCGGCTGCGGACATAGGCGCGGAAGACCGTGCGCACCTCGCGGGGCTTGAGCGGCAGGCCATGGGACAGGTTCGCCCGTGCCGCCGCCCACTGCGCCTCTTCCTCGCTCATGTCGGCGACTTCGGCGCAGATGAAGGTCTCGCCGTTGAGCTTGGCGGCCTCCAGCCGGTGCCAGCCGTCCACGAGATAGAGGGCGCCGTTGATGCGGGCGACCTGGATGGGCGGCAGGGTGCCGCCGGTGCGCGTGACGGTGGCGTAGCTGCGCACGATGCCGGGATCGATCTGGGCGCGGACCTGCCAGTCCGAGCGGGTGACGATATCGGCGATGTCCAGGATGGTGGCGATGGGCGCGGGGCCGGCGGCCTTCGGGTGCGGGCCGTCGAGAAGATGAAATTCGTCCGTCATCGCACCACCCCTTCCATCCGCCCGAACGGGGCGGGTTCGTGGGGCGACGATACCGGCGGGCGGGCGCGGAGTGCCAGCTTGGCCTTCTCCGCCTCCGCCCGTGCCAGCCTGTCCACGGTCTCGTTCATGGCATCGCCGTCATGGCCCCGAACCCACCGCACATCAGCGTTGGGCTTGGCGTCCTTGGCGGCATAGAGAAGGCGCCAGAGGTCTGGATTCGCGACGGGCTTGCCCTGGGCATTGCGCCAGTTCCGCCGCTCCCAGCCCTGCCGCCATTGATTGAGGCCCTTCACGACATATTCGCTGTCGCAGAACAGCACGGAGGGAACGTCGGCGGGCAAGGCCCCGAGCGCCGCGAGGGCGGCCGTCAGTTCCATCCGGTTGTTCGTGGTGTCGGCGTCGGAGCCAGTGAGGGTTCGGGTGGCACCGTCCTTGCCGATGATCACCACCGCCCAGCCGCCGGGGCCGGGATTGCCGAGGCAGGAGCCGTCCGCATGGGCGATAATCATGCCAGCACTCCCGCCAGTTTGAGCGCGGCGACAGCGATATAGGGGGCGAAGACCGCCACGGGGGGAAGACTGCTGACGAGGCGCCAGGAGGTGAGGGCGTCTCGGATTTTTCGGCACAATGAGGCCGTGCCCCGCCGAGCGGCGGAGGCGCAAGAATGGATCATGGATGTCCTCGTGAGTTGGGTCGGTGTCCACGGCGTACGACCGCCCGCGCCGAAGCGAAACGGGCGCGAACGGGGCGGTGGGGCTCAAAGGTGGAGGCGCAAAACCGGCCGGCAGCGCTCGCGCCGCGAAGGTCCCGGTTTATGCTTGAGTGCGACCTAATTCGGACGCCTCTCAGATCGATTCAGAGGCGACCCTGGCGGCCGATTTGGCCTGATTTAGCAGGGGTATTGGCGCTGGAAAGCGGCCGCCGGCGACGCTCCTTGGCGATCTGCGAAGGCGGCGCACAGGCTGAGAAATTGGGGCCAGGAGTGACTCCGCGACCTGCACCGTGGCAGCGTTTGATCATCTGCTATGGCAGTTTCACCGCCTCCACGCACCTCCTGGCCTGTTCCATTAACGGCCCTGCGGAGTATCTACCGAGGGTCATGCCCGTTCGCTTGTGTCCGACCACCACGGCGATGATGCTCTCCGGCTGGTCGGCTCGTTCCGCCATGGTGATGAACCAGCGACGGAACGAGTGGAAGTTGACCAAGCTCCTCCGCTTGCCCGCCACCACAGCATCCACCCCGACCGTTCGCCGGTAGGCGGTGAAGGCGTTAGAAGCCTTGAACGACCGCTCTCTCATGCTCCCAGCCTTCCGAGGTGCCGGCCATTCCGGGAAGAGGCTGTCACCTGCCTCCTTGCCTTCGGTGCGGCGGCGCACGATCTCCGTCAAGGCCGAATGGATTGGCACGGCGCGAGGGGCCGGTTCCTTCTTTTGCGGCTTGAAAACAAAGAGACCGTCTGCGCAATCACCCACCTTGAGGTCCACAATGGCATCCAGCCGGGCGCCGGAAAGCGCCGCGATGCGCATCAAGTCGTGCATGGCTGGCGTAGTGTGTCCACCGAGGAGCCGTTGCATCTCATCGTTGCTGAAGGCCCGTTCCACCTCGTCGTGGGGCGTTGGCGGGGAGGAAATCTTCACCCCGTGCCAGACATTGGTTGTGACGTGTTCCCGGTGCTCCATCCACTGCCAGTAGCGGGACAGCCGCCCGATGTACTTATTCAGCGTCACCGCTCCCCGACCTCCGGCAATGCTCGCGAGGCTGTCCGCGAACCGCGTGGCCTCTTTCCGAGTGATTGCCTCGACGGTGGGCGAGATGCGTTCCCGCTCGCACCACGTCTGGAGAAATTGGATCGCCCGCGCATCATCAGCCTTTGTTCGGGCTTTGGTATGCTGTTGGGCCAAGTATGCCTCATGATGAGCGTCCAGCGGCGTGGCTTTCCCGGTGGCCAGGGCGACGTACGCCAGGGCTTTGCGCTCCCTCGCGGGGTCGTGGAGATAGATCGGCTCGCCCGTGTTCGGGTCGGTTTCGACAGCGGTGTAGGGGCCGGCAAGCTGAGCCGCGCGTTCAGCGATGGTGTCGCTCAGGATTTCAAGTTCGCTCGGATCGCTCACCGTCCGCCGATATGCGGCCAGGGCCAGCGCCTCGGTCGTCAGCACATCCTTCCCCTTCGTCCCACCTGCCTCCGCAATCCGCTGCTTGAACTCCGCCACCACCGGCCACTTGAGGCGGTTGGCGACGGCGAGGCTGTCGGTGTTGAGCGGGGCCTTCAGGCGCGTGCCGAGCTTGCCATGAAGCCTGCGAGGGACGGCGACGGAAACGCGCCATTTGCCGTCTTTCAGTTCAAGCCATCGACGGTCGGAGGAGGAGAGGCGTGCCATGTTTCTGCGACTGCGTACCCGGTTGCGTACCCGAAATGCGTACCCGAAACATGGGGCTCAAGTCCATGAATTTAAAGGGATGAACGCTTTCGCATTCGCGGAATGTAGTATCCCCTCGGCTCCACCACCTCGTCGTTCTTGTCGTCTCACGACACATCAAAGAACCGCAAAATCAGCCCCTTACGCGCTAATTGTCGCGCCGGCGCGTCTCTTGCGGTGCCGTTGCATCTCATGAGTTTGTAGGCAGGTTCGTCGGCATCTGCCTCGCGCCGACAAAAGTCACGCTTACGGGTACCTCTAGCGGACCTCGCGCCTCGCAACGCCAAGCCGAAGGACAAAGCCTACAAGCTGTTCGATGGCGGCGGCTTGCATGGGCTCGTCAGCCCGACCGGAAGCCGCATCTGGCGTCTCGCCTACAGGTTCGCCGGTAAGCCGAAGCAGCTTTCCTTCGGGCCCACGGGGGAGAGGAGAGTGAACCGCCAAGCGGCAAGAGGGGGCGCGCTGAGCGGGAAAGGCATCGAACGGCACACGCACCCGCCGACGGTTCATCAAACGACGGAGCCGCCGCTCAGTCTCGCCGCTGGGAGGCGAGGAAGTTGGAGAGCTGGCGGGAGGCCTCTTCGGAAGCAGCGGCACTGTCCTGTTCCGCCGCCCAAATCAGACGGTCCACCGTCCGCCGCGCGGCCGCCGACTGCTGCCCCTTGAAACGACGGATCATGAAAAGCGCCGCGTCATGCAGGGTAATGAGGGTCTCTCCCTCATCGGCGACGGGGACGGGCAGCGCGAGCTTTCGATTCCAATTGGCCATACCCAAAAACGCAGGAATGTGCGGATGGTTGCAGCTCTGCCCAGCACTGATCAAGAATTCCCCGGCCCACGCTCAGAGCACGGCGCGCATCAGTTCCAGGCGGTCACGGAAGGCGACCAGGGCACCGGGCGCTTCGGCATCGAGGCCATTGAGGACGAATTCCCCGAGCGCGTCGGCATTCTTCTCGTGCAGGAAGCCCATGGCTTCGTCGATCGAGGCGACCTCGCGGTCCTCGGTGCCAATGACAAGACGCAGGGAAGAGGGAGCGGCCGTGGTGAGGGAAAACGAGCCCATATTGGTTCCTTCCGTCCGTTTTTCGCAGCGCCTCGCGCGCTGGCCACATAGTAAACGCTCTACTCCGGCTCGGGTTCCGCCATAAGAAAAACCCCGCCCCCTTGCGGAAGGGACGGGGTCTTTTGCTCTGGCCCGCGCCGCAGTCTCAGCGGGTCGGGCCATCAGCGTCAGCGCTGGTCGGGATTGCGCTTCTGATCGGGGCGCTGCTGGTCGGAACGCTGCTCCGATCCGTGCTGGCCGGCCTGCTCGGGACGCTTCTGCGTTCCCTGCTGGCCCTGGCCGGCTCCGGTCTGGTTCTGCTGGCCGCCCGCCGGATTTTGCCCGCCCTGCTGGCGGTTGCGCTCTTCCTGTTGGCGCTGGCGATCCTTGTCCTGGGGATCGCGATCGTTGGGATTGCCCATCGGACGTTTCCTTTCGGTTGTCGGGGAGCGTGTCCCCGCAGACTCAACCAAGAGGGGTCCGACGCGTTCCAAGCTTGACCGAAAATAAAGCTGGCTCACCATTATCCCACAGGGCCCCGTCGGAAAGCCCGTCCCGCAAAGCAGCCTGGGACACCGGTGGGAAAGGCGCCCGGCCGACAGGCCGGGCGAAAGCGATCAACGGGCGGCGAGATAGCCGAGCACGAAGCCGACCGCGCCGGCGATCAGCAGCGCCGGCAACGGCCGGTGCTCCACCTCGCGTTCCACCATCCGCCGGCCCTCGCGCATCTTGTCGGCGGTGTCCCCCAACGCCCGCTGGGCGCCGCCGGTGACCTGGTCATACATGCCCTCGGCCTTGAGCGAGGCATTGCCGGAAAGGGCGCCGGCCGCTTCCTTGATGCGGCCGCCGGCCTGGTTCGCAACGCCTTGCACTGTGTTCTGGTCCATGGTTCGCTCCCTGCGTGATCCAGAATGGAAACGGGAGCTGGGGCGCGATGTTCCTTCAGAATGCCCAAATTGCTGCCGAAATCGGCAGGGTCCGCCCCGCGCCGGGGCCGCTTTGCCGTGTCGCCCGCTGCGCGCGTCTCTAACAGGGCTGGATAAGGGGCGCGTCATGGCCAATCCACTGGTCCGCAGGCTTCAACATTACGATCATCTTTCCGCAGATGAATGCCATCTGCTGGAGACGCTCCCCAGCCATATCGTGGAGATACCGTCCGGCGAGGACGCCGTGCGGGAAGGGAACCGTCCAGGGGTCAGCACGCTGGTGCTCAGCGGATATTGCGCGCGCTACAACCTCAGCGAGGACGGCCACCGGCGCATCACGGCGCTGCACATCTGCGGCGATTTCGTGGATCTCCACGGCTTCATCCTGCGCAAGATGGATCACAGCGTCGGGGCGCTGACCGATTGCCGGTTCGCCTGCGTCGACCATGCCGTCGTCAAGGAGCTCACCCGCACCCACCCCCACATCACGCGCCTGTTCTGGCTGAGCACGCTGGTGGATGCGGCGGTTCATCGCCAATGGCTCGCCATCTCCCATGCCTCGGCGGAAAAGCGCGCCGCCCATCTGTTCTGCGAATTGTTCGTGCGCAATGCGAGTGTCGGGCTTGCCACCGACGACAGCTATTGGCTGCCGATAACCCAGGTCGACCTCGCCGATGCGCTCAGCATTTCGAAGGTGCACATGAGCCGCACCATGAAGAGCCTGCGCGCGCGGAACCTGATCACCTGGGAAGACGACCGGCTGACCATCTCGGATTGGCAGGCCTTGGCCGCCTTCGCGGACTTCGATTCGACCTATCTCAGCCTGTCCAAGGAGCCGCGCTGAGCGCGCCACGGCGACGGTATTTTTTCCTGCAAAGTTAACCTGCGTTATCTCGCCCCCGGCTGGGGTCTGTCACACAGCGGCATGGAAACACACATCGCGCGTGAGATGGGGCGGGCTTTGAGCGGACGGCGAAACCGGGTGCTGCTGGTCGGCGACGAATATGTGCTCATGAGCGACATCGCGCGCATTCTCAGACGATGCGATTTCGACGTCGCGGGGCCAATCACCTTCTCCGCGACCGAAGCCTTCCTGCGGGAGGCGGCGCCCGTCGATGGGGTGGTGATCGACGTCAATCTTCACCAGCCGCAGCTTGAACCCCTCGCCATGCACCTGCGGGCGCAGGGGGTGCCGATGCTGTTCGTCGCGCCGCTCGGGATCGCGCGGGTGCCGCCGGCGCTGGCCGATGTCCCGGTGTGGGGGGACGCCTTCGACCACGAGAGCATCACGCCCCATCTGGAGGCGCTGATCGCACAGGGCGGGCGATAGCCCGGTCGGCCCTGCGTCTTTTCTCCTGCGAGAACTTCTGCGGAATTTGCAATGTTCGCGGTGGAACAGCCGGGTCAAGCGGGCTTGAATCCGGCGTTCTTCTACGCGTGGGAAATGTTTCACATGAAACATTCCGCCCAGCCCCGCCCGGCAACCCCTTCACGGGGCAAGATAAAGCGTCAGTCGCGCGGCGGCGTTCTCAAGATGGGTAATCGCCGCCGCCTGCGCCTTTTCGGCATTTCCAGCCGCAACCGCATCAAAGATTGCCTGATGCTCGCTCTGCACCGCCTCGGTCAAACCGTGCATGCGCGCGGTGTTCGAGCGGGCCGCGCGGATGAAGGTGCGCACCCGCCGATCGAGAAAATCCGAGAGATCGCGGAAGAAGGGATTGCCCGTGGCTTCCACAATCGCGCGGTGGAACGCAACATCCTCGTCCACGCCGGGATCACCCCGGTCGATGGCCGCCCGCATCGCGTCGAGCTGCGCCTGGATATGCTCCAGGTCTTGCGCGGTGCGGCGCACGGCGGCATGGGCGGTCGCCGTGGATTCAACCGCCATCAGGAGTTCCACGATGTGGCGGATCTCGTCCTCATTGTGGAAGTCCGAAATATCGATGCGAAACGTGGAGACGGCGCCCGGTTCGGCGACGAAGGCCCCTGCCCCCTGGCGTGTCAGCACCAGCCCGTCATGTTTCAGCCGGCCCACCGCCTCGCGCACGATGGGGCGGGACACGCCATAGGTGCCGGCCAGTTGCTGCTCGGTCGGCAGCCGCTCGCCCGGACGCAGCCGACCCGAGGAGATTTCCTCGCGCAGGCGCTGCGCCAAGGTGTCCGCCAGGGAGGGACCGCGTCCGATGATGTCGTGGGTCCGGGTCATCCTCTTTAACTCCAGATGCTCGGTGCGCCCGAGCGTCGGACCGGTTGCGAACAGAATCGCTCGCGCGATCCCCTTGCAACGTTAAGTCCTTCACGCCGAAAAATGGATAGACCGGCGGTGATGCGGCGATCGCTGTGCGCGGCGCCGAACACCCGCTTGTCTATCCAGGTGGAGGGCGCCCCCACCTCAACTCGCAATATAAAGACCACCATTGACGTGCACGGTCTCGCCGGTGACGAAACCGGCCCAGTCCGAGCAGAGAAACGCCACGACGCGGGCGATTTCCTCAACCGTGCCAAGCCGCTTCATCGGCGTCTGATCCAGCAGCGCGGCGCCCTTCGCATCCATCAGAGCGCGCACCATGGGCGTATCGATCAGCCCCGGCGACACCGCATTCACCCGCACGCGCGGCGCCAGCTCGATGGCCAGCGAGCGCGAGAAGCTGAGCACCGCGCCCTTGGCGGCGGAATAATCCGCATGGGCAAAGCTGCCGCGATGACCCGCCATGGAGGCGAGGTTCACAATGGCCGCGCCTTCCGCGAACAGCGGGATCGCCCGCCGGCAGGTGTAGAACACGCCGTCGAGATTGACCGCTATCCCCTTGCGCCAATAGGCATCATCCATCTCCGCCACCTGCCGCGCCCGATAGAGCCCGGCGGAGGTGACGAGAAAATCAAGCGCCCCGAACCGCGCCTTTGCCAAAGCAAGCGCGCGATCCGCATCATCAGGGTCGGCGGCATCCTGGCGGGTGGCGACGACGCGCGCCCCGGCGGGGTCCAGGGTGCGGGCGAACGCCTCGACACCTTCGGCATCGAGATCGGTGAGCACGCAATTGGCGCCGAGGTCGAAGAAGGTCTGCGCCACGGCGCGGGAAATCCCGCCATTGGCGCCGGTGAGAAACAGGGTCTTGCCCGTAAAATCGAACATGAAATCAACCGTTTCCTGACGCTTGAAATCAGGTGAGAAGCCAGCCGCCCGCGACATCGACCACCTGGCCGGTAACGAAACTCGCCTGCTCCGAAGTGAGGAACAGGCAGGTTCCCGCCACGTCCTCGGGCGATCCGAGCCGGCGCAGGGGCGTCGCCATACGCGCCGCCTCATTGGCTTCCGGCGCCGTCCCGCGCATCAGCGGGGTATCGATGCGGCCGGGGGCAAGTGCGTTCACCGTAATACCGAGCGGCCCGAGTTCGCCCGCCAGATGCTTGGTGAAGCCAATCAGCGCGGCCTTGGAGGCGGCGTAATGCACCGCGACGATGTCGCAATAGGTGCGCCCGGCGACCGAGGACACGTTGACGATCCGCCCGCGTCCCAATTCCCGCATGCCCGGCAGAACCACCCGGCTGCAATTGAAGGCGCCGGTGAGGTTCACATCGATGACCCGCCGCCATTCGGCAGGGTCCATGGCGAAGGCGTCGACCCGGCGCTTGTCGGCGCCGGTCTTGGGCGAGATGCCGGCATTGTTCACCAGCACGTCGATGGGTCCGAGCGCCGCCGTTGCGCTCTCGATGGCGTCCACGACCGCCTCATAGTCCGCGACATCGGCCGAAACCGCCACCGCCTTCACCCCCCGCGCAAGAGCAGCCTCAGCCGCGTCCCGTGCAAGGGCGGGGTCATAGTCGAGATAGGCAACGGCAGCGCCAGCATCGGCATGGGCATCGGCCATGGCCCGGCCGATGCCGCGGCCGGAGCCGGTGACGAGAACCACCCGCCCGCTATGCGACTGGTCCGGCCCACTCACTTGCCGGTCTCCAGCATGATCTTGCCGGAATGGGCGCTCGATTCCATCAGCGCATGGGCGGCCTGCGCCTCTTCCAGCGGGAAGGTGGCATGGATGACCGGGCGCACCGTTCCAGTCTCCAGCAGCGGCCATACATCGCGCCGCAGATGATCGGCGATCGCCGCCTTCAGCGGCACCGAGCGGGCGCGCAGGGTGGAGCCGGTGAGCGTCAGGCGCCGCAGCATGATGGGCATCAGATCAATGTCCACGCGGCTCGGCTGCAGAAACGCGATCTGCACCAAACGGCCTTCGAGCGCGAGGGCCGAGAGATTGCGCGCGATATAGGGACCGCCGACCATGTCGAGAATAACATCGACGCCCATGCCGTCGGTAAGACGCTTCACCTCGGCGACGAAATCGGCCGCACGATAATTGATGGCAACATCCGCGCCGAGCGCGGTGCAGAAATCGCATTTGTCCTGCGAGCCTGCGGTGGCGAACACGCGCGCACCTGCGTTCTTGGCAAGCTGGATCGCGGTCGAGCCGATACCGCTCGACCCGCCGTGGATCAGGATGGTCTCACCGGCAATCAAGCGCCCGCGGGTGAAGATGTTGTCATAGACGGTGTAGTAATTCTCCGGCAGCCCGGCCGCTTCCAGCAGCGACAGGGGCTTGGGCACCGGCAGGCACAAAGGTGCCTCGGCAACGCAATATTCCGCATAGCCGCCGCTGATAACAAGCGCACAAACCTCGTCGCCGATCGTCAAAGACGTGACGCCTTCACCAAGCGCAACCACACGCCCGCCGATCTCCAGGCCAGGAATTTCGGTGGCTCCCGGAGGCGGCGGATAGCCGCCGGCGCGCTGCAGGCAATCGGGACGATTAACGCCCGCCGCCACCACTTCAACCAGGACCTGCCCGGGGCCAGGAACCGGAAGGGGGGCGGTCTCGACGCGAATCACGTCCGGCCCGCCCGACCCCTCGAAACGGATCTGGCGCATGGTGGTCGGTAAATCTGACATTGGCGTATTTCCTCCGCGCGGCTCTTGAAGGGGCGGCCGCAACTCGTCGTGCGACGCTAGCAATTTCCCACTTGTCAGGCAACTTGGTTATCTGCACACTTAGCTGGAAGGTCGCTCCCGAGCGGCCGCTGATGTCGTCGGCCTACGGCGCGTTACTGGAGGAAATGATGAGGAAGATTGCGCGGGCAGCGTTGGCTGCCGCTATGATTGTGGGCGCGGCCCCGTTTGCCGGCATCGCACCCGCCACCGCCCAGCAGAACATCAAATTCGGCGCGCTCTATCCGTTCTCGGGCGGGCTCGCTCTGCTCGGCGACGAGAGCTTCCGCGGCCTGGAAATCGCTGTCGAGGAACGCAATGCCGCCGGCGGCATCAATGGCAAGACCATCACCCTGATCAAGGGCGATGCGGTGGATCCCAACCAGGCGGTCGGTGAAGCGCGCCGCCTGACCTCGGTAGATAATGTCTCCGCCATTTTCGGCACCTATTCCTCGTCCTTGTCGCTCGCGGCAACCCAGGTGGCAGAACTCGCCGGCGTGCCCTATTTCGAGCTTGGCGCGGTCTCCGATCCCATCACCGAACGCGGCTTCAAGAACGTGTTTCGCACCAATGCGACCGCCAAGGACTTCTCGGTCCGCATGGTCGATTCGGTTTCCGATGCCATCGCCCCGGCGCTCGGCAAAAAGCCTGAAGAGCTGAAGATCGGCATCATCTACGAAGATTCGCTCTACGGCCAGACCATGTCCGGCTATCAGAAGTCGCGTGCGGCCGAGAAGAAGCTGAACGTTGTCGAGGCCCTCGCCTATTCCGCCAAGTCCGTTGACCTGACCCCCGTCATCCTGCGCCTCAAGAGCGCCGGCGTGGATGTGGTGCTTCAGACCTCCTACCAGAACGACACCGTGCTGTTCTTCCGCCAGATGAAGGACCAGGGCTTCAAGCCCAAGGCGGTTATCGGCGCCGGCGGCGGCTATTCGCTGCGCGATACCGTGGCGGCCGTGGGTGCGGACAACATGGAAGGCGCGCTTGACGTGGACTTCACCCAGTACCGCACCAATCCCAAGGCGGCGCCGGGCATCGAGGAGTTCGTCACCAAGTACAAAGCCAAGTACGGCACCGATCCGCGCTCCGGGCACAGCCTTGCCAACTACATGGGCGCCAAGGTGTTCTTCGACGCCATCGCCGCCTCCAAGGATCTGACGGCGGACAACATCCGCGCCCAGGTGATGAAGGTCGACCTCCCGGTGGGCAGCACCGCCACCGGCTGGGGCGCCAAATTTTCCGAGCAGGGACAGAACACCCGCGCCCTCCCCTTCCTGATGCAGTGGCAGGGCGGCGAACTCGTCACCGTGTTCCCCGAAGCCGCCGCCGTCGCGAAGATGAAGGTCGGCGTCGGGACCAACTGAGCCTCCCGGCTTGCACCTTGCGGTCGCCGCCCCCGCGCGGCGGCCGCTTTTTCAAACAGATGCCATCGGCCTCCCCTGAGGGGCAGTTGATGCTCGCCGTGCCGTTGCCCACGGCGCTTTCCGCCGCCCCGTCCGCCTGGAGTCCCGCGCGATGGACGTTTTCATTCAGCTCCTGATCAACGGCATCCTGCTCGGCAGCATGTACGCGATCATCAGCGTTGGCCTGACCCTCATCTTCGGCATCGTCCGGGTGGTGAACTTCGCGCATGGCGAGTTCCTGATGGTCGGCATGTACGGCGCCTATCTGCTCGCCGCGAAATTCGGCCTGCATCCTTATGTTTCGGCCATTCCCATCGTGCTGCTGCTGTTCGCCTTCGGCGCCCTGGTGCAGCGCTTCATCATCCAGCCGTTGCTGTCCGCCGAAGAGCATATCCAGATCTTCGCGACCGTCGGCCTGTCCACGGCGCTGATGAACCTCGCGCTGATGATCTTCGGCGCGGACCTCTATTCGGTGCCCCCCTCGGCTGTGCAGCATTCCATCAATATCGGCGGCTTCACTTTGGTGATCGGCCAGATCGTGATGTTCTTCTGCGCGCTGGCCCTGGTGGCGGGCCTGCATCTGTTCATGCAATCCACCCCGCTCGGCCGCGCCATCCGCGCCACGGCGCAGAACCGCAACGCCGCGCTGCTCATGGGCGTGCGCGTGGACCGCATCTATGTCATCGCCTTCGGCCTCGGCGCGGCCTGCGTCGGCCTCGCCAGCGCGCTGGTGATGCCGCTCTATCCCGTGACGCCCACCATCGGCACTTATTTTGTGCTCACCGCCTTCGTGGTGGTGGTGCTCGGCGGCATGCGCTCCATGTACGGCGCTTTCTTCGGTGCCATGATCATCGGCGTCGTGGATAGTCTTTCGGGATATTACATCGCGCCCGACCTCAAGGAGGTCGTATATTTCATGATCTTCATCCTGATCTTGATCTTCAAGCCGACCGGCCTGTTTGGCCTCGGCCGCGGGACGGAGTGATCCCATGACCGTCAAAGCAACCTCCGCTCCCGCCACTCACCCGAAGCGCCCCGGCCTCCTCGCCAGTCTGACCCATCCGCGCGTCTATTGCGCGCTGATCGCGCTGGCGCTGATACTGATCATCCCGATGGTCTCCGGCTCGCCGTTCGTGGTGCACGTGTTCGTCACCATCTGCGTGTTCGCCGCGCTCTCCACCGCCTGGAACATCGTCGGCGGCTATGCCGGCCAGCTCTCCCTCGGCCACATGGTGTTCTACGGCATCGGCGGCTACACGACCGCGCTGCTGATCACCCATTTCGGCCTGACGCCCTGGCTCGGCATGCTGGTGGGCGCGGCGCTGGCGGCGGTCGTCGGGCTGGCCATCGGCTATCCCTGCTTTCGCCTGCGCGGTCCGTTCTTCTCGCTGGCCACCATCGCATTCCTGGAAGTGGTACGGCTGCTGTCGATCCACTTCCATGAAGTCACCGGCGGTTCCGCGGGCCTGATCGTGCCGCTGAAGCTCGGCTGGACGTGGATGATCTTCCGCGACAAGATCAATTATCTCTACATCGCCTTCGGCCTGCTGCTGCTGTGCATCGCGGTGTCTTATCTCATCCGCAACTCGCGCCTCGGCTTCTATCTGACGGCGGTGCGCGAGCGTGATCCGGCGGCGCTGGCGGCGGGCGTGAACAACACGTCGGTGAAGCTGCAGGCGATCGCCATCTCGGCGGCACTCACGGCCCTGGTCGGCGCCTTTCACGCCATGTACATGACCTTCCTCGAGCCGGCGACCATGTTCTCGCTCGCCACCTCGATCGAGATCGCCATGTTCTCGCTGATCGGCGGGCTCGGCACGGTGGCGGGTCCCCTGCTCGGCACGGTGCTGGTGGTGCCGCTCGCGGAACTGGCGCGCGGCTGGCTCGGCGCCTCCGCCAACGGCCTGCACGGCTTCGTCTACGGCACGGTGCTGGTGATCATAACCCTCACCTTGCCCGGCGGCCTGGTCGGCACATTTGGCAAGCGGGTCGGCCGCTGGATCGATGCCCTGCCCGGCGGCGGGCGCGTGGCCCCGGTGCGCGAGGCACCTGCCCCGAATGCCATCACCGGCACGCCCGGCGAACCGATCCTCATCGCCAAGAACCTGACGAAGACCTTCGGTGGCCTGGTCGCCACCGACAACATTTCGCTCACTCTCAAACGCGGCGAGATTCTGGGCATCATCGGCCCCAACGGCGCTGGCAAGACCACCTTCTTCAACCAGCTCTCGGGGTTCCTGCACCCCAATTCCGGCTCGGTTGAGATTATCGGCGCGGATGGAGTTGCGGTGACGCCGAGCAGCGCCGACGGCTTTGCCCGGCGCGGCATCGGCCGCACGTTCCAGATCGTCCAGCCGTTCGGCAAGCTCACCGTGCTGGAGAACATCATGATCGGCGCTTTCCTGCGCCATCCCAAGGTGGAGGACGCCCGCGCCGCCGCCCTGCGCGTGGCGAAGGTGGTGGGGCTCGACGATGTGAGGGATGTCGAGGCCGGCACCTTGCCCATCGGCGGGCTCAAGCGGCTGGAAGTGGCGCGCACGCTCGCCACCGAGCCCAGCATCCTGCTGCTGGATGAAGTGATGGCGGGCCAGAGCCAGGCCGATACCCAGCGCATGGTCGAGCTCATCCGCACCATCCGCGACCATGGCGTCACCGTGGTCGCCATCGAGCACAACATGCAGGCCATCATGAGCCTGTCCGACCGGATCGCGGTGATCGATTCCGGCAAGCTGATCGCGGAGGGGCCGCCACAGGAAGTCGTGCGCGACCGCCGCGTGATCGAAGCCTATCTCGGGGAGGATTACGCCGATGCTCAAGGTCTCTGAGATTTCGGCCGGCTACGGCCGCACCATCATCCTCGAAGACGTCTCGATCCGCGTCGGGCGCGGCGAGGTGGTCACCATCATCGGCGCGAACGGCGCCGGCAAGACCACGCTACTGCGCGCCATCTCCGGCCTCGTGAAGCCAGGGCGCGGGGAAATCACCTTCGACGGCCAGCGCATCGACCGTATGGATCCGGCCGATATCGTCGGGCGCGGGCTGGTCATGGTGCCGGAGGCGCGCCAGCTGTTTCCGGTCATGACCGTCAAGGACAACGTCCTGATGGGTTGCTACCACCCCAAGGCGCGGGAAGGCGCGGCGCAGCGGTTCGAGGAAGTGCTCGACATTTTCCCCCGGGTGCGCGAGCGCCTCACCCAGTTCGCCGGCTCGCTCTCGGGCGGCGAACAACAGATGGTGGCCATTGCCCGCGGCCTCATGGCGGCGCCCAAGCTGCTGATGCTGGACGAGCCTTCCCTCGGCCTTGCCCCCATCATCGTGCAGCAGATGTTCGATGTGCTCGACCGCATCTGCAAGATGGGCACGACGGTGCTTCTTGTGGAACAGAAAGCCTTCCACGCGCTGAAGATCGCCGACCGCGCCTACGTGATCGAGAACGGCCGCATCGCCATCGAGAACACCGGCCCCGGCCTGCTCGCCGATCCGCACATCAAGACCGTCTATCTCGGCATTTGAACCTTCGGAACCCTTGCCATGCTGCATAAGAATTTCATCGCCGGCGACTGGGTCGAAGGCACGCGGGTGAACCGCAACATCAACCCCTCCAACCTCGACGACCTCGTCGGCGAATATGCGCTCGCCGATGCGGCGCAGGCGCAGGCGGCCATCGATGCCGCATTCACCGCCTTCCCGGCCTGGGCCGCCGCCAGCCCGGAAGTGCGCGCCGACGCGCTCGACCGCATCGGCACGGAAATCCTCGCCCGCAAGGTGGAACTCGGCACCCTGCTCGCCCGCGAGGAGGGCAAGACGCTCGCCGAGGGCATCGGCGAAGCCACCCGCGCGGGCCGCGTGTTCAAATTCTTCTCCGGCGAGGCGCTGCGCCTCACGGGCGATAAACTCGCCTCGGTGCGGCCCGGCGTGGACGTGGAGATCACCCGCGAGCCGGAAGGCGTCGTCGGCCTGATCACGCCCTGGAATTTCCCCATCGCCATTCCCGCCTGGAAGATCGCGCCCGCCCTCGCCTATGGCAATTGCGTGGTGTTCAAGCCGGCGGAACTGGTGCCTGGCTCGGCCTGGGCGCTGGCGGAGATCATCTCCCGCGCAGACCTGCCGGAGGGCGTGTTCAACCTGGTGATGGGGCCGGGCTCGCAGGTCGGCAACGCGCTGGTGAATTCGCCCAAGGTGCGCGCCATCTCCTTCACCGGCTCGGTGCCGGTGGGCCGTCGCATCGCTGGCGATCTCGTGGCGCGCGGCGCCAAGTTCCAGTTGGAGATGGGCGGCAAGAATCCGCTCGTGGTGCTCGATGACGCGGACCTGAAGACCGCCGTGGAATGCGCGGTCAACGGCGCCTTCTATTCCACCGGCCAGCGCTGCACCGCCTCGTCGCGCCTGATCGTGCAGAGCGAGATCCACGACCGCTTCGTCGCCGCCCTGGCGGAACGCCTCGCCGCCCTGAAGGTGGACGATGCGCTGAAGGCCGGCACCGATATCGGCCCGGTGGTGAGCCAGGAGCAACTCGACCAGGACCTCGACTATGTCGGTATCGGCAAGGCCGAGGGCGCCAAGGTGATCGGCGGCGAACGCCTGGAGCGTGGCACGCCGGGCTATTACATGGCCCCCGCTCTGATGACCGAGACCGACAATTCCATGCGGATCAACCGCGAGGAAATCTTCGGCCCCGTCGCCAGCGTGATCCGCGTGCGCGACTATGAAGAAGCCATCACGGTCGCCAACGATACCGAATTTGGTCTTTCCTCCGGCATCTGCACCACCTCGCTCAAGCATGCGAGCGACTTCCGCCGCCGCTCCCAGGCCGGCATGGTCATGGTGAACCTCGCCACCGCCGGCGTCGATTATCACGCCCCGTTCGGCGGCCGGAAGGGCTCGTCCTACGGCCCGCGCGAGCAGGGCGCCTATGCCCGGGAATTCTACACCGCGGTGAAGACCGCCTACACGCTGGCGGGATGACATGACGCAAATCACCGGGCACACGCGCCTCTTCGGCATCCTGGCCGATCCCATTCACCATGTGAAAACCCCCCAGGCGCTCAACGCCCTGATGGCTAAGCGGGGCTATGACGGCGTGCTGGTGCCGCTGCACGCCAGCGCAGAAGACCTTGCCACCGTGGTCGGCGGGATGCGGCTGCTGCGCAATCTCGGCGGCCTCATCGTCACCGTGCCACACAAGACCGCCGTGGTGGATCTGTGCGACGAGGTGAGCGAGAGCGCGCGCCTCATCGGCGCCGTCAACACCATCCGTCGCGAGGCGGACGGGCGGTTGGTGGGCGAGATGTTGGACGGGCACGGTTTCGTCGCCGGATTGCGCCAGAATGGCATCGAACCCGAAGGGCGCAGCGCCTATCTGGCCGGTGCCGGCGGCGCCGCCAATGCCATCGCTTTCGCCCTGGCGCAGGCGGGTATTTCGCGCCTCACCATCGCCAACCGCACCCGCGCCAAGGCGGAAGACCTCGCCGGCCGGCTCGCCGGTCCCTTCCCTAACCTACAGGTGGACATCGGCACGCCCGATCCCTCCGGCCACGATCTGGTGGTGAACGCCACCTCGCTCGGCCTGAAGGAGGGCGACCCGCTGCCCCTGGACGTGGCGTGCCTGACGCCCGACCAGATCGTCGCCGAGATCATCATGCAGCCCGTCACCACGGCGCTGCTGGCAGCGGCGCAGGCGCGCGGCTGCCGCATCCAGCCGGGCCAGCCCATGCTGGACTGCCAATTGGAGCTGATGGCGCGCTTCGTGGGAATGGAACCGTGAACGCGCTTGTCTCCCCCGCGCTTCCGGCCGTCGGCCTGCTGAAGGGCCGCTGTGCCCTGGTGACCGGCGGCGCCTCGGGCATCGGCCTTGCGATCAGCCGGGCGCTGCGGGCCCAGGGCGCGCGCCTCGTGCTGCTCGATCCAGATCCCAAGTCCGGCGCCGTAGCAGTAGAGCTTGGCGAGACCATCGCGGTTTCCGGCTCCGTGACCAGCCGTGCCGACGTAGCGCGCGCCTGCGATGCGGCCGAGGATTTCGGCGGGCTCGACATCGCGCTGGCCAATGCCGGAATCTCCTCGAACCAACCGACCCTCGACGTCACCGACGCTGATTGGCAAAGGGTGATGGACATCAACCTTACCGGCGTCTTCCTCACCGCCCAGGAAGCGGGCCGGCGGATGCTAGAGCGCGGGCGCGGCTCGATCCTCCTCATGGCCTCCATGTATGGCGTGGTCGCCGCTCCGGAACGCATCGGCTACTGCGTCTCCAAGGCGGGCGTGGTGATGATGGCCAAGGCGCTGGCGGTGGAATGGGCATCACGCGGCGTGCGTGTGAACGCCCTTGCCCCCGGCTATGTGCGCACCCCCTTCCTGGACGATCTTGCCGCACGCGGCCGGCTCGACCTCGACCGTCTGAAAATGCGCACCCCCATCGGCCGGCTGATCGCGCCCGAAGAGGTGGCGCAGGCGGCGGTGTTCCTCGCCAGCGACCATGCAGGCGCCATCACCGGGCAGGTGCTCGGCGTCGACGGCGGCTGGGCCGCCTACGGATATCTCTGAAGATTTGCACGAAGAGAGCGGCCCCCTCGGCCGGTCTTTGGGAGAATGATTATGGCGGACCGCATCGCGCTGCAGGCAGCGGCACCCTGGATCGAACTGCGCACCACCGAGGCCGACTGGCAGCAGGCGGACCCGAAGCTTCTGGGCGAACTGCTCACCCAGATGAACCTGATCCGCGCCTTCGAGGAGACGGTGCTTGAACTGGCCGGCGAAGGGCTGGTCCATGGCCCCGCCCATTCCTCGGTCGGCCAGGAAGGTGGCGCCGCCGGCTCCATCGTCGGGCTGCGGCCGGGCGACCAGGTGAACGGCTCCCATCGCGGCCATCATCAATTCCTCGCCAAAGCCCTCGCCTATATCGCGCCGGGCCTCGATCCGAAGGCCGCCTTCCCCAAAGGCACCGAGCCGCTGATGTACCAATCGCTCGCCGAGATCCTCGGGCTTGAACCGGGCTTCGGCCACGGGCGCGGCGGCTCCATGCATCTGCGCTGGGGGGAAGCGGGCGCTATCGGCACCAATGCCATCGTCGGCGGCGGCGTGCCGCTCGCGGCGGGCGCGGCGATGGCCCACAAGCTCGCCGGCACGGGCGATGTCGCCATCACCTATTTCGGCGACGGGGCGGTGAATATCGGCGCAGTGCTGGAGACCATGAATCTCGCCGCCGCCTGGAATTTGCCGCTGCTGTTCTTCATCGAGAACAATGGCTACGCGGTTGCAACCACCGTCGCCGAGGCGACGCGCGACCCGCGCCTGTCCGGCCGTGGTCCCGGCTTCGGCATCCCCTCCTGGCGGGTGGACGGCATGGACCCGCTGGCGGTCCATCTCGCAACCCAGGAAGCCCTCGCGGTGATGCGCTCGGGCCAGGGGCCGGCGGTGATCGAGGTCGAGGTCTATCGCTATTTCCACCAAAATGGCCCGCTGCCGGGCTCCGCCTTCGGTTATCGCACCAAGGAGGAGGAAGCCTCCTGGCGCGCCCGCGACCCCATCGATCGCACCGGCCGCGCCTTGGTGCAGCAGGGGGCCTTGGGCCAGAGCGATCTCGATGCGCTGCGCGAGCGCTGCAAGGCGCTGATGGGGGAAGTCGCCGCCCGGCTCGTGGAGCCAGACGGCAACAGGCGCCGGGTGCAGCCGGCGCTCTGGCCTGATGTCGGTTTCGTCGATACCGGCATTCGCGGCGACCTCTCCGAGCTGAAGGGGGCCCGGGTGGAGGAGGCGGTGACGTTCGCCGGCCCCACCGTTGCGCGCAAGTTCGTGGATGCCATCGCCGACGTGCTGCATCGCCGCTTCGAGACCGATGCGCGCCTTGTCATCATGGGAGAGGATATCCACCGTTTGAAGGGCGGCACCAACGGCGCCACGCGTGGTCTTGCCGCCGCCTTCCCGGACCGGGTGTTCGGCACCCCCATCAGCGAAGGCGCGTTCGCCGGCCTCGCGGGCGGCCTTGCCATGGACGGGCGCTATCGGCCGATCATCGAGTTCATGTATCCCGATTTCATGTGGGTCGCGGCCGACCAGGTGTTCAACCAGATCGGCAAGGCGCGCCACATGTTCGGTGCTGATGTGGACGTGCCCCTGGTGCTGCGCACCAAGATCGCCATGGGCACGGGCTACGGCTCCCAGCATTCGCTGGACCCGGCGGGCATGTTCGCCACCTCGCCGGGCTGGCGCATCGTCGCGCCCTCCACCCCGTTCGACTATGTGGGCTTGATGAATGCCGCGCTGGCCTGCAACGATCCCGTGCTCGTCATCGAACATGTGGATCTCTATCAGACCATGGGCAATATCCCGATTACCGACCTCGACTACATCATCCCGCTCGGCAAGGCCCGCGTCGCGCGGGCGGGCAACGACCTCACCATCCTGACCTATTCGGCCATGGTGAACCGCAGCCAGGAAGCGGTCGAGCAACTCGGCGTCGATGCCGAGATCATCGACCTGCGCACCCTTGACCGCGCCTCGCTCGATTGGGACACCATTGGCGAAAGCATCCGCAAGACCAACAATGTCGTGATCGTCGAGCAGGGCTCGGTGGGCACCTCCTACGGCAGCTTCCTCGCCGATGAGATCCAGCGCCGCTACATGGATTGGCTCGACCAGCCGATCCAGCGCGTCACCGGCAAGGAAGCCTCGCCCACCATCTCCAAGGTGCTGGAGCGCGCCGCTTATGCCGGGACGCCGGAAGTTGCGGACGGGCTCGCGGTGGCCATGGCGGCGCGCGGAACCCCGCTCCCAGCCGCCCTGCTCGCGCAGGCCGCATCATGAGCGCGGCGGACCAAACCCACACCGCGCTGCTGGCGCAGCTTCAGGACATCGTCGGTCCCACAGGGCTCATCACCGGCGAAGCCGACATGGAACTCTATGCCATCGACTGGCGCCGGCAATTCCCGGGCAAGCCGCTGTGCGTGGTGCGGCCGGCATCCACCGCCGAGGTGTCTTTGGTGGTTCGGGCCTGCGCCGAGGCAGGTGCGGCAATCGTGCCCCAGGGCGGCAATACCGGACTTGCGGCCGGTGCGGTGCCGGACGGCTCGGGGGCGCAGGTTGTGCTTTCGCTCACCCGCATGAATGCCGTTCGCGCGCTCGACCCCATCGGCATGACGCTTGAGGCTGACGCCGGATGCATCCTGAAGGTGGCGCAGGACGCTGCCGCCGAGGCCGGCCGGCTTCTGCCGGTGAGCCTCGCGGCGGAGGGGTCCGCCACCGTCGGCGGCATCGTCTCCACCAATGCGGGCGGGGTGAATGTGCTGCGTTACGGCATGACCCGCGCCCTCGTGCTGGGCCTGGAGGTGGTGCTGGCCGACGGCACCATCGTCAATGGCATGCGTCGCCTGCGCAAAGACAATGCCGGCTATGACTGGAAGCAACTTTTCATCGGCAGCGAAGGCACGCTCGGTATCGTCACCGCAGCCATCCTACGCTTGGTGCCGCGCCCCAAGCAAACGGTCACCGCACTGCTCAGCGTACCCTCCCCCGCCGCCGCATTGCAATTGCTGGCGCTGACACAGGAGGAACTGGGGGATTCCATCTCCGCCTTCGAGCTGATTTCCAGTGTCTCATTCGATCTGGTGCGGCGCCACGCGGGCCTCAGCCCGCCGATCGCAGCCGGCGACTGGTTCGTGCTCATTGAGGCGGGCGCGAGCCTGAGCGGTCTGCGCGACGCAGCAGAAGCAGCGCTTTCGGCGGCCTTGGAACAAGAAATTGCCCTCGACGGCGTGGTGGCGGAATCCGGCGCCCAGGCAGCCCAGCTCTGGGCCTTGCGCGAGCACATTTCCGAGGGCGAGGCGCGCGAGGGCAAGAGCCTGAAGCACGATATCTCCGTGCCCATCACAGACATTCCCGCCTTCCTCGATGCCGCCGACGCGGCGCTGGCAGCAGGGGCGCCTGGGGCGCGGGCCAATGTGTTCGGCCATGTGGGCGACGGCAACCTGCACTACAACGTGCTGGTGGATTCAAGCCATGACGGCGCCGCCATAAACCGCCTCGTGCACGATGTGGTGGACAGCTTCGGCGGCTCCATCTCGGCCGAGCACGGCATCGGCCAATACCGGGTGGAGGAGCTTTTGCGCCGCCGCTCGGCCGAGGAGACCGCCCTGTGCGCGACCCTCAAGACGGCTCTCGATCCGCACCAGCGGCTCAATCCCGGAAAGGTGCTGCCCGTGCGCGCGCCTTGAGCGCGCACGGGGGCCCACGTCAAGAAGAGACCCCAAAGGGGGATGTCATGGAAACGTTCGACTACATCATCGTCGGCGGTGGCACCGCCGGCTGCATCCTTGCGGCCCGCCTGTCGGAAGATGCCAAGCGCTCCGTGCTCCTTCTGGAAGCCGGCGGGCCCGACAACGGGTTCTGGATTCCCATCCCCGCCGGCTTCTCCAAGCTGTTGAGCGGCGCCGCCTTCAACTGGCGTTTTACGACGGAGAAGGAGGAAAACACCGGCAATCGCGAGATCGTCGTGCCGCGCGGCAAGGGGCTCGGCGGCTCCACCTTGATCAACGGCATGATCTATGTGCGCGGCCAGCCGCAGGATTACGACGGCTGGGCGCAGCGCGGCGCCCTCGGCTGGAGCGCCGCCGACGTGCTGCCCTATTTCCAAAAGATGGAGACCTTCGCCGCACCGGATGCCGACCCCTCGCGTGGCGCATCCGGCCCGATGAACATCGTGCGGGTGGCCGAGCGGCCGGTGCTCTCGGAAGCCTTCATCGCCGCCGCCGAAGAGGCCGGCTATGCCCGCAATCCCGACTATAACGGCCCGGACCAGGAGGGCTTCGGCTATTATCAGGTCAACCAGAAGGACGGCCGGCGCTGGACCGTGGTGGATGCCTATCTACGCCCCGCCCTCGGCCGGCCGAACCTGAAGGTTGTCACCCGCGCCCATGTTCTGAAGCTCGACTTCTCCGGCCGACGCGCTACCGACGTGCGATATCGCGTGGGCGGCAAGGATCTGGTGGCGCAGGCGCGGGGCGAGGTGATTCTCACCGCCGGCGCGGTGCAGTCGCCGCAATTGCTGGAACTTTCGGGCATCGGCGATCCGCAAACCCTATCGGCCGCCGGCCTGCCGGTGTTCCATGAGCTGAAGGGCGTCGGCAATAATTACCGCGACCATTTCGCCACCCGCATGAACTGGCGGGTGAAGCTGCCCATCACCCTTAACGAGCAGACCCGGGGTCTGAAGCTCGGCAAGGCGGTGGCGCAATATTTCCTCACCCGCACCGGCATCCTTACCCTTGGCACCGGGCTCGCCCACGGCTTCGTGAAGACCCGGCCGGAACTGGAAACACCCGACATCCAGTATTTCTTTATGCATGCGAGCTATGCCAACGCCGCCGATCGCGCGCTGGACCATCTGCCGGGTATGACCATCGGCGTCACCCAATTGCGCCCGCAATCCATCGGCTCGATCCATGTGAAATCGGCCGACCCGTTCGCCCAGCCCTCCATCCGCCCGAATTTCCTCGCGGTGCAGGAGGATTGCGACAGCCTGGTGGGCGGGATGAAGATCGCCCGCACCATCGTTGAGCAGAAAGCCATGGACCCCTATCGGGCCTATGAGATGAACCCCGGACCCGACGTGCAGAGCGACGCGCAATGGCTCGAATTCGCGCGCACCACGGGCCAGACCATCTACCACCCCATCGGCACCTGCGCGATGGGCACCGGCCCCGCCGCCGTGGTGGATCCGCGCCTGAAGGTGCACGGGCTCGACGGCCTGCGGGTGGTGGATGCCTCCATCATGCCCACCATCGTCTCGGCCAACACCCAGGCCGCCGTGATGATGATCGCCGAGAAGGCCGCCGACCTCATCAAGGCCGACGCGATCGAGTAAAATACGCAGTGCAGGCCGATCGTAGACGTTCGGCTCCTCCCTTGAGAACCGCTTTTAAGATCAGATGGAGGTCACGCCACGGAGCCACTGAGAGCAACAGCACGTCGTGTGGTTCGGCTTCTTCTTTTAGGGATCACGTCGCCCAGAAGAGAAAAATCGGCCACCACTTTCGTCCGAAATAAGCTTTTTATTTAAAAATTGCGCGATTTTGTTAAATACAAAATCATTTATATTTATATCGTCACAAGGAACCCTACTTATAAACCGCTCCGCCATCTCACTTAAAACAATATCAGGCGCAAATTTTGAAACCAAATCATAATCTATATTTGGCGACCACACGAAGAGAACCGAAGAAAATGTCTCGGCCAAAAGAGCGGTAAATGAGGCGGTTCCATAACCTGAAAAAGAGTCCCCAAATAAAATAATACGTCTTTTATCGCAATTATTTGATTCATTTTGGAATTCCACCGAAGCGCCGCCATGAATTTCACCATGGAGCTGTGGCTTCAGAAGTTTTAGAAATTTGACAACCTCATTCTCGAAGACAATATGCGAATTATAGGAGACTTGACGCGAGCGATAAATCTCTTTTATCAGGGGATTAAGTTTACTCCCAAGATCAAGGACACGCTCCCGATCCCTAAAGGGACGGTCGAGCAACCCCAATTTTGGAGCAGCGCCAACGCGTTTGCAAAATTCCTTATAGGCAGAAAATGCGCCTTCATAAGTCCAGTGGGTGTCGGTTTTCCAGAAGAGTGGGGCGGCTTTTTTTTCTCTGGCAAAGGAATCTTCGAGATTCATCGCAATGCTGTTCAGATCTGGATCTGAACCAAGAACGAACGACGTTGGCGTCAGCGTCGGAAGACTGAAGCAGGGCGGCAATACGTCCCGGTAGACCGATAATTTATCCGGCACCCAGAAATGCAGGTATTGTGCGCCAAGCTTGGCCATGCGCTCCTGCCGCTGCCGCAGCGTGCGCTGCCAAGAATCGACTTTATCGGCCAGCACCGTAGCGGGATTTTGCATTAACTCACCCACCGAGTTAGAGCCTCCGATTAGGAAGAGCCAACCTTCCTGTCCTCGGAGCACATCATTTTCAATTTTTCCCGCATCTCCAGCGTCAGTCACGTTTACGTCTCCATTGCCGGTCATTTTGAGCCACAGCGGTCTACAGGCTTAAGTTCCTCGCCTGAGTTCGGCGATGAGGATGGGTGCATGAAACATCTGGTGCTCGCTTTGCTCGTCTTCTGGCTTGCGTCGCTTAACGCGACCTTCGCCGCTGAACCGGACGGTGACAAGTGCGATGCTGCCGAAACAGAACTGGCATCGGCTATCGCTATTGCGGATACCAGCTCCTCAGTCCGTCGCCATAATATGCTTGTGGAGCATCTTCCTCCGTCTGCCGATGTTGTATTTTTGGGTGACAGTATAGTGCAATTGTGGCCGCAGGATTTGATTGAAAGCACATTTGATGGAATGTCAGTTTTGAATCTCGGAGTCGGGCGGGATAAAATCAGAAATGTCAGGTTTCGCCTGCACGATGCACGCGTCAGTTTATCAAAAATACACCCTCGCTATGTCATTTCACTTGTTGGAACAAACGATTTGGGACTGCACGAGCGGCCTTGTGTTCGCGATATGCAATACCAAGCCCTTTCAGCCGACATTCGCGAGATTTGGCCTGACGCACGCCAGGTTATGGTCGGGATTTTACCTAGAGGTCCCGGCCTTAAATCGTACACGGACGAGAGGGCGCAGGCGGACGCTGCCATGCACCGTGCATTGGAACATGAACCTCGAAGTTTCTATGTAAATCTTGACTCATTTATCTCATGTGAAAGTGAAACCAGCTGTGCGAGTTTTAGACCCGATATGGTACACCCCTCACGACTGGGTTTTATTGGGTTGAGCAATGGGTTGAAAAAATTCATCCAGTCAATCAAATAAGAGAAAACCGATCGACGGGAAGTTAAATACTACTCCGACCGACACCGTTTCGTTGGCTCTGGGCCACGTGATGGGCTCCGCAGAGGGATCGCGGACGCCATAAGGGCGCGTCTTCCCCGGCCATTTCGACAGAGACCCATAATTCTGGAAAAGGATAAAGGCGAGCCTGATTGAGCCCGGACGGCCACATCCGCTAGGGTGGCGCTTCGCAATTCTGGTGCGGCATGGATACGATTTGGCTTGAAGATTTCCTGGCATTGCTGGACGAGGGCGGATTCTCCCACGCCGCGCGCAAGCGCTCCGTTAGCCAGTCCGCGTTTAGCCGCCGCATCCGCGCCTTGGAAGACTGGGTGGGCGTGCCGCTGATCGAGCGCACCACGCATTCCCTCAAGCTGACCCCCGCGGGCGAGCGCCTGAGGCCAGTGGCGGAAGAGGCGCTGCGGCGCCTGCACCACGGCCGGCAGGAGGCGCTGATCGCGGCGCAGGCGAGCGGCGCGACGATCCGCTTCGCCGCCACCCATGTGCTCTCGCTCACCTTCTTCCCGCCGTGGCTGCGCGACCTCGAAACCAAGCTCGACGCCCCGGCCACGTTCGCACTTACCGCCGACAACATGGTGGCCTGCGAGAACCTGATGGTGGAAGGCAAGGCCCATCTGCTGCTGTGCCACCACCACCCGGCGGCGCACGTCCGCCTGGAGGAGCCGGCCTTTCTCTCGACAACCATTGGCGCAGATCGCTTGGTGCCAGTGGGGACGCCGGCGCGCGTCCGGGTTGGCGGCCCCTACCTCGCCTATGCCCCGACTTCCGGCATGGGCCGCATTCTCGCGGCGTCTGGTCTAACAAAGGACGAGACCGGCGAGCCGGCCTTCACCTCCCATCTCGCGGGCGTGCTGGCAACGCTCGCGCGCGACGGCCGTGGCATCGCCTGGGTCCCGCTGAGCCTAGTGGCGGCCGACATCCAAGCTGAGCGTCTTGCCCGCGCCTCCGATGCCGAGAGCGCCATGGATATTTGCCTGTTCCGCCCCCGCGCCCGCCAGAGTGCCGCCGTCGAGGCGCTCTGGACGGCGGTAAAGGGGTCGGCAATCTAAGGCATTTGGTATGCGCGGTCGGCCTGCGCCGACACGTCCTATTTTGCCTTGATGAGGAACTGCCAGTTGGGTGGGAAGGTCACGAGAATATCCTGGCGCCCGATGAGATGGGCATAGCCGCGCCAGTTGCGGGCAAAGTCCCACGGCTCGCGCTCGCTCAACGGGGCCAGCAGCGCCAGGAACATCATCTGCAGCAGCAAGATCACGGCCGCGGCCCTAAGCCAGCGGCTGGCAGCGCCATCCAGTATCAGGCTGGCAAAGGAAAATCCGGCCATGACCATGGGGATGAAGAAGTAGCGATCGCCATTGGTCTCGGCGAGCGGATTGGGCACGGTCGAAAATTTATGTGTTGTCGCCAGCAGGACGATGAGGGCGAAGGCAAGGCACCCTGCCCGCAGAACACGGGCGGAGCCCCAAAACAGCCCCGCCAGCAGCAGCGGGCCGAACATCAGGCTGAGGATGGACAATGGTCCCGTGCTCTGCTCCAGCCAGCGCTGGAGGCAGTGCAGCAGCGTGCCGGAAAAATCGCTTACGCCGCCACCCTCGACAGCCGCTGCCACGCTCTGTCGCGTCAGGAAATAGAACTGGACCGCCGCCCCCGCCGCCGCGATCGCAACCAGGACCGCCCCGTGCCCGTCACGTGAGCGCCAGGCGCGAGCCGCTCGATAGGCCCAGAGCGGCGCCGACAGCACCATGAACGGACCCGTCAGCGCGGTCGTAGCCATGAAGGCAATCTGGTTGCCGCGCACGAAGCGTGAGGTTGATACGGGCGCAAGGGCCAGCACCGGTAAGGCGCAAGCCATCACCCATTGCAGGTTGGTCGGCGTCGCCCACACCTCCCCCGCGTGGGGAACCAGAAGCAGCAGCAGCGCCCACAAGGCGCCCAGCACACGGGTGCCCGCCGAAGTCGCGAGGACGCCCGCAGTCCAGGCAGATACGGCAACGCTTGCATAGGCATAGAGGGTCGGATGCAATTTGTAGGGAAAAAGCTCGACACCGGCCGCGATCAAGCGTGGGACCAAATGGAGATATCCCGCATAGGGAACAAACAGCGTTTCATGGAGCGGTTTCACATAGGCCGCAGCCCAGAACACACTAAGGTCTTCCGCCCAGAAGCTCGGCTCCGCCAGATAGGGTGTGACGCGCAAATACATCGCGATGCAAAACAGCAGAACGACCGCCAGGAAAAACGGGAAAACACCCCCGCCTTCCCGCCCCATCTGCGCCCGGCGCATGTCAGCTTCCGCATTCATAAAAACATCCGCCCCCAGATCGCTCGGAACCGCAGATAGCACGGCCTTCCGATGGAAGAACAGGCATGCGTGCGTCGGTTCCGGGCCCTCCTCGCTTGGCCACGTTGAACTTGCGCGCCCTCCGGCGCAAAACAGGCAAATTGCTGCGCAAGGATCGTCCATGCTCCCATCTGACATCGAGGCCCGCAAAGCCCAGGCCCGCGCTTGGTTCGAAGCGTTGCAGGGGCACATCATCGCTGCCTTCGAAACGCTGGAGGCCCAGGCCCCCGCCTCGCTCTATCCCGGTCCGCCGGCCACCTTCGAACGCTCGCCCTGGAACCGGACCGACCATAGCGGCGCGCCGGGGGGCGGCGGCACCATGGCGCTCATGCGCGGGCGGCTGTTCGAAAAAGTGGGCGTGCACACCTCCACGGTGTTTGGCGAATTCGCGCCCGAATTCCGCGCCCAGATCCCCGGCGCGGCGGACGATCCGCGCTTCTGGGCCTCCGGCATCTCGCTGATCGCCCATATGACGAACCCCCATGTGCCGGCTGTGCACATGAACACCCGCTTCGTGGTGACCACCAAAAGCTGGTTCGGCGGCGGCGCGGACCTCACCCCGGTATTGGATCGCCGCCGCACCCAAGACGACCCCGATACCATCGTCTTCCATGAAGCCATGGAGGCCGCATGCGCCCCTCATGCGGTGGCGGACTATCCCCGCCTGAAAGCGTGGTGCGAGGAATATTTCTTCCTAAAGCACCGCAACGAGCCGCGCGGCATCGGCGGCATTTTCTATGACTGGCTGGACAGCGGGGATTTCGGCGCCGACTTCGCCTTTACCCAGGACGTCGGCCGCGTCTTCCTCGACATCTATCCCCGCCTCGTGCGCGCCAATGCCGCCACCCCCTGGACCGAGGCCGACCGCGAGGAGCAGCTTGTCCGGCGCGGGCGATATGTGGAGTTCAACCTGCTGTATGATCGCGGTACGATCTTCGGGTTGAAGACCGGGGGCAACGTCGCATCCATCCTGTCTTCCATGCCGCCGGTGGTGAAATGGCCTTAAAGTGTGGTTTGCACCGTGGCGGAGCGGTTGTGTGATGGCACTGTCATACAAGCCGTTTAGGCCGTGGGCATCTGTTGAGGAGATGCTGCAATGGCCTTCGCGCCCGGTGAAATCGTTCAACTCAAGTCCGGCAGCCCGGCTCTGACCATTATCGCCGTGGACGGCGAGATCGTCGAAGTCATCTGGTTCGCTGAGGAAGTGGCCGAATTCCGGACTCAGAAGCTTCCGGCGGTCGCCCTCGACGTGCTCGAAATCGAAGAATTCGACCTCGATGAGGACGAAGAGGAAGAAGACGAGGATTGATTTTCAAGGCCGCGCCTGGATTGGCGCTACGCTCTTCCCTCAAGGCCCTTCTGCGGAAGGGCCTTTTTCATTTTGTCGGCGACCGCAACGACTGCGACGCCACAGCCACCGCCGTCCCACCATCAAGCACCGCAGCGAAAAGCGCCTCCAAGCGCTCCGGCTCTGACGGAAAATCCGCACCGATCCAGTCCGCCTCCAAGCGCGCGAGCGCGGCCCCAAGCGCCGGCCCCGGTTGAAGCCCCGCGGCGATGAAATCAGCGGCGGAATAGGGCAGCGCCGGCACCTGCCAGGTCCGCGCGGCCTCAAGGACGCCCGCCGCTGCTCCGGCCGACGTCCGCCTGCGGGCCGCATTCACCAGCAGGCGATCCTCGAAAGCAGCATAACCCAGGCGATAGACCAAGGCCCGCGCCGCACGGGCATCGACATCCCCCCCAAACAGTCCCGCCATGCCCTGGAGGCGGCGGAATGCCTCGTTCGAAAGGCGCAGGCGCGCGCGCAGCCGAAGGGCATCCTCGAGGATGCGTACCGCCAATGCCCCCAATCGGCGCACCGCGTCCGGCGCCAAGTCGAGATCGGCTTCCAGCCCCGCCAGCCGCTCGAACGCGACAAGATCTGGCACGCCGGCCAGAATCGTCGGCAGAAAGCCGGTTTCGCTCATCAGGCGGACCGTCGCTTCGGCGCCTGCGGACGCAAGCAGCTTCAGCAGTTCCGCACCCACGCGCTCGCGAGACAGGCGCAGGATGCCGGTGCGCAGGCCGATCGCAGCGCGCAGCGCCGTAGGGTCCATGGCGCCCCGACCATAGGCCGCATGAAAGCGGAACAGACGCAGGATGCGCAAATGGTCCTCACGGATGCGGGTCTGCGCATCACCGATGAAACGCACACGTCCTTCCCTGAGGTCCTTGATGCCCCCTACGAGATCGATCACCCGGCCCTGCGCGTCGGCATAGAGGGCGTTCATCGTGAAGTCGCGCCGCGCCGCATCCGCGCCCCAGTCGCGACCGAAGCGCACGACAGCGTGGCGGCCATCGGTCTCAACGTCCTCGCGCAAGCTGGTGACCTCGAACGGCATCCCGTCCGCGACCACCGTCACGGTGCCATGGGTAAGACCCGTGGGTACCGCTTTCAGGCCGGCGGCAACGGCGCGGCGCATGGTTTCCTGCGGCAGGGCGGTGGTGGCGAGGTCGACATCGCTCACCGGCCGGCCGAGCAGCGCATTGCGCACCGCCCCGCCAACGATCCGCGTTTCCTCCCCGGCGCCATTGAGCGCACCAAGCACGCGGCGCAGCGGCGGCGCGGCAAACCAGGCGGCCTCGGCGATCGAAGGGACATCGGCGACCGAGGGGGCGGTCATTCGAACCGGCCGGGCACGAGCACCCCATCCTTCACCTGTGCGGGGATATAGCGACTGCCTGGAGGTGCGCCGCGCCCATGCTCGAAGACCAGCAGGCCGAGCGCCATAAGGGCGATGGCGAACACCGAAAGCACCACCATCATGCGTGGAGACCATTCCGCCGGCAGGATGGAGCCGCGCGTGACCAGCAGCAGCAGGGCATAGAGGACGAACGGCGTCAGAAAAAGACCGCCTTCGATCAGGAGCGTGCGGAGCATCAGCCATAAACCCGGTCATAGAGATTGCGCAGGATGCCCGCCGTGGCGCCCCAGATGAAGCGCTCGCGATAGGGCATCGCGTAGAAATGGCGCAGCACGCCGTTGCGCTCTCCGGACTGCCGCAGATGGTTCGCCGGCGTCATCAGGAAGGCGAGCGGCACCTCGAACGCCTCCTGCACCTCCGCGGGATTGAGCGTCATCCCATAAGCAGGGTCCACCCGCGCCACCACGGGCGCGATCCAAAAACCGGTGCTGGAGAGATACCCATCGAGAAATCCCAGCGGCTCGATGAAACGAGCCGCAAGGCCCACCTCCTCGCGCGCTTCCCGCAGCGCCGCTTCCACCTCATCCTTGTCCTCCGGGTCCACCCGCCCGCCGGGAAAGGCGATCTGGCCGGGATGGTGGGAGAGGTTGGACGCGCGCAGCGTGAGCAGGACCGCAGGCTCCGCCCGCGCCACGATGGGCACCAGAACGGCGGCATGCCGCGGCTCGCGCTGTGGCAGGAGCGAAGCCGGATCGGTAGCGAGCATGTGATCGCCGTTAAGGCCGGCTGCGCTCTCAGGGGAAAACGGCGGCGGCGGCGCCGTGCGCAGCCTTGTCCGCGCCCGGGCGCGGAAATCATCGAACGTGTCCATGCGCGTCTTCAGCAACTCCGTCATGTCGAGGCCCGGTCCAGCGCGTCCGCCGCCATCATGGGATAGAAGCACCCGCCGGACGCGATTCCGAACATGGGGTGCCCGTCCACATCGCGCACCTCCCCATGATCCACCAGATCCACGAACACGGCCCGAGTCAGGCGCGCCTCCAACCCGCGCCTTACATGGAGGTAGGGACGCACTTCGCCAATCCCCTTGCCGGGCGCGAAACGCAGATCGTGGCCGGGACCGCACCGCACGATGTCATCAAGATTGGTACGAAAAACCAAGACCTTGCCGGCGTCCCCCGCCTCCTCGGCGAAATCCACCGCCAGGAACGGCGCGTCCTCCACCTTCAGTCCGACCTTCTCGGCCGGCGTCTTGAGCACGAAACGCTCGCCCTCGCGCGTCAGTACCGAGGAGAACAGGCGCACCAGCGCCGGCCGGCCGATGGGCGTGCCGGCATAGAACCATGTGCCGTCGGCGGCGATCCTCATGTCGATATCGCCGCAATCGGGGGGATTCCAGTGCTCCAGCGGCGCCGGGCCGCGCCCGCCCGCCGCCGCGGCCGCAGCCATAAGGGCGTCGAGCCGCCCGGTGTCGCCGGGCGTCGCATCGCGGCTGTCTGTCATGGGGTCCTCGCGATGAGTTGAGCAAGGGAAGGTGTGCGTATGCGAAGCTGTGGTTCGACGCGGCGCAAACATATCGTAAGCTGGTCGTTCCGGCCTCCGCGAACTTTAGCGTCGGGAAGGTGGATTTGCGGGCCTCGTCTTGCCGTCTTTGCACGGGAAGATACACCGCCAAAGGAGAAGCGTGGATGTCGGCAGCAAGCGAGACGTTCGATCTGGACCAGATGATCATCCGCAATGCGGAGGCCGCAGCGGCCAGCGTGCGCACCGCGCGCGCCGCCATCGCTTCGGTGATTTTCGGCCAGGAAGCCGTAATCGACCATGCCCTCATCACCATTCTTGCCGGCGGCCACGGTCTGCTGGTGGGCGTGCCGGGCCTGGCCAAGACCAAGCTCGTGGAAACCATGGGCACCGTGCTCGGCCTCGATGCCCGCCGCGTCCAATTCACCCCGGACCTGATGCCATCCGACATTCTCGGCGCCGAGGTGCTGGAAGAAAGCGCTGGAGGCAAGCGCGCGTTCCGCTTCATTCGCGGGCCGATCTTCGCCCAATTGCTGATGGCCGACGAAATCAACCGCGCCAGCCCACGCACCCAATCGGCACTGCTGCAGGCGATGCAGGAATATCACGTCACCGTCGCCGGCGAGCGGCACGATCTGCCGAAACCCTTTCACGTTCTGGCGACGCAGAACCCGCTGGAACAGGAAGGCACCTATCCGCTGCCTGAAGCCCAGCTCGACCGCTTCCTGATGGAAATCAACGTGGATTATCCCGACCGCGATGCGGAGCGGCGCATCCTGTTCGATACCACCGGCGCCGAGGAGACCAAGCCCCGCGCCGCCATGAGCGTGGAAGATCTGCTCACCGCCCAGCGTCTGGTGCGGCGCCTGCCGGTGGGGGATTCGGTGGTGGAAGCCATTCTCACCCTCGTGCGCTCGGCCCGGCCGAATGCCGAAGGACCGGAACAAAAGCTGATCGCCTGGGGTCCCGGGCCCCGCGCCAGCCAGGCGCTGATGCTGGCGGTCCGCGCCCGCGCTTTGCTGGACGGGCGCTATGCCCCGTCGGTGGACGACGTGGTGGCGCTGGCCGAGCCGGTGCTGAAGCATCGCATGGCGCTGACCTTCTCCGCCCGTGCCGAGGGCGAGAGCGTGCCGCGCATCGTGCGTCGGCTCGCCGGTCGCCTCGGCTGAGGCGGGGCGCGTGGAGGACACCACCCAGCGCTCGGTCGCGCGCGCCTCCCACGATTCCGCAGCGCTGGCGGCGGCCATGCCGCGCCTGGTGCTGGAGGCGCGCCGCATCGCCTCCAGCGTGCAGCACGGCCTGCACGGACGGCGGCGCGTCGGGTCGGGCGAGAATTTCTGGCAATACCGTCGCTTCACGGACGGCGAGCCGGCGGCGCGGGTGGATTGGCGCCGCTCGGCGCGCGACGACCATTTGTACGTCCGCGAGCGCGAATGGGAGGCCGCCCACACGGTGTGGATCTGGCCCAATCTCTCCCCCTCCATGGATTATGCCTCACCGCGATTGCCGCCCAAGCGCGAGCGCGCGCTGGTGCTCGCCTTCGCCCTGGCGGACCTGCTGGTGAAGGGGGGCGAGCGGGTCGGCATGCCCAATCTCATGCGGCCTTCCGCCAACCGCCGGATCGTCGAGCGCATGGCCGAAGCGGTGCTGCATGCGCCGGAGCACCCGGCCCTTCCGCCCGCCTTCAATCCCTCGCCCTTGTCGGAACTCGTCCTGCTGGGTGATTTCTGGAGCCCCACGCAGGAGGTGACGACGCGTATTCGCCAACTCGCAGGCTCCGGCGCGCACGGCCATGTTGTGCAAGTGGTCGATCCCGCGGAAGAAACCTTTCCGTTTTCCGGCCGGGTCGAGTTCCACGGGCCTGAGGATGGGCTTTCCCTCACGGTCGGACGGGCGGAGACTTGGCGCGCCGATTATGAAACCCGCCTCGCCGCCCATCGCGCCGCCATCCGCGCGGCAGCGGAGGGCATGGGCTGGGCGTTCGCAGTCCACCGCACCGACCGGCCGGCGAGCGAAATGCTGCTCATCCTGCATTCGCGCATGGGCAGCGGAGAGCTGGTCGCGCCCAAGGCGGCAGAACCGGACGTACTGAGGAGCCCCGGGCCATGATGGGGTTTCCCCTCGCCTTTGCCACGCCGCTCATCCTGACGGCATTCCTGGCCCTGCCGCTGCTATGGTTCGTGCTTCGGGTGGTGCCGCCGAAGCCGCGCGAGATCGTGTTTCCGCCAACCCGCCTGCTGCTCGACATCAAGCCGAAGGAAGAGACGCCGGCTCGCACCCCCTGGTGGCTCACCGCCCTGCGGCTTTTGCTCGCCGCGCTGGTCATTCTTGCTGCCGCAGGTCCGATCTGGAACCCGCCCGCCGTAACACCAGCCGCCAGTGGGCCGATGGTGCTGCTGCTGGACCAGGGCTGGCCCGCCGCCGCCAGCTGGGAGGCGCGCAAGGCCGCCGCCGCCGGCTTCATCGATGAGGCGGAAAGCGGCGGACGCGGCGTTGCCCTCATCCCCACCGCCGACGTGCCGAAAGACGTGACGCTGTTGCGCCCCGGGCAGGCGCGCGACAAGCTGCGTGCGCTGGAACCGGTGCCTTATGCCCCGCCCCGCAAGGAAGCGCTGGCGCTCGCGGCGCGCCACCTCGCCGCCGAACCGCAGGCCGGCTTGATCTTCATCAGCGATGGCGTCGACCTGAAGGCGGACGACACGCTTTCCGCCGACCTTGCGGCGCTGAAGCCGGCCCACCCGCCGCTGGTGATTTCCGGTGGCGTGGATGCGCCATTGGCCCTCGCCGCGCCGGAGAATGCCGCCGGCGCGCTCACCGTCAAGGTCCTGCGCCCAACGGCCGGCAGCCCGCGTGCGGGACGGGTGGAGGCGCGTGACCTCAAGGGGCTGAGCCTCGGCGAGAGCAGCTTCTCCTTCCCCCCCGACGCCACCGAGACCGACGCCCGCTTCGACCTTCCGGTGGAGATTCGCAACGATGTGGCGCGGCTGGAAATTGTCGGCCAGCGCTCCGCCGGCGCGGTGCAATTGCTCGACAAGCGTTGGCGCCGGCGCACGGTAGGCGTGGTCTCCGGCGCGAGCACCGATACCGGCCAGCCCCTGCTGGCGCCGACCTATTATCTTTCCCGCGCGCTCGCGCCGTTCGCCGACGTGCGGCTGGCCGACAACGGCGCCCCGGCCGAAGCCATCAACCGCTTCCTCGACCAGCGCCTGCCGGTGATCGTACTGACCGACGTCGGCACGGTGCCGCCCGCCACCCGCACGCGGCTCGCCCGCTTCGTGGAGGATGGCGGCGTCCTGGTGCGCTTTGCCGGGCCGCGCCTCGCCAACGCGCAGGACGACCTGCTGCCGGTGCACCTGCGGCGCGGCGGGCGGGTACTCGGCGGCTCGCTCTCGTGGGAAACGCCCCAGGCGCTCGGCAGCCTCAGCCCCGACGGCCCGTTCCGCGACCTTGCGCTGCCCAACGATGTTGTCGTGACGCGTCAAGTTCTGGCCGATCCGGATGGCGCCCTCGGCGAGCGCACCTGGGCGGCGCTGCAGGATGGCACACCGCTCGTCACCGGCGCCCGCTGGGGTAAGGGAGAAATCGTGCTGTTCCACGTCACCGCCGACACGTCCTGGTCCAACCTTCCGCTCTCCGGCACCTTCGTGGAGATGCTGCGCCGCGTGCTTGCGCTCGCTGACACCGACGCCCTGCCCCCTGAGCAGGCGACGACCGGGGCCGCGGCTGCGGTTTCCAATGTCGGGGCTGTGCCCGCGGCGGTGCCACCGACCCGGGTGCTGGACGGGTTCGGCGCCTTCCACCCCCCGGGCGCGACGGTTCGTCCGATTCCTGCAAACTTCAACGGCCACCCCAGCGCCGACCATCCGCCCGGCTTCTACGGTCCGCCGGACGGGCTGATCGCGGTGAACACCCTTCAGCCGGCTGACCGCCTCGCGCCGCTCGATCTCTCGGCCTTGGGCGGCGCCATTGAGCCGCTGCGCGAGAGCGCGCCGCGCGACCTGCGCGGGCCGATTCTGCTCGCCGCCATGGTGCTGCTGCTGCTGGATGGCTTGGCGGTGCTGCTGCTCGGCCGGGGCTTGAGCCGGCTGGGACCGCGCGGCGGCGCCCGCAGCCGGGCCGCAAAAGCGGGAACGGCGGCACTGCTCGCCCTTCTCGCCGCCCTCCTGGTCGCGCACGGCTCCCCTGCCCTCGCGGCCGACGACGATTTCGCGGTGAAAGCCACATCCCAGACCCGCTTGGCCTATGTCCTCACCGGCGATGCGGAGACCGACGAAATCAGCCGCGCGGGGCTTGACGGGCTGACCAATTTCCTCAGCCAGCGCACCGCGCTTCAGGCGGGGCCGACCATGGGCGTGGACATTGCCAAGGACGAATTGGCCTTCTTCCCCCTGCTCTATTGGCCGGTGCGCGCCGATGCGCCGGTGCCGCCGGCCGCCGTCCTCGCGCGGGTGGATGCCTATATGAAGCAGGGCGGCACGGTGATCTTCGACACCCGCGACGCACTCGAAAGCCCACAAGGTCCCGGCGCCCCCCTCTCGCCTGCCGCCGCGCGGCTGCGGGAACTTCTCTCAGGCCTCGACATCCCCGAGCTGGAGCCAGTGCCGCGCGATCACGTTCTCACCAAGGCGTTTTATCTTCTCAAGGATTTTCCCGGCCGCTTCGCCGGAGGCACCACCTGGGTGCAAGCCTTGCCCGCAGCGCAGGAGGGCGAGGATCGTCCGGCGCGGGCGGGCGATGGCGTTTCCCCCGTCATCATCACCTCCAACGATCTCGCAGGCGCCTGGGCGGTGGGTCCGGATGGAGATCCGCTGCTGCCCCTCACCCCCGGCGAGCCACGCCAGCGCGAGTTTGCGTTCCGCACGGGGGCCAATATCGCCATGTATGTGCTGACCGGGAACTACAAGGCCGATCAGGTGCATGTGCCGGCGCTGCTGGAGCGGCTGGGCCAATGAGGAAAGACTTCGCCTTTTCCCTGTGGCTGGACGCCGACCCTCGCCCGCCTGAGGCAGCGGCCCCCTGTCACAAGGACGCCGCATGACCTACGGCCTCGCCTTCGAACCATTCGTTTCAGTCCCCCTGTTGGTGGCCCTCGGCCTTCTGGCCGTGCTGGTGGCCGGGCTGCTGCTCGCCTCGCGCAGCCGCGGCGCGCTGTTTCGCGCGCTGGCCCTGCTGGTGGGCCTGCTCGCGCTTTCCAACCCTTCGCTCACCCGCGAGGAGCGCGAGCCGCTGTCCTCGGTGGTGGCGGTGGTGGTGGACAAGAGCGCAAGCCAGGATTTCGGCGAGCGCACCGCCCAGACGGAAGCGGCCCGCGCGGCGCTGGCGGAGCGGCTCGGCCGCATCCCGAACATGGAGGTCCGCACCATCGAGGCCGACGCCCGCAACGGCGAGACCGATGGCACGCGGCTGTTCTCAGCCCTCTCCGCTGGCCTCGCCGACGTGCCGCCCGAGCGGGTGGCCGGTGCCATCTTGATCACCGACGGGCGGGTCCACGACGTGCCGGCGGATGCCGCCGCGCTGGGCTTTTCCGCCCCGGTGCACGCTCTCATCACCGGCAAGGCGGGCGAGCGCGATCGGCGCGTGGCGTTCGAGAAGGCACCGCGCTTCGGCATTGTCGGCCAGAAGCAGACCATCACTTTCCGCGTCACGGACGAGGGCGCACCTGCAGGTGCGCGCGTGCCCGCAACCATTCGCCGCGACGGCGAGGTGATCGGCACCCCCATCGTCACTGCCGGCCGCTCCGCCACCCTGGAGGTGGAGATCACGCACGCAGGCGCCAACATCGTCGAGATCGAGGTGCCCCCGCTGCCCGACGAGCTGACGCAGGTGAACAACCGCACCGCCGTTTCCATCGATGGCGTGCGCGACAAGCTGCGGGTGCTGCTGGTCTCGGGCGAACCCAACGTGGGCGAGCGCACCTGGCGCAATCTGCTGAAGAGCGACGCCAATGTGGACCTCGTGCATTTCACCATCCTGCGCCCGCCGGAGAAGCAGGACGGCACCCCCATCAATGAACTCTCGCTGATCGCGTTTCCGACCCGCGAGCTGTTTCAAACCAAGATCCGCGACTTCGATCTGATCATCTTCGATCGCTATTCCCAGCAGGGCGTGCTGCCGCAGATCTATTTCGACAATATCGTGCGCTATGTGCGCGCCGGCGGTGCGGTGCTGGTGGCGGCGGGGACCGATTATGTGGACCCGGGCTCGCTCTACAACACGCCGTTGGAAGCCATCCTGCCGGGTATTCCCACCGGCAACACCACGGAAGCGCCCTATCGCGCGACGCTCACCGAACCCGGCAAGCGCCACCCGGTGACCCGCGCGCTGCCCGGCTCGCAGACCGAGCCCCCGCAATGGAGCCGCTTCTTCCGCGTGATCGATTCCACCGTGCGCTCGGGCACGTCGGTGCTGGCCGCGCCCGGGGACAAGCCGGTGCTGATCCTCGACCGGGTGGGCGAAGGGCGAGTGGCGCTGCTGCTCTCCGACCAAATCTGGCTGTGGGCACGCGGCTATGAGGGCGGCGGCCCCTATCTCGACCTGCTGCGTCGCCTGTCCCATTGGCTAATGAAGGAGCCGGATTTGGAGGAGGAGCGCCTGAAGCTCTCCACCTCCGGCCGCGATCTGGTGGTGGAGCGCCAGACCATGGGCGACACCGTGCCGCCGGCCGTCATCACCCCGCCCACCGGCGCCCCGCGCACGCTCACCCTCTCGCAGGTGGAGCCTGGCCTGTGGCGCGCGACCACGCCGGCCGACCGATTGGGCCTGTGGCGCGCCGCCAACGGCAATCTCAATGCTTTGGTGAACATCGGCCCGCTGAATCCGAAGGAATTCGCCGAGGTCACCTCGACCCGCGAGGTGGTGGCGCCGATCTCCACCGCCACCGGCGGCGGCATCTGGCGCCTCGCCGATCTCAATGGCGGCGTACCGCGTGTCGTCACCATGAGCACCGGCGAGCGCCTCGCCGGGGAGGACTGGATGGGCCTGCGCACCCGCGACGTCTCCGTTGTGCGCGGCATCGGCCTGTTCCCCCTGTTCGCGGGGCTCTCCGGGCTGCTGCTGATGCTCGGGTTCATCGCCGCGACGTGGGTGCGGGAGGGGCGGTGAGCGATCCTACCTTGCTCTAGAACCACCAGCAGGGTACCCCGCAGAACTACCCACCCCTTGAATTTTCTCCGAGCATTCGATATAAAATAAAAACTCCATCGTGCCCCAATATATTAAATAGGTCGCGGTGGCATAAAAGGGCTCCTGCGGGAGCCCTTGCTATTTGGGGGTCTCCTGTGCAGCGTATCGCGGTCTTTGTGGATGCCGGCTACCTGTTCGCCCAAGGCAGTAGCGCACTTACCGGTGGCAAGAAGGCAAGAGCCGACCTCACCCTTGATGCTCCAGCCGCCATTAGCGAGTTAAAGCAGATTGCTGCAACGTGCGCGCCTTCATGTTCTCTACTTCGGATTTATTGGTATGATGGGACGCTCGGCAGTCGCCCAACGGCAGACCACGCCGTTCTGGCTCAACTGAATGACGTTAAAGTAAGATTAGGCGCGGTAAATAGCCAAGGTCAGCAAAAGGGTGTCGATTCACTTATCGTGACAGACCTAATTGAACTTGCTCGACAAAAATCAATTTACGATGCGCTTGTTTTAGCCGGCGATGAAGATATTCGGGTTGGCGTTCAAATAGCACAAACATACGGCGTTCGTGTCCATTTACTTGGAATAAGCCCGAGTAGAGGAAGCCAATCTCGCGAATTGCTTCAAGAAGTTGACACCACTCATGAGTGGCAATCTGATGTTGTGCGACGATTCCTTTCCGAGAGAACGACGCCGACGCTTAAGAATGCATCAGAGATGCTTCATCAGCCGACTGTGGAGGCTAACGCGACGGCTTCACTCGGCGGAACGGTTGCCGACCAAATTGAAAATGTGGTCTGCTCATTCATTGATGCCCTAGAATCCACCGATATAGAAAAATTGATGGCTTATTGGCAAACTGAGCGAGGACTTCCCAGCGAATACGATAGCCCTCTATTGAGGAAGGCCAGACAAGCCCTAGGGCGCGACCTCGAAACTGAAGAAAAACGTCTTCTTCGGAAGAAAATTCAAGCGAAAATACAAATTTACTCCAAAACTTAATCTTCCAACCGCCCCCCTCACCCCCGCGCGGCGGCCCGCTCTTCCGCCGCGCGCAGCTTCTCGGCCCGCTTGGTGGCGATGGAGGCGATGATCACGGCCAGAGTTACGACGCCGATCAGGATCGAGCAGGCGGCGTTGATCTCGGGTGTCACGCCAAGGCGCACCTGGGAGTAGATGCGCATGGGCAAGGTGGTGGCGCCCGGTCCGGTGGTGAAGCTGGCGATCACCAGATCGTCCAGCGACAGGGTGAACGCCAGCATGAAGCCGGAGAGCACCGCCGGCAGGATCAGCGGCAGAGTGATGGTGAAGAAGGTCTTGAACGGGGGGCAGCCGAGATCGAGCGCCGCCTCCTCCAGCGAGCGATCGAAGGTGACGAGGCGCGATTGCACCACCACCGCCACAAAGCACAGGGTGAAGGTGATGTGGGCGAGCGTGATGGTCCAGAAGCCCCGCTCGAAGCCGATCGCCACAAACAAAAGCAGCAGCGACAGGCCGGTGATGACTTCCGGCATCACCAGCGGCGCATAGGCCATGCCCGAGAACAAGGTGCGGCCGAAAAACCGGCCGTAGCGGGTGAGCGCCAGCGCCGCCATGGTGCCGAGCACCGTTGCAACCAGGGAGGAGATGAAGGCCACCCGCAGCGTCACCCATGCCGCGTCGATGAGCTGCTCGTTCTGGAACAGGGACACGTACCATTGGAACGAGAAACCGGCCCACACGGTGACGAGGCGCGATGCGTTGAAGGAATAGATCACCAAGAGCAGGATGGGGATGTAGAGAAACGCGAACCCCAGCACCAGCGAGGTGACGTTGAACCAGGAGAGGTTCTTGTTCATTTCCCCGCCTCCAATTGGCGCGCCTGGATATTCTGGTAGATCACGATCGGCACCACCAGCAGCAGCAACAGCAGCACCGCCACCGCCGAGGACGAGGTCCAGGAGCGGTTGACCGTGAATTCGGTCCAGAGCGACTTGCCGATCATCATGGTGTCGGAGCCGCCCAGAAGATCGGGAATAACGAACTCACCCACCGCCGGGATGAAGCACAACAGCGCGCCCGCCGCGACGCCGGGCAGAGAGAGCGGGAAGGTGATGAGCCAGAATGCCCGCGCCGAGGGACAGCCGAGATCCTCCGCCGCCTCCAGCAAGGTGGGATCAAGCTTTTCCAGCGCCGAATAGAGTGGGAGCACCATGAACGGCAGGTAGGAATAGACGATGCCGATATAGACCGCGAGATCGGTATTCAGGATCTCCAGCGGCGTGTCGATCACGCCCAGCGCAAGAAGCGCCTGATTGAGCAATCCCTCCTGGGAGAGGATGCCGATCCAGGCATAGACGCGGATCAGGAACGAGGTCCAGAACGGCAGGATCACCAGCATCAGCAAAGTGGGCTGGATGGAACGCGGCGCCCGCGCCATGGCATAGGCGATGGGATAGCCCACCAGCAGCAACAGCACGGTGGAGATGGAGGCGATGACCAGGCTGGAGCCATAGGCGCTGATGAACTCGTTATCGAAGTCCAGCACATAGAAATAATTGGCGAAGGAGAGTTGGGAAAAATAGTCCTTCAGCCCTGCCCAGCCCTGGGAGAGATCCAGCAGCGGCGTATAGGGGGGCGAGGCGAGGATATCCTGGGACACGCTGATCTTCACCACGATCAGGAACGGCACCAGGAATAGGAAAAGCAGCCACAGATATGGGACGGCGATGACGATGAGCCGTCCGCGTCCCTTTTCGCCAGCCATGGGCATGGTGCGTCTCCTTCAGCGTGTCAGGACCACGCCGGCGCTCGGCGCGAAGGTGACGAAAACCTTGTCTTCCCAAGAGATCGGCCGTTCCACCACACGCGACTGGTTGGGCAACGACACCTTGATGCGCGTGCCGCAGGGCAGTTCCACATGGTAGATCGAGAGATCGCCGAGATAGCCGATGTCCCAGATCTCGCCGCTGAAGCAATTGCGGCTCATGTCGGCCGGCGCCTCCAGGGAGATGCGCATCTTCTCGGGCCGGATGGCGAGCCAAGCGGTATCGCCGGGATTTGCCTCCACGCTCTGCGCGATCTCGATCGGCGCGGGGGTGAGGCTGCTGCTCAGGTGCACATCGCCGTTGACGCAGCTTTCCACCTTGCATTCCAGCATGTTCACATCGCCGATGAAGTCGGCGACATAGCGCGTGGCCGGCGCCTCATAGATGGTCGAGGGCGGGGCCACCTGCACCAGCACGCCATTGTTCATCACCGCGATGCGGTCCGCCACGGTCATGGCCTCTTCCTGGTCGTGGGTCACGATCAGGAAGGTCATGCCCAGGTCCATCTGCAGGTCCATGAGCTCGAATTGGGTTTCCTCGCGCAGCTTCTTGTCGAGCGCGCCCAGCGGCTCGTCCAGCAGCAGCACCTTGGGCCGCGTCGCGAGCGAGCGGGCCAGCGCCACGCGCTGGCGCTGCCCGCCGGACAATTGGTGCGGCTTGCGCTGGGCGAATTTCTCCAGCTTCACCAACTTGAGCATTTCCGCGACGCGGCTGGCGATCTCCCCCTTGGGCATGCCCAATTGCTTGGGGCCGAAGGCGATGTTGTCGGCAACGCTCATGTGCGGAAACAGCGCGTAGGACTGGAACATCATATTGACCGGCCGCTTGTAGGGCGGGACGCCGGCAAGGTCATGTCCAGCGAGCAGGACGCGGCCCTCGGTGGGCTCCTCAAAGCCTGCGAGCATGCGCATCAAGGTGGTCTTGCCGCAGCCGGAGGGCCCGAGCAGCGCGAAGAATTCACGCTCGTAGATGTCGATGCTTACGTGATCGACGGCGGTGAACTCACCGAAGCGCTTGACCACATTCTCGAACCGGATCAGCGGCGTTGCCGCGGGATCGGTCCATGGCGCGAAGGAGCGCCTCACGGCGCCGATGGTTTGCGTACGCGCCTTTTCGGTTGCCATCGGCTCCCCCGCTACCCATGCCTGTGGGAAAGCTAGCACCAATCCTGCGCCGCTCAAGTCTTGTGCACGCGCAAAAAACAGAAGGCGGCGCCCAAGGAAGCGGCAAAATGCCCTGCAAGCCAACGGAAGGTCGGTTTATGGCGGTATTATAATGCCTGATCCAGACCGGTTCGGCCGCGCTCCATGCGACCAGAAATCGGCCGAGCCGGCACTTGCGCCCGTGCCGGGGGGCGTCTCCCGACCTTTCCACAGCGAAAGGCGCCGGCAAATCGGGGGCCGATCCCATCTCGCCACGGCGGCATCTTTTCCGGATCGCGCCGGGCCATGGCAGGGGTTTCCCCGACTTTTTGCGGGCGATGCAAGATTGACCACAGATCCGGGGGAGCCATGGGCTTGCACCCTCAGCCGGCTTGTGGCAAGGAACCCACCACTCGCGGCGGGCCACTCCGTCGCCGGCTCGGTCCTGTTATGTGCGCGCGAAATTTTCGCGCCTCCGAAGACGTCTTCGGCCAGGATCGTCAGGATGCTGCGGTAGCTCAGTGGTAGAGCACTCCATTGGTAATGGAGAGGTCGAGAGTTCAATCCTCTCTCGCAGCACCAGCATTTCCAACGGCTTCATTAAACATGAGCGAAAGAGCCGGACAGATATCCGGACAGAAATGACCCGGAGCGCGGGAATACGACCGCCAGCCCAAATGAAAAGGGCCGCACATGGCGAGCCCCTCCGAACTTGGCGAATTTCGCGAAGGCCACCAGCTACGACACCTCATACCGCTCCGGTAGCGCAGGGTTTCGCGGCGGTGATCATGCGTCACCGCCTTCTGGCTTCTTCACCCCATGCTTCACCGGAAGATCGGCGAGGGTCACGAGGCCGGCAGCGGTCACCAGCGCGCGCGTCGAGACGCGATCGCGGCCTTCGCTGTCTTGGTATGGGTGGTCGTCGTGCTCCATGTAGCGCGGCCGCATGGCATCGTAAGCGAGCCAGTTTTTGTTGCCGGGGCGCTTGAAGGTCCACCGGATGCGCTGGAGGAAGGCGATCAGCTCGTTGCGGCCAACGCCGAGTGTCTTGGTGGCGTCGGAGATGCGCATGGAGCCATCCGCGCCTTCGAGCACCGCCAGCGTCTTGGCCTTCACGCCGAGGGCCTTGTTCTCGACTTCCAACTTGATCCGCTCCTCGGTGCGCTGGAGCAGGACCGCGCGCAGCGTAACCGGATCGCGTAAGGCCTCGATCGGGTCCATCGACCGGGCGCCCTGGGCTTCGATCTCAGCCAGCTTGTCCGTCATGCGCTTGCGGAGGCGGACATCATAGCCGGACACCAGCGTGAGCGTGTGTTCCTTATCGAGATGGATCATCGTGACACAACCACGGGCATCCTTCTCCCAAGTCACTGATTTTCCGAGATGACACAAAACGGCGTCATCCATCCGCAAGTCCTCGAACTTCCCGTCGAGGTCGCGATCATGCCCTGATCGACGCACTCGCCTTAAACGAAGTCGCGAGCCAGTTCGATGCCTTATGCGGAAGCAGCTTGAGTTCCCGGCCCCGCGTCTGACCGGGCGCCCAGCCGCCCGGCACTTCTTCGTCTTTACCGCTGTCTTCGAATTCCGCGCATTCCGGAAACTCGAAGCGAGAAATATAAATTCCCGTGGCTTTACCGCCCATTCAGTTGGCGGGCATCGTGGGCGTGCCCTTATAAAGATTTTGGAGCGGTCCGATGTCATAGAGGGGCGGATTGTTGGACAAGAAACCGATCTGGAAGTTCGGCGGATACTTCGCCAATTCCAAGAGATAGGTGCCGAGCGTGTTGCCAATGGGAACCGCCAGTGGCAGGTGACGGATGCCCACGCTCACATCTTCCTGTGGGTTGGTATAGAGGTTAACCATGATCCCGCCGCCCGTCTCCGTCACGATGGGACCGCTGAAGCCGCCGGTATTGCCGCGCTTGAAGAGGCCGTCTTCTATTTCCGCGGTCATGATGTACTTGAATTCGTCCACACGCGTCGCACTGACGTATTGGTTCATCGTGTAGATGCGCGAGCGGCGGGCCGACTGACCGTGGTCCGCCACTAGGAAAGAGGCCTGGTCCACACCGTCAACATAGCGATCCTTCGGCAGGTATTCGGCGACTTTCGCGCCCGGCACGCCGGCCAGCGAGATCAGCGTATTGAAGATGTCGGCCTGATCGAACAGGCCTTCCGACTTGCGCGGCTTAATCATATTCTTCCAGTAGACGAAGGTCGGCACGCGCACGCCGCCTTCCCAGCTCGACCCCTTGCAGCCGCGGAACATGGTGCGTCCATGGGGCGGAATCTCGCATTCGGGGCCGTTGTCCGACGACAAGATTATCATGGTGTTTTCGAGCTGCCCGGTCTCGGCCAACTTCGCCGTGATGCGACGGAGGATATCATCCATCTGAACCATGCAGTCGCTATAGCTGGTGCGCGCCCGCGAGCGGCCTGCCCACTCGTCGGAGGGGTAATTGTCAAAATGGCAGCCACGGGTGGCGTGGTAGAGATAGAAAGGCTCCGGCTTCGTCTTCATCTTGTCGATGAAGTTGAGGCTCGTCTTCAGCCATTCCTCATCCAGCGTCTTGATGGTGGTGAGGTCAATCTCTTTCAGGTTTTCGCACTTCTCCGTGTCTGCGGTCGAGCAGTGCACGTCATGATGGTTGAAGGGATCCTGCTCAAGCATCTTGAAGCGCTCAGGACTGAGGGCCACTTCGGGATTGAAATAGACATCCCGCCACTCGGTATACATGTCGGAGACGCTGAGAAAGCCGCGAAAATCATCATAGCCCACATTCTGGGGCAGAGAGCCACGGTTCTCGCCCATGTGCCATTTGCCGACGCCTTGCGTGACATAGCCAAGCGTCTTCAGAATGGCCGGCAAAGTGATGACACCAGAAAGCCCGCCGGGCTCGCCATACATGGGCGGGCGCAGAACGCCATGGTGCAGGGGATTCTGGCCGGTGTGGATGGTCGCCCGCGACGGTGAGCACGACGGCGTGGAGTAAGCAGAGGTGAGAAGCAGACCTTCATTGGCGAGCGCGTCCATATTGGGCGTATCGTTGCCTACCGCGATGCCGCCCCCATTGAAGCCGGGGTCCGACCAACCCACGTCATCCATAAGAAAGACAACGAAATTCGGCTTCTTGCCGGTCTTTGCCTGAAGCGCCGCGAGCTTGGCAACGGCTTCTTTGTCCTGATCGGGATGGGGGACCACGGCAAACATGTTGTCTGCAGGCTTCACCGGCGCCACCGTCACGAACTGATCGGGATGGCTAAAACCCGGAGCATTCGTCTGGCCGGTTGAGGCGCCCCGCGTGGTGGTTTGTGCCACGCTTGGTGCAGCCCCGAACACAAGCGCTGCCAGCACGCCCATTCCCGCGGTGGTACCCCACAAACTCCGCTTGCTCCACGCCATGGCCAGCTCCCAGCATCGTTTTTTCAACAATGTTATGCTCTTAATTTTAGAATGCGCGAGATGTCCCGATCACAACATTGATCCGTCTCAATAAAAGAAGATATGCTGGCTATGATTATTTGACGGAAATGACCCAAAAACCTGTTGGCACGATGGTTTTGCGCCTGAAAATTGGTCTGCCTTCAGGCCCGCAAGCATCTTTTGGCTTGCCGCGTCATCTGTTGCCGAATTCTTGCAAGCGAGGCACGAAAACAAAAGAGGTACTAATGTAATCCCCGCGCGCGGCATACATTATGAATTTGGGAGGCGCTCCAATTTTGGCCGGCGGCTCTGACCCACGCGGGCTTGACCCAGATCATGGCTCCGCCCAAGTTCTGGGTGCGAAAGAAAAGGTGAAGGCCGCTAGCTGAGCTTCCGGAACCGCGATCCTTCTGGCGGCTGCCGCGATCGGGAAATGAAAGCCCGTCGGGGTTCACACTATTCGGGTGCGAGAGCCTCGCACGCCCGATACGAATATTGCCGATTTTACCCTGCGGACGGCATTGCCGCCCGACTGATCCAGGATCGCGATCATGGCCCGCCACGGGACGTTGCTGAACCTCATCTTCGGCGCATTCCTGGCACGCGCGCTCCTGGCCTGCGCGCTCCTGGCTTCGCTGTTGATACTGGCCCTCGGCTGGGCGCATGGGGAGGGGGCGACGCCTGCGCTCTCTTCCACCGGAGTGGGGGTGCTTACGGCTGCGGCGCCGCCCGGCACGGTGGGCTCCAACGCCTGCGCCGGCTGCCATGCCCCGCAGACGACCGCCTGGCTCACCTCGCATCACGCCAAGGCGATGGCGCAGCCGACGGCCGAGACCGTGCGGGGCGATTTCGGCGGTGCGCGGGCGGAGAATCAGGGCGCCAGCGCCCGCTTCTTCCGCGACGGCGCGCGGTACATGGTCGAGACTGAGGGGCGCGACGGCAAGAGCGCGGCCTTCGAGGTCAGCCACACCTTCGGCTGGGAGCCGCTGCAGCAATATCTTGTCACCTTCCCGGACGGGCGCGTACAGGCCCTGCCATGGGCCTGGGATACGCGAAACAAGGAAGATGGCGGCCAACGCTGGTTCCACCTCTACCCGGACCGCCCGATGTCCGCGAGCGACCCCCTGCACTGGACCCGCTCCCTGCAGAACTGGAACTTCATGTGCGCGGAGTGCCACTCGACCTCGGTGAAGAAGGGCTATGACGCCGCCGCCGACAGCTACCACACGACATTTTCCGAGATCAGCGTCGGCTGCGAGAGCTGCCACGGTGCCGGCGGCGGTCATGTCGCCTGGGCGAAGGCCGGAGCCTCCCCCGGTGTCATCGGCCGGGGCTTCGCCGCGACAGCGCCAACCCGCCCCGCGCCCGACTGGTCGCCCGACCCGGCAACCGGCAGCCCCGCCCGTGGCGTCGCCCGCCCCGCAGGCGACGAGGTCGAGACCTGCGCCCGCTGCCATGCGCGCCGCTCGCCCCTCTCGGAGGACTGGCACCCCGGCCGTCCGCTTACCGATACGCATATGCCGGCCTTGCTCACCCCGGATCTGTTCGAGAAGGACGGGCAGATGAAGGATGAGGTCTTCAACGATCATTCCTTCAAGCAGAGCTTGATGTACGCGAAAGGCGTCGTGTGCAGCGATTGCCACGATCCCCATTCCGGCCAGCTCAAGGCGGAGGGTCCGGCGGTCTGCGGCCAGTGCCATGTGCCCGATCGTTTCGCGAGCCCGGCGCACACCGGCCATCCGGCGGGGCCGAAGGCGCCCGATTGCATCTCCTGCCACATGCCCGAGCGCACCTACATGGTCGTCGACGGCCGCCACGACCATTCGTTCCGCATCCCGCGCCCGGACCTCTCGGCCGCGTTCGGCACGCCCAACACCTGCAATGCCTGCCATTCTGACAAGACGGCGGGCTGGGCGGCAGAGGCGATCGAGCGCTGGCACGGTCCCGACCGCAAAGGCCATCAAGGATGGACGCAGGCCATGCATCTTGCCGGTACGGGCAATCCGGCCGCGCGGGAGATGCTGGTCAAGCTGGCCGCCGACCCCGGCGTGCCTGCCGTGGCGCGGGCAACGATGATCGCTGAATTGCAGGCTTTTCTCTCGGTCACGTCACAGGGGGCAATAGGGAAGGCTTTGTCTGATCCCGATCCGCTGGTGCGCGTCGCGGCGCTGCGTGGCCTTTCCGGGCAATCTCTGGAAATGCGCTGGCGCAGCGCCGCACCACGCCTCGCCGATCCATCCGCGGCGGTGAGAATCGAAGCCGCCCTGCGGCTGGCCGACCAGCCGCTCGGCAACCTGCCTGCGGCCGATCGCGCGCGGCTGGAAGCGGCATTCGCCGAGTATGAGGCGGCGCAGCGCCTCAATGCGGACAGGCCGGACGCCCGCTCCACCCTCAGCAGCTTCTTCCTGCAACGGGGCGAGCCTGCCAAGGCGGAAGCGGAACTTCTTGCCGGGCTGAAGCTGGAGCCGGGCGCGACCCCGCTTTCCGTCAACCTCGCCGATCTCTATCGCGTACAGGGCCGTGAGGCGGACGCGGAAAAGGTTCTGCGCCGGGCTATCGAACTTGCACCGGAGGCGGCGCCCCCCCGCCATTCCCTTGGTCTCGCCCTGATCCGGCAGAAGCGCACCGACGAGGCGGTCGATCAGCTTGGACGCGCTTCCCGTCTCGATACGGCGCATGCCCGATACGCCTACGTTTATGCCGTGGCCCTGCAATCGACCGGCAAGGCGAAGGAGGCGGGCGGCGTCATCGCCGATGCGCTGGCGCATAATCCTTATGATGCGGGACTGGTGACGCTCGCCCTACAGAACGCGCTGCGCACCGGGGATAAGGCGGCCGCCGCGCCCCTTGCCCGCCGGTTGTCGGATCTTCAGCCAGACAATGCCGACATCGCGCGCCTCGCGGCTCAACTGGGGGGCCGTTAGCGCATGAGACACGCCACCGAAACCACAAGCGCGCCTCAACCGCCACAGATGCATAACCATAAACTGCAACAGCAATCCGGGAAGCAGTGACCGGCGCCTATCCGTGGCCAACATCACTTGCCGAGGCTCTCGCGGAGGTGAAACAGTGAGACCGTCTCAAATGGGATCGAGCTCTGTTCTGCGGCGGCGAATGGAGCCACTATGGGGATGTTGAGTGCCGCGTTCAGCTGCTGGATCACGCGCTGAACTCCGGCCAGGCAGCAGCTTCGTGGGATGACGTGCGGGCCCGGTTCGATTGGGTGCGACACGATGGGCAATGGTCCAATCTCTCGGATCGGGACAGGCAATTTCTAGATCGGCTGGAGGCTGACTTCGCCTTCCTCCGGGCGGCGGCGCAGATCACCCAATCTGGACGCGCATCAGACGAAACAAATGCCCCCGAGGAGGGCATTTCAGCGCCCATCCAATTTGGGCGCCGCACCAATGCCGACAAGCGCGCGGACGTGCTGCACATGTTGGACGAGCGCCCCGAGCTTTCCGACCGGGACATTGCCCGGCGAGTCGGAGTCTCGCCTCAGACCGTAAACACTTGGCGCCGGAAGAAGCGCGCCGTGAGGCCAAATGCAGAGCAAGGAGCTTCGTGCGGTTTTTCCTGATCGGCCTGTACACCGGAACCAAGTCGTCAGCGATCAGGGGTTTACAGTGGATGCCCAACCTCAAGGGCGGTTGGGTCGATCTGGAGGCCGGGGTAATGCACCGTCGCACAGTCACCGATCGCCAGACGAATAAGCGTCAATCACCATTGCGAATTCCCCCTCGCCTCCGGGCATCTGGCGAAAGCTGGCCCTAATCCTCTGCGGCAAAGATGCGGGGGGCGGCGATCGCGCCACCGGCACGGTGATCCTCGGCGCCCTCCCCATGAATGCAGAGCCGCGTGCGACGAGATCGTCGCTGCGCTCGGGCGCCGGGTGTCGCTCCGCGGCCAAGCCCATCTCCAATGCCAGCGACCATGGGGCGCTGGCGCCACGCGCTATCGTGCTGCCGCCGCCGCGAGGGCGCGGGTCTGCGCGGAGATGGCGTCCGCGGGCATCTGAAGCCGGTAGAATGTAACCGGAACCTCCGCCTCATAGGAGCGCGTGCCAAGGCCGGACGTGACAATGCGGAAACTCACCGGCTGCGGGCCGGCGAGTGTCGCGTCCCCGCCTGCGGCGAGACGCAGGAAATCGTCGGTGCGGGTGACCAGCGGGGAAATCAGGAAGCCGTCGCGGGCCATGCCGGGGATCAGGCGGAAGCGCCGCGCGCTGCCGTCGGCCATGTCCAGTTCCAGGAAGACCGGCGGCGTGCGAAAGACCAGGTTCATCACACGTCCGAGCAGCGTCGGGCGGATGTTCATGGTCACGAATATGGGTTGGGTCGTGGCCGGCAGGGGCACCTTCTCCCGCAAGCGCACGGTTTCCTGGCCGATCGGCGTCAGCAGGTCTGGGAGCGGCACGGCGCGCTTGCGCAGCACCACCAGGTCGGGCAGCGCCTGGACCGGCTCGTAGCGGGCGAGGAACAGTGGCCACAGGGCCCCCTCGCTCAAGGCAGGCAGGCGCTCATCGATGGGTGCGAGGCCGAACAGCAGGTTGTCCGGCGCGCGCGGTCCCTCGAAGAACGCGCGATTGTTCTGGATGAGGGTCGGGGTGTAGGTGGTGTATTCCTGGATCGTCGGGCGGGGCTGATATTTTAGCCCATTGGCCAGCACACGGGTTTGCAGGTTCGGGATCACATCCACCGTCCCCTCCAGCGGGGGCAGCGGGTGCGCGGCACGCAGCTGCGCGAGCACCTGCTGCTTGATGGCTGCGCGCTCCGCGAAGAAACGCGTTTGCGCGAGTTGGAAATCCAGCCCCGGACCGAACTGCGCAACGCCATCTTTCAGCCGGCCGGCGGCTTGCGCCCAGGCCGGTTCGTGCACGACCGGACGCGTGGCGGCAAGGCCGAGCCCCACAATCACGCCGGTCACCAGAACCGCACTCGCAAACGCGATGCGGCCCGCGGGGGCGACACTGCCGGCCACCAGCAGGGAAAGCACCGCAAGGCCCGCCCAAGCGTGGAATGAATGGCCATCATGCCGCACGAATCCGGCCTTGAAGCAAATCAGCAGCACCGCCAGCACGAACAGCACGCGCAGCCCTTCCACCCAGAAGGCGGCGCGATCCGCATTGACGCGCAGGCGCGCGAACCACGCCACGGCGACGAATACGATCACCGCCATCACCAGCCAGGAGGCCAATTCGTTGCGATCCCCGAAAAGGCTCATCGCCTCGCCGAAGCCCGCGGCCACCTCCAGCGAAGTGCTGATGAACGCGGGGAAATCGCTCGCCTGCTGACCGCTGAGCCAGAACAGCACCCATTGCAAGGCGAAGAACGTCACAAGCGCCAGCGGCGGCCGGCGGCGGCGCAGGCTGAGGATATCCAGCACGAGGGCGGCCGCCACCGCGAGCGGAAATACCAGGAATTTGGCGAGCACGAGCAAGGCGCAGAAGGCAATCCCCGCATAGCCGAAGATCCAGGCCGCGCGGCGTTCCGGCTGCTCCAGCACCGCCCAGGCCGCAAGCACGGGCGTGACCAGGATGAGCCCGTCGTGGGTCAGCACGCAAACGGCGAAGAACGGCACCAGAAGGACCCTGGCAAGGAATGTGCGGCCCTGCCAGAACACCGCGAAATAGGTCAGGAAATAAGCCACCCAGGCGATCCGCGCGATGATCACCGCAGGGGCGCTGTCAGCCTGGAAATACTGGGAATAGAAGGTCGAGAACGGCCCGCCGGTGAACAGCACGTCGACCCCGGAGCGCAGACCCAGGGCGCTCGCCTCGCCCAGCACGGCGGTCCATGAGGGATCGAGCCCATCGGTGGGAAAGGCAAAGGTGAAGGGACGGATCACCCCCAGCAACAGCACCAGGATCGCGGCGAACACGGCGAAGTCCAGGACATGGCGCAAAGTCTGGCGCTGCGCATTCTGCATGGCGTCGGTCTACCTGGTGGGAAAGCGCGAGCGGACGTGCCGCACGGGAAAACTAGCGGGGGGCCTGCATGCGGTCAAAGCGGTCGGCGCGCGCGGCGCGCAGAAAAGTCGAGCCTCTGTGTCGGCACAGCCCACAGCGGACCGTCCTTGAAGTTGCTGACAGCACTTGGAGGAAAACATGAATTATGTAGACGGCTTCGTGCTCGCCGTGCCGAAGCGTAATCTCGACGCCTACCGCGACGTGGCGGCCGTGGCCGGTGCAGTCTGGAAGGAACACGGCGCCCTGGCCTTCGTGGAATGCATCGGCGACGACGTGCCCTATGGGGAGGTCACCTCGTTCCCCCGCGCCGTGCAGGCGCGCGAGGACGAACTCGTGGTGTTCTCCTGGATCGTCTACGAATCGCGCGCCCATCGCGACACGGTGAACGCCAAGGTGATGGCCGATCCGCGCATAAAGCAGGGCATGGAGAACCCCCCGTTCGATGGCAAGCGCATGATTTATGGCGGCTTCCGCGTGCTGGTGGAGCTGTAGAGCCGCGTCCCCTCGAACCGCTCAGGCGTCCAGCGTCTTGCGGGCGAAGCTCTCGATATAGTCCACGAGCCGCGCCGCGGCGGTTTCGGCCGCCCCGGCGTCGCGCCGGGCGATGGCGTCCGCCACGTCGGCATGCAGCCGTGCCGCCAGCGGCAGGTCTGCCACCTGCTTGTAGTGCAGGTACCAGAAGCGGCGCGAGAGGCCGTGCATCAGGCCCATGGAGCGCATGGCGAACTCGTTTCGAGCCGCCTGCGCGATCAATTGGTTGAAGCTGCCGTCCAGGCGCATGAAGGAAATGTCGTCCTCCTGCTCGGCGGCACGGCGCATCGCGGCGGCGATCTCAGCGAATTCGCGCCGTTCCTCCGCCGTGGCGCGCTCCGCCGCCAGCCCGGCCATCAGCCGCTCCAGCACCCGCCGCACTTCGAGCAGGCGCAATTGGGTGCGCAGATTGATTTCCGAAACCAGCACGCCGCGCCGCGGCAGCACCACCACCAGACCGTCGCGCACCAGGCGCTGCAGCGCCTCGCGAATGGGCGTGCGGCCGATGCCGAGCCTCTGCGACAGCGCAAGCTCCGACAGCGCCGATCCGGGCGGGAGCTGGAGCGTGGAGATCAGCTCTTCCAACATGCGATAGGCGCGGTCGGTGAGGCTGGTATCGTCGGCCGCCTCGCCCTCGGCGACGGCCGGCATAGCGAGCTTTTCCAACGCATCCTCGGCGACCTCGGGCACCGCCGCCGGCTTCGCGCGGCGCACCGGCGGCCGTGCCGCCGCCGCGGAGCGATCCTCAGAGGAAACGGGCGTGCGATGCGTCGCCTTCTTCGCCATGGACTCAACTCCGTGATGCTCCAACCTTGTGTCATCACGGACGCCGGCAATGGTCAAGGCACCCGCGCAATTCGCGATATGGAAATTGCCTCTTGCAGACATTCAAGTCATATACTTATGATATGTTACAACTAAAGACGGGCATAGCCCGCAGGGGAGAAACGCCAAATGACCATCACCCGCCGCACGCTCATGCGCGGAATCGGGGCCGCCGGCCTTGCCGCCACCGCTCCCGGCATTTTTGCACCTGCCATTGCCCAGACAAAGCCCGTCCGCATCGGCATCCTTGCGCCCCGCTCCGGTGCCATGGGCACGGTCGGCGAATGCGGCATCCGCGCGGTGCAATGGGCTGCCGAGCGCATGAACAAGGACGGCGGCATCGCCGGCCGGCCGATCGAGCTGGTGATCGAGGAGGAAACCTCGCCCAAGGACACGATCGAGCGCTTCCGCCGCTTGGTGCTGCAGGAGAAGGTGGATTGCGTGCAGGGGCTCATTTCCACCGGCGTCAGCCTCGGCGTCGCGCCCACGGCGGAAGAGGAGCAGGCGCTCCTGATCATGTGGGACGGCACCACCCAGGACGGCGTGAAGGAGGCGATGCCGAAATCCAACTATGTCTTCCGCTCTACCGACAATGAGTGTGAGGCGGTCATGGCCTCGCTGCTCGCGATCAAATATTTCAAGGGCAAGATCAAGCGTATCGCCGGCATCAACCCGGACTATTCCTACGGCCGTAACAATTGGGAAGCGTTCCGCCAGATCCTCGCCCGCGCCGGCATCGAGGTGGAGGTGGTGGCCGAGCAATGGCCCAAGGTCGGCACCATGGATCTCACCTCCCATGTCGCCGCACTGAAGGCGGCGAAGCCCGACTTCATCTTCTCCTCCATGCTGTTCGCCGATCTGCCGGTGTTCATGAAGCAGGGCTCGGCCGCCGGCCTGTTCGAGGGCGTCAACATCGCCCTGCCCGCCGCCGGCTGGCAGATCAACCAGTTGAAGAAGGAATTCATGCCCGAGAATGTGGTGTTCGGGCACAATACACTGTATTTCGCGCTGCCCACCGCCTCGCCGCTCCAGAAGGCGTTCGTGGACGATTACATGGGCCGCTACAAGGAAGCTCCCCATTGGGAGGCGGACCGGGCCTATTTCGCCCTCGCCGCCTACAAGGCCGGCGTGGAAGCCGCCAACAAGGCCACCGGCCGCTGGCCCAAGCTCGACGAAATCATCGCCTCCATCCCCGAGCAGAAGGTGCAGAGCCTCGGCGGGCCGGGCCAGTTCCGCAAGGACAAGATCGCCGAGCAGACCTTCTACCAGGGGCTTTCCACCAACAAGAATTCCTACGACTTCCCCACCCTCTCGACCGTCGACAGCTTCACCGCCGACCAGCTCCAGAAGCCGCCGGGCGTGGATTTCTGGGACTGGATCAAGACCTCCAAGCTACCGGTCTGAGGGGGCGCCCGAAACATGACGGTCTTCATCGACGTGCTTCTCGGCGGCGTGTTTCACGCCGCCATTCTTTTCCTCGTCGCGGCGGGTCTGCAGCTCGTGTTCGGCGTGCAGAAAATCGTCAATCTCGCCTGCGGCTCCTTCTATGCGCTCGGGGCCTATTTCGGCATCACGGCGGTGGGATTTGCCGCCCAGCTCGGCGTGCCAAGCCTGCTGGTCCTGCCGGTGCTGATCCTCGCCGGTCTCGCCATCGGCCTGGTCGGCCTGCCGGTGGAACGGGTACTGCGCACGATCTACAATCGGGATGAAAGTTACCAGCTGCTGATCACCTTCGGCTTCCTGCTGATGTTTCAGGACGTCTTTCGCTTCTTCTGGGGTGCGACGCCGCGCACCTTGGACAATGCCTATCTGGTCTATGGCACCGCCGAATTCCTGGGCGTGCAGGTGCCGACCTATAATCTGCTGGTGATCGCCGCCAGCATCGCCATCGCGCTCGGCCTCGGCCTGTTCCTCCAGCGCACCCGCATGGGCCGCATCATCCGCGCCACGGCGGAAAACCGGAACATGACGGAAGCCATGGGCGTGGATTCCAACCGCATCTTCGCCGCCGTCTTCACCGTCGGCTGCATGCTCGGCACGGTGGGCGGGGCGCTGGTGGTGCCGGCGTCCGCCTCCTCGCTCGACATGGCGGTGGAACTGGTGGTGGAAGCGTTCGCCGTGGTGGTCATCGGCGGCCTCGGCTCCATGCGCGGCGCGCTCGCCGGCGCGCTCATCGTCGGGCTGATCCGCGCGGCCGCCATCATGGTCCTGCCGGAAGCGGAAATCCTATCCATCTATGTGGTCGTCATCGCGGTGCTGATCCTGCGTCCGGCCGGGCTTTTCGGGAGGGCTGTCGCGTGAGAATTGAGACTTCGGTTCGCGCGGTGGCCTCCCCCGCCGCCCCGCCCCTCTCCCGCCCCAAGGGCCTGTGGGCGCTGCTGGTGATCGTGGTGGCCATGGCGGCGCTGCCGCTCATCGCCTCCACCTATACCCTCACCTTGATGGTGCCGTTCTTCGGCTTCGCCATCGCTCTGCTCGGCTTCAACCTGTTGTTCGGCTACACCGGGCTGCTGTCGTTCGGCCACGCCATGTTCCTCGGCGTCGGCGCCTATGCCACGGCGGTGCTGACCAGCAAGTTCGGCGTGCGCTCATTCGAGCTGGTGCTGCTCGCCGCAATCGCGGTGTCGGCGCTCATCGCCTTGCCGGTGGGCTATCTGTGCGTGCGCTACACCCGCATCTTCTTCGGCATGCTGACCTTGGCGTTCGGCATGCTGTTCCATTCCATCCTGTTCAAATTCTATGGCCTCACCGGCGGCGACCAGGGCATGCGGGTGGTGCGACCTTTGTTGTTCGGCATGGACATCGAGGGCGGCAAGACCGCCTATCTGACGGGGCCGTTCTATTATTACGCCCTCGCCTTGCTGGCGGTGCTTGGCTTCATCATGTGGCGCATCGTGCGTTCGCCGTTCGGCCTGCACCTGCAGGCGATCCGCGAGAATGCGCAGAAGGCCTCCTATCTCGGCGTGCAGGTCTCCCGTACCCGCCTTGCCGCCTTCATCGTCTCCGCCGTCTATGGCGCGGTCGGCGGGGCGATCCTGGCGGTGTCCATCGGCCTTGCCGACCCGGAGATCGTCTATTGGACCCAGTCCGGCAACCTCGTCTTCATGGCGGTGCTGGGTGGCTCGGGCTCGTTCGTCGGGCCGGTCATCGGCGGCCTCGCCTTCGTGCTGCTTCAGGACACCGTAATGGCGGCGACCCAATATTGGCGCTTCGTCATGGGCGCGATCTTGGTGCTGCTGGTGATCTTCTTTCCGCGTGGCATCGCGGGCATTGCCGGCGATGTGGTCGCCCGCTTCAGGAAGGGGAACTGACCCATGGCCGCCCTTCTCGCCGCCCACGGCGTTTCCAAGAGCTACGGCGCGTTCCAGGCGCTGCGCGACGTTTCCCTCTCCATTTCGGACGGGGAATTCATCTCCATCGTCGGCCCCAACGGGGCCGGCAAGAGCACGCTGGTGCATGTGCTCACCGGGCTTTTGAAGCCCTCCTCCGGCCATGTGCATTTCCACGGCGCCAACATCGCCGGCATCGGCCCGGTGGAACTGGCCCGGCGCGGCATGGCGCGGGGGTTCCAGCTGGTGAACATCTTCCCCGCCCTCACGGTGCGCGAGACCTTGGCGGTGGCCGCCGCCTCGCGCCTGAAACGGGCGCGCAACCCGTTCCGTTCGCTGACCCGCGACCGCGAGGTGCGCGCCGACGTGGAGGAGGTGGCGGACATCTTCAACCTGCGCCACCGGCTCGACCAGCCGGCCAGCGCGCTCTCCCAGGGCGAGAAGAAACTGCTGGATGTGGCGAGCGCCTTCGCCCTCAAGCCGCAATTGATCCTGATCGACGAGCCCACCTCCGGCGTCTCTACCGGCGACAAGCATTCCATCATGGAACTGCTGGTCAGCGCGGCGCGCAAGGCCGGCGTGCGGGGGATTATCCAGGTGGAGCACGACATGGACCTGGTGGCCCGCTATTCCGACCGCATCATCGCGCTCCAGGGCGGTGCCGTGCTGGCGAACGAGCCGCCGGCCACCTTCTTCCGCGACCCGGCGCTGATCGCCGCGGTGGTGGGCACGCGCCCGCCCACCGTCGCCCATAAAACCACCGCTGTTGCCGAGGGGGCCCGCCCATGCTGACCGTGTCCGGGCTGAAGGTGGATATCGGCGGCAGCCGCATCCTCAATGGCATCGACCTCACCGTGGCGCCGGGCGAATTGGTCTGCCTGATCGGCCGCAACGGCGCGGGGAAGACCACGACCCTGCGCTCGATCATGGGCTATCGCCGGCCGGTGGCGGGCTCCATCACGTTCCTGGGCCAGGAGCTGACGCGCCTGCCCACGTTCAAGATCGCCCAAATGGGCATCGGCTTCTCACCGGAAGAATCCGAAGTGTTCGGCGATCTCACGGTGGCCGAGAACATCGCCTTGCCCACCTGGACCCGTCCCGGCGGCGACGGCAGCGAAGCGCGCATCGAGCGGGCACTGACCGTCTTCCCCAAGCTGCGGCAATATCTGCATCGCGGCGGCATGCAATTGTCGGGCGGCGAGCGCAAGATGGTGTCGGTCGCCCGCGCCCTCGCGCTCGATCCCAAGCTGCTGCTGCTGGACGAGCCGTTCGAGGGGCTCTCCCCCGCCATCATCCCGGTCATCGGCGCCGGCATCGCGGCCATTCGCGCCATGGGGCAGGCGGTGCTGATGGCGGAATCCAACGTCCACCATCTGCCGGAAGACGTGGACCGGCTCTATGTGATCGAACGCGGCGAGCTGATCTTCTCCGGCTCGGTGGCGGCTGCCCACCGCGACAAGGACGTGATGCGGGTGATCGCCGGCGAAGTGGAGCTGGAACACGGCTGATGTCCCCTTCCCTGACCTTCCCGCTGCGCTATCGCGCGGCGGTTCTCCACGCGCCCCATGCGCCGCTCACCATCGAAACCGTCGAGGCCCGCGCCCTAGCGCCCCGCGACGTGCTGGTGCGGGTGAAAGCCGCCGGCCTGTGCCACACCGACCTAGAGGTGATCGAGGGCGGCCTGCGCTATCCCCCGCCTTTGGTGCTCGGCCACGAGGCCGCCGGCATCGTCGCGGCGGTGGGGCGAGAGGCGCAAGGGGTGAAGGTGGGCGACCATGTGGTGCTCTCCTGGAATCCCTGGTGCGGCACCTGCTTCTATTGCGACCGTTCGCTGCCGATCCTGTGCGAGAGCTATCTCGCCGAGGGGCCGAAAGCCCGCGCCTTCGACGGCAGCGCCAAGGCGCATCTCGCCGATGGACGGGAGCTGGGCGCGCTCATGTTCCTCGGCGCGTTCGGCGACTATTGCATCGTGCCGGACCAGCAGGCGATCACGGTGCCGCCCGACCTGCCGTTCGATGAAGCGTGCCTGATCGGCTGCGGGGTGATGACCGGGGTCGGCGCGGCATTGAACGTCGCCCACATCCACCCGCGCGACACGGTGCTGGTGCTCGGCTGCGGCGCGGTGGGGCTCGCGGCCGTGCAGGGCGCCCGGCTCGCGGGGGCGGAACAGATCCTCGCCGCCGACATCAGCGACGAGAAGCTCGCGCTCGCCAAAAGCATGGGCGCCACCCATGGCGTCAACGCCCGCACCGGCGACGTGGTGGAAGCCGCGAAAACCCTCACCAACGGACGCGGCGCCGACGTGGTGCTGGAATCCGCCGGAGCACCGGTCGCCTTCCGCACCACGCTGGAGGCGGTGCGGCCGGGCGGCGAGGTGATCTGGCTGGGCAAGATCGATGTGGCGAACGACGTGTCGTTCCGCTGGGGCTCCCTGATGGGGGAAAAGCGCATCCGCCGCTCCTCCTATGGCGGCGCGCGGCCGCACAGCGATTTCCCCTTCCTCGCCCGCGCCGCGCTGGACGGGCGGCTCGATCTCAAGGGCCTGATCTCCCGCCGCATCGCGCTCGGCGACATCAACGAAGGCTTCGCCGCATTGAAGCGCGGCGAGACCATCCGCAGCGTGATCGAGATGTAGAAGGGCCCCCTCCGCGTCCCCGCCAAGCGCAGCGCCGCAGGCGCGGAGCGCGAGCCGGGACCCAGCACAAAACACCGCCGCAGGCGCTTCACCCGAAATGCGCGCGACGCGTTTGACGGCTGCGCCGCCTTCTTCCCTGGATCCCGGCTCTGCGCTCCGGCACGCCGTCGCTGGGCCGGGAAACGCATCTCAGCCTGCGGGACGCATCTGGATAATATTGCGGCGGCCCCCTCCCGCGTCCCGGCCAAGTGCAGCGCCAGCGGCGCGGAACGCGAGCCGGGACCCAGCGCAAAAATCCGCCGCAGGCGCTTCAATCCAGATGCGCGTGCTTCACCCGAAATGCGCGCGGCGCTTCACCCCAAAGGCGCGCGGCGCGTTCGCCGGCTGCGCCGCCTTCTCCGCTGGATCCCGGCTCGGCGCTCCGGCGCGCCGTCGCTGGGCCGGGAAACGCTTCTCAGCCTGCGGACGCGTCGGGATAATATTGCGGGGCCTCGCGGCGATCGAACATGCCGTAGTCGCGGATGATGCGGACCCGCAGGGCGTGGCGCTCCTCCCCCTCCGCCGGCGTCCAGGAGGGAAGCGGCGCGGCCTCTTCCAGCGGGAACAGCAGCAGGCTTTTGCCGGGCGCGTAGATACTGTCGTAGATTTCGCAGTCCGCAAGGTCGATGCCGGAACCGGCGAGCAATCCGGACAGCGCATCCTCCCCGAGGAATGCCCCGGCGGAGGCGATGCGCGCCACCTCCAGGATGCCGACGCTCTTGGCGCTGCCCACCTGCGTCGCATCGAAGCGCTGCTGCGTCAGCGGCGTGTCGTGCGCGCTGTCGCTCACCGCCTCGCCGATGCGCAGGTGATAATCCTCGAAGGTCTTGGTGCGCCCCAGTTCCTGCACCGCGTGGTGACGCCCCTCGGTGCGCCAGCGCACCAGCGCTTTTTCATCCCGCCACAGGGAGAAGGAGAGCAGCAGGCCGGGGGTGCGGCGCGCGGAAAACCGCTCCACCGAAAGGAAGCCGTCCATCTCGATGAGGCGCGGCCGCAACTCCTGCGCCAGGGCGAGATAGGCTTCCCATTGGTCGGCCCGGGGCCGGACTTCGAAAATCACCGCGAACATGCTGTCTGCCCCGTGCGCAATCGCGCCTTTGCTGTGGTTCGACAAGGGGTCCGCACCTTGCGGCGGCCCTGATGAGTCTATAACATATCAGTTCGATATCACTTGCATCCAGCGGATACACCAATGAAAACATACCGTGGGGACCGAACCATCGACGGCGTGCACGTTACCGTGGACGATGCGCCCCTGCCAACGCGCGAGGACATCGCGGTTCTCAGCCGGGACGGTTTCGAATGGAGCTATGAGGGCGAGGCGCCGTCCCAGCTCGCGCTCGCCATCCTCGCCGACCATCTCGGCGATCCCAAGCGCGCCCTGGCGCTCCACACGCGCTTCATGCGCGAGGTTGTCGCCAATTTCGCCAACGAATGGGAGATGACCTCGGCCGACGTGGATGCCGCGCTGATGGCCGTCGCCGCCTGAGGCCGCGAGGCTCGGCCGCATCGGGAGAAGCAAGGCGCCGCAAGGGCGCATCGCGCCTCTTGCATCTGATATGTCACTAATATATTAGTTTGTCAGAAACCCTCTGCGGCGGTCGCGCCAGGGCTGATCCCGCAGCCGAGAAAAGGAACACTCCGATGGAACTGACGCAGAGCGTTATGTCGGACCGGCAGCGCAAATATCGCGCAACCTATCGCGAGCGGGTGACCGGCTGGTACAATGGCTGGCTTCACATGCTGATCATCTACACCATCGGCTTCACCGCACTTTATGTGTACGGGTCCAATATCCATGCGGTGAAATGGTGGGAATGGTTCACCGTTCCCGTGGTGTTCCTGTTCTGCAATTTCTTCGAATGGGCGCTGCATCGCTACATCATGCACCGCCCCTCGCGCATCCCCCTGTTTCGCGCGGTCTATAACCGCCACACGCTGATGCATCACCAATTCTTCACCGAGGAGGAAATGCGCTTCGCCGATCATCACGATTGGCGCGTCACCTTCTTCCCGCCCTATGCCCTCGTCACCTTCACCTTGATGTCCATTCCGGGCGCGGTGATCCTGTCGTGGCTGATCTCGCCCAATGTCGGCTGGCTGTTCATCACCACCACCACCTCGGTCTATCTCGTCTATGAATTCATGCACTTCTGCTGCCACGTGGAAGAAAGCTGGTTCGTGCGGAACACGCCGTTCGTCAACACCATCCGCCGGCACCACACCGCCCATCACGACCAGTCGATCATGATGGAGCGCAACATGAACCTCACCTTCCCGATCATGGACTGGATGTTCGGCACGTCGGACCTCGATCGCGGCCTGATCGGCCACATCTTCAACGGCTATGACTCCAGCCGCGTGAAGACCAACATGCGCCGCACCGCGCGCACCCCGCGCCCGCAGGCCACCTCCCGTTCGGTGGCCGCCGAATGAGCGCCATCGAGCCCAATGTCGGGGCGCTGGTCTGGTTCGCCCTGCTGTGGACCGCCACCTGCCTTGGCTTCCTCGTGCTGTGCGGCATGTATCCCATGCAAACCCGCCCGGAGGCCGCCCGCAAGAGAGGCGCCCTCCCCCTGATCGTGCTCAACAGCGCGCTATGGCTGGCGCTGGCCGCCGGCACCCTGGCGTTCGGCTATGGCGAACTGCGGCTGACCACGCTGATCGTCGTGGGCGGGCTGGTGATGTTGTTCGCCCCCGCGCCGTTCGAGGCCGTGCCGCCGCTCTGGCGCGACGGGCGGCCGGGGCTGGCCGCCCTTCTGGCCCTGCAGGTGGCGGGGCTCGGAATCTGGCTCGCGGTGAGCCAGTCCGGCGCGTCGCTGGCGTGACGGGGCCATGTGCCGGAACCCGCCGCCTCAAGATCAGACCCTAGTTTCGGAGGACACCCGCGATGCCCTTTCACATCAAGTTCGCACTCTCGATCATCGTTCTGTTTGTGGCGGCTGCGGGCTATGCCTTGCAAGCCCATCTCGGGCAGACGACGCCAAAATACGCGGTGGCGTTCCTGGGGATCTTCATGGTGATCGCCATGTGGGTGTTTCCGGAAGTGGAGCGCAAGAAGATCGACCGGCGTTAGAGCGGGTTGCCGTTTCACCAAGACCGTGAACCACCTCACCTTATTGACCGCGCGCATTTTCCTCACGCGAACCGATGGTCCACGCCGCACGAAAGAATGCGCTGCAGGGCCCGGAGCGGCGGGCGCCGTTCTGCCCTGATCGACGCGCGCCGCATTCCTTCGCCTCCGGTCGCCTCGCCGCGGCCGGAGGCGCTTTCGTGAGGGGCGCCAGCCGGACGGCGCCACAATCGGCGGCCGAAAACCCGCCCCCCGCAAAAGGGATGGCGCCCCAGCCGCCCGCCGATGATAAAAGCCGCGAACGAAGCCATTCGGGAGCGCGCCATGAGCGATATCTTCACCGCCCGCACCTGCGCGGCGCAGGCGAGGCAAGAGCCCGGCCGGCGCGCCCCAGACGGGACGCGGCGCGCCACGCGCGACATCGCCCGCTGAGCGCCGGCCCGGTCATGACCCCTGGCGCGCAGGGCGCGGAACCCGTCTTCGACCTTGCCGTCGTCGGCGGCGGCGTCAACGGCTGCGGCATCGCCCGCGATGCGGCCGGGCGCGGCGCATCCGTGGTGCTGTTCGAACAGGGCGACCTCGCCTGCGGCACCTCCTGCGCCTCCACCAAGCTGATCCATGGCGGGCTGCGCTATCTGGAGCATTACGAATTCCGCCTGGTGCGCGAGGCGCTGATGGAGCGCGAGATCCTGTGGGGCCTCGCGCCCCACATCATCTGGCCGCTGCGCTTCGTGCTGCCCTTTCTGCCCGGCCTGCGCCCGGCCTGGATGCTGCGGCTCGGCCTGTTCCTCTACGACCATCTCGGCGGTCGCAAGCTGCTGCCGCCGTCGCGCATGCTGAACCTGAAGCGCGACCCGGCCGGCGCGCCGCTGCGGGCCACTCTCACCCGCGGGTTCGAATATTCCGACTGCTGGGTGGAGGATTCCCGCCTCGTGGTGCTCAACGCCCTCGACGCGCAGGAGCGCGGCGCCGACATCCGCCCGGGCACGCGGGTGGTGGGCGCTGCGCGCGCGGACGGGCTCTGGGTGATCGAGGCCGAGCGCGGCGGCATGCGCGAGACCGTGCGGGCGCGGGCGCTGGTGAATGCCGGCGGGCCGTGGGTGTCCCATGTGCTCGACACCCTGAACCTGCAGGAACGCGCCCACGTGCGGCTGGTCCAGGGCAGCCACATCGTGGTGCCGCGCCTGTTCGATCATGACCGCTGCTACATCTTCCAGAATGCCGATGGCCGCATCATCTTCGCCATCCCCTACGAGGGCGATTTCACCCTGATCGGCACCACGGACCAGGATTATTCCGGCTTGCCGGAGGATGTGCGCGCGAGCCAGGCCGAGATCGCCTATCTGTGCGCGGCGACGAGCGAATATTTCGCCCTGGCCGTCTCGCCCGGCGACGTGGTGTGGAGCTATAGCGGCGTGCGCCCGCTCTATGACGATGGCGCGACCAAGGCGCAGGAAGCCACCCGCGACTATGTGCTGGTGCTCGATGCCCCGCACGGCGCCGCGCCCTTGCTGAGCGTGTTCGGCGGCAAGATCACCACCTATCGCCGGCTCGCGGAAAGTGCTTTGGAGAAGCTGCACGCCCATCTGCCCGCCACCGTGCGCGATGCGCGTGCTTGGACCGCAACCGCGCCCTTGCCCGGCGGCGATTTCGAAAAGACGCGGTTCGATGGCCTGGTGGGGGAGTTCGCGCGGCGCCATCCCGCCCTCGACCCCGCCCTGCTGCGCCGCCTCGCCCGCGCCTATGGCACCCGTGTTGATCGCCTGCTGGATGGCGTGGCGGCGCCGGCCGACCTCGGCCAATGCTTCGGCGCGAACCTTCACGCCCGCGAGGTGGACTATCTCATGGACGCGGAATGGGCACGCTGCGCCGCCGACATCCTCTGGCGCCGCTCCAAGCTCGGCCTGCGGGTATCGGCCGAGCAGGCGGCGGCATTGGAGGAGTACGTGGCGGCGCGGCGAGGTGCGTGACCTTTACCCGCTGAAGACATCCAACACGCTCCGCGCCCCTCCCCCCTTGCGGGGGAGGTCAGGGAGGGGGGTGTCGCTCCACCTGTCTGGGCCACGGGGGTGTTCGCGGCACCATGCCTGAGTGAAGACACATATATCTGCAGAGGCGGGATTAGGCGGGATTGGCCGGGATCCTGCGGGACGAAGTGAGCGTTCATCGGCGTTGATGGGGCGGCGGGGCAAAATTGGCTTCGTCGCCCCATGTCTTTCAGATGGCGCTAAATCGGCGCTTTGCGACACATAGTCTTGCAGACGGCGGCGCGGCGCTCAAGCTGCTCTGTAGACTCTATAATTTGCCTCTTAACGCGCATCACTCTCTCGTTATGACCGTGGTCAGCCCCATCCCCTCAAGCCCTTTGAGGGCGAAAGATATACCGTGCAGCTCCGCTGTCCCGCCGGTACTCCCCTTCAATCCGGCGCCGAGCTGCTTGAGAATTACGCCCCTCTCGCTGGCCGAGGCATCCGGCGCATATATGGACATGATGACACCCATTGTGAAAACATACGCCAAAGTCGCATCGCTCTCGCTGGATGTCATAATGAGCGTCAGAGAATTCAGCGTCGACTTGTCTTCAGATGAAGATGCGACGATCGATAGACCGTTAGCGACAGCATAAGTGCAGGCCAGTTTTACACCTGACTGACATGATCTCTTTGCCACGGCGACATTATCGAGAACGTCAAGCTTCTTTGCCTGAGCATTAAATATTGTGGCAAATTGATCGACTTTTCCGCCGAGGGAGCCGGCGCTTGCCGCCCCGGACATCACGACAAGAAGAATTGAATACACCATCCGAGACAACAAGCGCACGTTTCGCCCCCACTTTCCTATTCCAGGCCGCTAGTATCGCGATCCTTGGTCCCCAAAGTGACGACACATCCTTCAAACGTCGCCCCAGAAAAATCGTAAAAGACAATATTCATCATCTTTTTGCAGGCTTTTTCACCCGTCACGAAATCGTCATCATCTGCCTGAGGCCGACTGTTCGATAGCAATGCCTCCCGAATTTGTGAAATTCGGTCCCTCCCGTCACTGTCCATACAATCCCCCCGCGCGTAGTTGCCATCAGGCAACTAACCGAAGGAACTGCGCAACTCGGTGGGTGTCAATTGGCTCTTTACCAAGAGCTTGGTCTTCGATGGCAAATTGGTAAATCATTGAAACCACTTCCGCCTTCTTCGAAGGCGGCATGGCCCGTCGATTTTTGGCCAACCACTCATCGACCAAAGTCAGAGCCTGCTTTAGCAGATCGACATCAAGAGGCGCAGCTGGGCGCGGTGAGGGTGATGCGGCCTCGCCCTTCTGACTTCCCGCTGCGACGCCGCCGAACACCAGCCAGTCGAGAGAGACCCCATATCGAGTCGAGATCCTAGCGAGCACAGGGCTTTTAGGGTCCTGTTTCGCGTTCAGGTACTGGTTAACGGCCGTCTGGCTCACCCCGATCGACTTTGCGAATTCAGCCTCGCTTTGACCCGCCTTCAGGTCTCTCAGGCGTACTGCAAACTGTTTTCGGTTTATCACGAGTTCTGATAACTCGGCTGCGTCGTCGGGTCCGTCGTTATCAGTTATCCTAATCACTTGTTTTCACACAGATTATTCGCCGCGCCGGCAGGCGCATGCGCCACACAAACCGAAAACGGATTTTCTAGCTTGCGAATAACCCGAAAAGTGTTCATCGTGTT
>NZ_JBAFWT010000030.1:0-67939 GCF_043195195.1 Roseixanthobacter psychrophilus
CCTTATACATTCACCTATACACTCGATGATGGTCACGGTCTCACCTCGATCAACACGGTGAATGGTACCATCGTCGCGGCGAACGATGCGCCCTCCGCGCCAAACGCGACTTTCGAAATCGATGAAGACAATGACTGGTCGCTGAGCCTGGCAACGCGCGACGTGGATGGTGACGCTGTCACGCTCACCAAGATCGATGGCATTGCGTGGGCCACCAATGTCCCCCAGTTTGCCATCACGGGCGGAGTCCTGACCCGCAGCGGCGCGGACAAGATCGTCTTCACGCCCAATGCCGACTTCAGCGGCGACGTTACCTTCACCTATACCATGGACGATGCCCGCGGCCTTCCGAGCACCGGAACCGTGGCCGGCAAGGTCCTTGCCGTCAACGACCTGCCGGCCGCCCCTGACCTCGGTTTTACCGTCGATGAGGATGTGTCTGCGCTCATCAGCCTCCCGCTCAGCGACGTCGACGGGGACAGCGTCAGCATTGTCGCGATCGACGGCATGGAATGGCCCGCCGTCGGGACCGGGATTGCAGTGGCCGGCGGAACAGTTTCGCGCAATGCCGCTGGAAACCTAGTGTTCACGCCGGATGCCGACTTCAATGGCACGGTTTCCTTCTCCTACCAGATCAGCGATGGGGCCGGTGGCGTAGCGACCGGCCGGATCGACGGGACCGTGCGTTCGGTCAACGACCTGCCGGTGCTCGCGGACGATGCAGGGGTGACGACCGAAGACACAGCGGCGCGCATCGACGTCGTCGCCAACGATATCGATGGCGATGGCGACCAGTTGAGCATCGTCGCGATCGACGGGATCGCCGTTCACGCGCCGGTTGGCAATGCGGAGCAGATGGCGGTCGCGCACGGCAGGGTCAGCCTGAATGCAGATGGTACCCTGACGTTTACGCCCGATGCGAATTTCAACGGGACGACCAGCTTCACTTACACTTTGAGCGACGGGCGCGGCGGCACCAGCACCGCGCGCGTCCATGTGGACGTCGCTTCGGTGGACGATGCCCCGGTGGCGACGGCGGACAGTTTCACCGTGTCCGAGGATCTCGCCGCCCGGATCGACGTAAGCGCCAACGACATGGAGCCTGATGGGGAGGCGCTACGGATTGTGAGCGTGAACGGCCACGCCATCTCGGCCTTCAGCGGACCGGTGGAGGTGGCGAACGGCGCCGTCTCCATGGACGCGGGTGGCGTACTGACCTTCACGCCACTGCCCAATTTCAACGGGCCGATCTCTTTCACCTACGAGGTCGCCGATACCATGGGCAATGTCGTGTCCGGCATGGTCTCGGGCACCGTGGTCGCGGTGAATGACGCGCCGGTTGCGAAGCTCGATACCGGGGAGACGATGGAAGACACGCCCGTCGTCATCGACGTGCGTGTCAATGATACGGACACCGAGGGTGATGCGCTGACGGTCACCACGATCGACGGCGTGGTGCTCGCGGACGGCGGGGTTAAGGTCGTCGGTGGCACGGTAACCCTCGGCACCGATGGGAAACTTCTGTTTACCCCCGACACGAATTTCAATGGCACGAGCACGTTCGATTATTCGGTCAGCGATGGCGCGGCCATCGGAGGGGCGCGCGTCACCGTCCAGGTGGCCCCGGCAAACGACGGCCCGGTCGTCTCCCCGTCGCATTTCATCATCGGCGAGGATGACGCGGTCGAACTGGACCTCTTGTCCTCGGCCGTCGATCCCGAAGGTGACAGCCTTACCGTTACCCAGATTGATGGGATAGACCTCCCCGCATCGGGCGTGTCCTTCGCCGTCAAGATTGATGGCGGCACGGTTTCCCGCACGCCGGGCGGCACGTTTCTCTTCACCCCCGACGCCGACTTCAATGGACCTGTCACCATCGCCTACACCGTCCGGGAAAGCCATGGACGTACCGCCGTCGGTCAGGTGTCAGGCAATGTGACAGCCGTGAACGACGCTCCGGTCGCCCCTGTCCTCGCATCTTTCTCAACGACCGAAGACACCGGCAAAGTGATTTCGGCACCCCACTCGGACGTGGACGGCGACACCGTCGCGGTCTCGCAGGTCGACGGTCAGGGCTGGCCCGCGAACGGGGAAGGGATCCAGGTTGCGGGCGGTGTCGTCACGCTGAACCCGGCGGGCAACCTCGTCTTCACGCCCGATGCGAACTTCAACGGGCCGATCTCCTTCGCCTACACCTTGAGCGACGGCCACGGCGGCACCGCGACGGGTCGGATAACCGGCACCGTGACCGCCGTGAACGACGCCCCTGCCCCGGCAGACGACTCGATTGTGGTGGCGGAAGATACGAGCTTCACCATCGATGTTCGTATCAACGATTCCGATATCGAGGCTGACACCCTGCGCGTCGTGGCGATCGACGGGATCAAATTCGGCAGTGCGGAAAATCAGGAAGACGATGCCGCCGTTCCAGGCGCTACAGTCCAGGGTCCCTCCATAAAGGCCACCCATGGCACCGTCACCTTGCTCGACGACGGCACCTTGTCCTTCACCCCGGATGCCGACTTCAACGGCGAGACCAGCTTCACCTACACGGTCTCCGACGGCAACGGTGGAACCCGGTCGGCAACCGTCCATGTGACCGTGACGCCGGTGAACGACGCACCGATTGCGGCAAACGACAGGTTCTCCGTTGCCGAGGATGGCACGGCCCGGTTCGACCTGCTGGCCAACGACAGTGACAGGGATCGCGACAGCCTGCTGGTGACGCAGATCAACGGAACGGATTTTCCGGCCGACGGCACCGCGCTGGTCTTCGCCGAAGGCACTTTTGCCCGTGGCAGCGACGGCCTGATTGTCTTCACGTCCACCGTCAACTTCAACGGGCCGGTCTCCTTCACCTACACGCTCAGCGACAGCCAGGGGGCAACAGCCACGGGCACGGTCGAAGGGACGATCATCCCGGTGAACGATACGCCCCGTGCCCCGGACTACAACTTTGCTGTCAGCGAGGACACAAGCCTCACCCTCAAGGTGCCGCACGTGGACATTGACGGAGATACCCTCACGGTCTCGGCAATCGACGGCAAGGCCTGGCCGGCGGATGGAACGGGTATTGCTGTATTGGGGGGCGTGGTCATCCTCGACGATGCCGGCGAGGTGGTATTCACACCCAGAGCCGATTTCAACGGAACCGTCTCCTTCACCTACGCGCTCAGCGATGGCCAGGGCGGCACGGCCATCGGCCACATGGACGGCACAGTGACCGCCATCAATGACGGGCCGTCCCCGGCCGACGACAGCTTCACCGTTGCCGAGGACGGCAGCGTGATGCTGGACCTGCTGGCCAACGATGTCGACGTCGACGGCGACAGCCTTTCGCTTGTTGAGATCAACGGTATCGCCTTCGCGGTCGGAACGTCCGTCGCGATCGACGGCGGTACGCTGAGCCGGGCCGGAGACGGGAGGGTGGTGTTCACGGCGGCGGCCGATTTCAACGGCGACATCGCCTTCACCTACACCGCCGTCGATGGTCGGGGGGGCCGCACATTTGGCCGCGCCACCGGAACGGTGACGCCGGTCAACGACGTGCCGGTGGCAACAGATGTCACCTTCGCCGGCCGGGAGGACCGGGAGGCCATCATTGATCTGCGCGAGGGGGCGGTGGACCGCGACGGCGATGCGCTCAAGGTGACGCGGATCAACGGCGTCGCGATATCATCGGGCGCCCCCCTGCAGGCTGCGGGCGGAAGTCTCACGCTCGCGGAAGATGGCACCCTGCGCTTCACACCCGCGAAGGATTTCAACGGCGACGCGAGCTTCACTTTCACCCTCTCCGATCCCAGCGGCGCCGAGACCACGGGCCGCGCAGTCGGAAGCATCGCGGCCGTAAACGACATCCCCGTCTCCGTCGACACAGGCTTCACCGTTGAGGCGGGCACCAAGTCCCAGCGCATAGAGGTCGGTGCCGGCGGCAAGGATGCCGATGGCGACACGATCCGCATCGCCCAGATCGATGGCAAGGCCATCGCCGCGGGCACGTCCGTTGCGGTCGCGGGAGGCACGGTCTCCCTTACGGCTGACGGAAACCTGCTCTTCACTCCCCTTGCCACCTTCTCCGGCCAGACCCGCTTCTCCTACATGCTCTCCGACGACCAGGGAGGAACCAGCACCGCCGTGCTTTCGGGTCAGGTGAAGGCGGTCGAAGCCTGGGCGAACTTCGGTAGGGAGCTCGATAAGGTGCTGAACGAATTCGGCCTCGCAAAGCCGAATGACCTCAACGACCTGCTCGCCGCCGCCAGCTTCCTCGCACCGGGGGCGGTTTCAGCCGCCGGCGCCGGGACCGCTGGCATGGGCGGCTATCACGCCGCAGCGGGATACGACCTCGACCTGACGACCGCGACGCCGGATGTCGACCTTCTTACCGACGCGCTCGCCACTCTGATCAACGGAAAGACCTATTTCAACACGCCGGCCCCTCTGTCCGCAGACGGCGCGGGTGCCTACAAGAGCGCGGACGACCAGAGCCTGCTGTTTCAGATCTATCTGAAGAGCGACATGGTCATCGACCTCGATCAGGGGGAAACCGCGACGGCTTATGCCGGCACGGCCTCGGCTCAGAATGCTTGGTCGAAGGCATTTGCCCAAAAGGTCCTGAACGCGGATATTTCCGCCGATGAAGTCACATCGTTCGATCACCAGTCCCAGGCCAAGCTGATAGAGGCCATCGTCGAAAAAGACGCGGCGCTTTCCGTCAAGCTGGACGGAATTCAGACTTCCGCTTCGAAGTCCGTCCTCGCCAACCCCTACGGGGCGGAATTTGTCTCGGCCGACGGCACCAGCGCCGTCGAGGTGGCCCGTTCTGTAGCCATCGCTGAAACGGCCGCCGCCGCGGACGATCAGACCGCAATGGTCCGCATGCGCCAGTCTGGCACCAAGGATCTATCGGTCATGTTCTACAAGGTGGACGATCTCTCCGGGACCGTCGGCGGTTTCAAACCCGGCGAGGCCGGATACGATGCGGCCAGCACCGCCCACGCCTACAAGACCGACACCGGAATGACATGGGTTTCGGGAGGGGGCTACGGAAAGTATTCCGAAGCCAATCTCACCGATGTCGACGCGGGTGACCTCATCGCAATGAAGTTGTCCAATGGAGAGACGACGTTCTACGCCTTCGCCAATGGCAATGAGGTGGTGAACGACGCCCATGTCGCCCATCTCTGGAGCTACGGGCTCAACACTTGGGGATGGGAGGATCTGTACGGCGGCGGCGACACCGACTTCAACGACCTCGTCGTGAAGCTGGATTTCCTCCCGACCGCGCACGACCAGGTTCTGTGACCGCAGCGCGGGGCGGGCGAACCTGTGGTTTTACGCCCCGCGCATCAGCACCCGGAACTGGCGCGGTTTCTGCAACGGATCGGCGACCCGCGCGAATTGCGGGTTCGTGGCGGCGCATTTCTTCGGCACATACGCTGAAAATGCCTCTGCACGCGGTTGAACTTCCGGCGATCCCTCGGATCCCCGGCGGAAATGCGGAGGCGCGGACATGCCGCTCTACAGCTTTCATTGTGGCCAATGCGACAAGGATGTCGAATTGCTGATTGGATTTTCCGACACGCCCGTGTGCCCGGCGTGCGGCAGCACCAACATGCAGCGCCTGATGTCGCGGGTCGCGCCCGAGGGCAAAAGCGCCGGCATCGTCAAGTCCGCCCGCGCCCAGGCGGCACGCGAGGGCCACCTCAGCAATTTCAGCCGGTCCGAGCGTCGCTAGAGCCCGCGCCCAGGCGAAGGCCGACGGCGATCGGTATGCGCCGCGCGTGAAGCGGGTTCGTCTGCGTAGACAGCGTTCGCCGGCTCATCCAGCGAGGAAACCGCCATCGGCGGCAAGCACGTGGCCGACGATGTAGCTTGCCTCAGCCGAAAGCAGCCAGACGACCGCCGCGGCCACTTCGTCCGGATGGCCCATGCGCCGGAGCGGCAAGTTGCCAGCGACGGTGCGCATGTCGGCGATGCCGGAGGACAGCATCATGTCCGTGACGACGCGCCCTGGGGCGACCGCATTGATCCGCACGCCTTGCGGGGCATATTCCATCGCCGCCGCGCGCGTCAGCGCGATGGCCGCGGCCTTGGAGGCGCCGTAGAGCGACAGGCCGGGATTGGGGTTGCGCATCCCGCTGACGCTGGTGTTGTTGACGATCGCTCCGCCACCCGAGGCGATCAGCGCGGGGATTTCATGACGCATGGCATGAAAGACCGCGCGCACATTGGTGTCGAAGACCTGCCCATAAACACCATCCGTTTGGACCGCCAGCGGCGCCCGGCGCTCCTGGAACCCGGCATTATTGAAGACGACGTTGAGACGGCCGAAGCGGGTCATCGTCTGCGCCACGAGGTCAGCCAGATGTGCCTCGCAGGTGACGTCGGCTGTGACGAACACGCCTTTCGTGCCCGTGCGGCACAGAGCCTCGGCGACCTCCTCGCCGAGCGCCTGTCGCCGTCCCGAGATGACCACGGCCGCCGCCCCTTCCTCGGCCATGCGGAGCGCCGTTGCACGACCGATCCCGCTGGTCGCGCCGACCACGAGACAGATCTTCCCGGCGAGCCGACGTGCCGGCGTGTAGCAAGGAGACGGGCCCGCCAGTTCGGCGATGGAAGGCGCTGTCATCTCTGTGGACATCATGGCCGTCTCCTCACAAAGCGCTGTTCGAGCACCTCCTTGCCCCACTGGCTGCCGAGACGCTCCTCAACCAGCGCGAAGCCATTCTTTTCATAGAGATCACGTGCAGCATGAAGGCCGGCGAAGGTCCACAGATGGGTCTCGGCGAAGCGTTGCCCGTCCGAAAAGTCGAGCGCGGTCTCAAGCAGCCGCCGCCCCACGCCCGTGCCTCGCATCTCATCGTCGACGATGAACCAGCGCAGGTGCGCGATCCCCGGGCCCAAATCCTCACCGTCGATGGCGATCGAGCCAACAATTCGTTCGTCGCGAAGGGCAACCCAGATCCCGTTAACCGGCGAGTCGAGATGGTCACAGAAGGCCGCGAGGCCACCGGCGACGACGGTTTCAAAGCGCCTGCCGAAGCCGGCTTCCCGCGCATAATAGAGCGCGTGCATCTCGGAGATGCGGGCCACGAGGCCAAGCCGGTAGCCGGCGAGGATTTCGGTCTGCGGAGCCGTCCTTGGGGCGGCCAGCTTTGCAGCCAGCGCATCGGCATAGAGGCACAGGCCATTAAGGACGGTGCGGTGGTGTTCGGAAGGAAGCTGTTCCAGCGCGCCCGCGACCTGTGCGCGAGCAAAGGCATGGATTGCGGCGACGCGCTTGCGTCCGTCCGGGCTCAGGGCGAGCTTCTTGGTGCGCGCATCCTCCTCGTCCGGCTCCTCCAGGACATCGCCTGAGATGACGAGCTTACGCAGCAGCCGGCTGATACTCGACTTTTCAAGGTGGAGAATCCCGCCGAGATCGCGCGCCGAGATCCCCTCGCTGGCGTCGATTTCGATCAGGGCATGGACGGCGGAAGGCGGCAGGTCGGTCCCAGCGAAAGTGCCCCCCATGAAGCCGAGTTCTCGGACAAGCTGCCGAGATGCTGCGCGGATTTGGTCGACGGTGGAATGCGTTATTGACATCGGCGCATAAGCGCAAAAGGTTGTATCATACAACTTTTTAGCCTGCCCCAGAATTGTGGTCAAGCGGGTCCATGGCAAAAGACGATCCGCCTTCTAGCCGCGCGGACGACGGGTCTCCGTTTTCGTAAGCCCGCATCTCAGAGCATATAGGCCAAGGATCGCGGCGGCGAACCCCGAAACGGCGCCAACCCCCAGCGCCCAGCGCGGCCCGAACATATTCGCCACCCACCCCACGATGGGGGCGCCGATCGGCGTGCCCCCAAGCGCGATGCCGACACGTAGCGCCATCACTCGCCCCCGCATGGTGGGCTCCGTGGAAAGCTGCATCAAGCTGTTCGTTGTGTTGGTAAAAGTCAGGGCGGCAACGCCGATGACAACCAGCGCAATGGCGAATAACCAGTAGCTCGGGGCGATCGCGGCGAAGGTGCAGCCGAGCCCGAACACCCCGGCGCCAACCAGCAGCAAGCCGAACCGTGGCCTGTCACGGCCGGCGCTCAGCAGTGCGCCCACCATCGTCCCAATCGCCATGATCGATGACAGCAGCCCATATCCGCGGGCGTCGGCATGGAAGACGCCCACCGCCATGGTCGATATGAAAATCGGGAAGTTCAGGCCGAACGTCCCGATCAGGAAAAGCATGACCAGGATCGCCTTGAGGTCCGGACGTCCCCACGCGTAGCGTAGCCCTTCGACAAAGCTCCCCTTGGTGCGGGGCGCCCTCGCGTTCGGACGCAGGTCGGAGATGCGAAGGAACGCGAGCGAGATCAGCACCGCAATGAAGGAGAGGCCGTTGAGCAGGAAGGCCCAACCTGTCCCGGTGGCGGAGATGAGGATGCCGGATACGCCGGGCCCGATCATGCGCGCTGCGTTGAACGACGTCGAGTTGAGCGCCACGGCATTGTGGAGATCCTCATCCCCGACCAGTTCCGCGACGAAGGTCTGGCGCACGGGTGCATCGAAAGCCGCGGCGCTGCCGAACAGGAACGCGAAGACATAGACGTGCCAGAGCTGTACGACGCCGGCGACGGTAAGAATCCCCAGCGCCAGCGAGAGGCCGCCCATCGTTGCCTGTGTCGCGATCAGCAGCCTGCGCTGATTGAAACGATCGGCTGCGGCGCCGGTCCAGGGCAGCAGAAGGAACTGCGGCGCGAACTGCAGCGCCATGACCAGGCCAACGGCGGAAGCGTCGTGTTGGGTGAGCTGGGTGAACACCAGCCAGTCCTGCGCCGTCCGCTGGACCCAGGTGCCGACGTTGGAGGCGAAGGCGCCGCATGCCCAGACCCGATAATTGAAGCCTCGTAGCGATCGGAAGACGCCCGCAAACGGCGCCTTCATGGGTGCTCCGGCTGATTCCCGCCATGGAAGCGGCCGAAGTGCCGGGCGCAGAAAAGCGCGATCAGGAGCGCACCGGCGCCGCATGCAAGGACGTCGGCCGTGTTCCTCAATCCGAAATCGCCGACGCGGCAGACGAGGACATAGCCGACGACGATATTGAAAGAGCCCCAGAGCACATTGACGGCCGACGAGGAAAGTCCTTGGCCTGGCGGCTTGGCGAACGGGCTCTGGAACGGCCTGCCCATCATGCCGCTGGCGAAATGGGGGACCGCGTTCGCCAGAAAGGCGCCGCCGAAGAAGTAGGACAGGAGAGAAAACCAAGGCATGTCATGCGCTCCTTGTCGGCAGAAGGTCGATGATCTCCCGCGCCGCGCCGGTTTCGCCGAGCCGTGGGAAGACGTTGCCGATGCTGTAGTCGTGCGCCTCCGGCCGCGTGTCGGTCATGGCGTCGGTGGCGAGGGTAACGTTGAACCCGTGCTCATAGGCTTGGCGCGCGGTCGCCTCGACGCCGGTTCCCGTCGCAACGCCCGCGATCACGACCTGGGTGACGCCCCGCGCTTTCAATCGAGCTTCGAGATCGGTGGTCGCGAACGCACCCCAGCTCCGTTTCGTCACCACGATATCGCCGGGTTGGCGGTCAAGCTCGGGGATAAGGTCGGTCCAGCCGTCCGGAAAACCGCCGGTCTGACGGGGCGGCTGTTCCGTCCGGCCTGGCGCGCCGCCGGCGACGTTGACGAGCACCACCGGCAGGCCGTGGGCGCGAAAGGCGTCCGCGAGCGCGCGGGCACGCCCGATGACAGCGTCGATTGCCGGGAGGCCCGGCAAGCCGACGATCCCCTTCTGCAGGTCGACGACGATCAGGGCGGTGTTCGGGTCGAGCGTGGTCAGTGCCATGTGAGGGTCCTCCCACATTTCCAGAAAGTTCCGGTCGGGCGTCGGCCCGTGGAACGCCATCAATCGTCGACGAGCCGCTTGAGCAGCTCGACGGCTTCCAGAAGCTTGCCCTGCTCCTCGGGCGACAGCCGCGCCTGGAGCGTGCGGGTCAGCCAGTCCTGCCGCGCCGCCCGGCCGTCCTCGATCCATTTTCGGCAAGCGTCGGTGAGCGACAGGATGGTCTGGCGCCCGTCCAGTGGGTCCGGGGCACCGCACACCAGGCCCGCCGCCTCGATTGGAGCGATCACTGCGCCCATTGATTGCGGCCGCATGCCCTCAAGCCGGGCGAGATTCGAGGTTGTCGCAGGTCCCTCGCGTTCCAGCCGCAGCAGGACCGATATCTGCGACGGCGTCAGGTCGCCGGGAGTCGCCTGTTCGCGCAGCCGGCGCTTGAGCTTGCCGATAAGGGCACGGATCTCTGTCGCAAGGGCGGAGGCGCGCGCCGTCTGGGAGTCATCCGAGGTCGTGGACATGGCACATGATCACATAAGAAAGGTGAACTGTAAAGTTTGCCTTCATATATGGGCAGCTGGCTGTTTGGTGAGTTGGTGTGGACGATCCCATGTGGGAAGCGGGTATCGCCGCTTCCGCGCTGGTGCGCTCGAGATTTGCGCTTCTTTGATCGCAAGGAAGCTAAAAGCCGGACGATGACCATTGATCCGCTTCAGGACGCCATCCAACCCGCGATTGGAGTAGCCATCTCACAGAATATCGCGCCATCGCGCACAAATGGCGGTTCTGGCGGGCAGTGCCCGATGATGATGAGCACTATGTCTACGCTATCTTACTCAACTCGTCGCATCATGTGACTTTGCCGCATTTTTGAGTAGTTTCCGACGCTCATAAAGGCCGAATGGGAAGACACATGATGCCTGCGCAGATATGCAAAAATATACTCCGACGAAGGAACCGCTCGTGAACCGACGACAGATGATGATCGGGGCGGCAGCGACCGCCGTATTTGGTGGAGGAGCGGCCTATCTCACGATATCTGCTATGGGGTCGTCATCGGACTACGCCGAGGGGATCGCTGCTCTGCGAAAGGGCTTGGCGGATACGCCATCCGCGCGCGATCTTATCCGCTATGCCACGCTGGCGCCCAATGGCCATAACACGCAGCCATGGCTCTTCCGCATCGGCGACAAGAGGATCGAAATCCTGCCCGACTTTTCGAGGCGGACGCCGGTCGTCGATCCTGACGACCATCATGTCTTTGTCAGTCTCGGGGCTGCCGCCGAGACACTGTCGCTGGCGTCTGCCGCGCGCGGCGGGCCCGGTGCCGTCCGATTTGATCCAGGCGACAAAGGCTCGGTCATCTTCGACTTCGAGCAGGCGCGACCGATCCCGTCCCCCATATTCGATGCCATAACCAAGCGGCAATCGACGCGCGCCAACTATGACGGTCGCATGGTCACCACAGCCGATCTCGACACGCTCGCCAAGGCGGCGGTCGTGCCCGGCGTAGATCTCGTTTTGCTCACCGATCGCGGCCGGGTCGACCAACTGCGCGACCTCGTCCTTACGGGCAACAGCACGCAGATGGCCGACGCTGCCTTCGTGAGCGAACTGAAATCGTGGCTTCGGTTCAACCCGCGACAGGCGCTGCGAACCGGCGATGGCCTCTATAGCGTGGCGAGTGGCAACCCCGCGCTGCCGGACTGGCTCGGGCCACATGCGTTCGACTGGCTATCGACGGCAAAAGCGGAGAATGACGTATACGCCCGCCAGATCCGATCTTCGTCTGGGATCGCCGTGTTTGTCGGAGCCGGGGAAACCCCCGCACATTGGGTGGCGGTCGGGCAGGCCTGTCAGCGCTTTGCCCTTCAGGCGACGGCGCTGGGATTGAAGCACGCCTTCATCAACCAGCCGGTCGAGGTTCCTCAGCTGCGTCCCGAACTGGCCACGCTGATCGGCTTGCCTGGCAGGCGGCCGGATATCGTGATGCGGTTCGGTTATGGTCCGACGCTGCCTTGGTCGCCACGCCGGCCGGTCGATGCGGTCATCGTGACGTAGGAGCATGGCAAACGACCGCGATTGAGTAGCCATCTCGCACAATATCGCGCGGTGGCGTGACAATGGCGGGAATGGCGGGCCGCACCCGACGTAGATGAGTACTATGTCTACGCTATCGCCCTCTAACGCCGCACAATGCGACTTCCAGTGCGAACCGGCGCAGTTTGTCAGCGGTTTGGGCCATCTCTGAATGGCCGGCCTAGTGGGGAGCGGACGGGCTGCTTTCGGGGACGTGGTGGGCGATAGCTGCCGTTGTCTGACGTTCCAACTTTTCCCGTTTGGGATCGAGTTTTGGGAAAGACTATGCGGCGGCGTCCATCAGCGCGCGCGCCTGTCGGATATCGCGGGCTGGGGGTTGCCCGAACATGCGGCCATATTCGCGCGTGAACTGCGGCACGCTCTCGTATCCGACACCGTAAGCAGCATCACTGATCGCCTCGCCCTGCGCGAGCATCCGGCGCCGAGCTTCTATGAGGCGGAGCTGCTTCTGAAACTGCAGCGGCGATAGCGAGGTGATGCCGCGGAAGTGAACGTGGAAGGCGGACAAGCTCATGCCGGCAGCCTCGGCCAATGCCTCAATCTTGATGGGCTGGGCATAATGACGGCGAAGGATCGCGACGGCTCGTGCGACCCGTTGAGCATGGCTGTCGGTAACACCCAGCGCGCGAATGCCACCACCATGTCGCCCGCTGAGCAACCAGTAGTGCAACTCGCGACTGAGCTGCGAGCCCAGCACCGCGAGCGTACCCGGCCGGTCGAGCAGCCGCAGCAGGCGCAGCGCCGCATCGGCCACCTCCGCTTCGGTCGGATCGACCCGTACCGGCTGATCCGCTTCAAACGGCACAGGGCCTATCTGGCTCACCAGGCCGGCGATGATGGTGGGGTCGAGTTCAAGGACCAGAGAATAATAAGGCAAGACCCTGCTGGCGGTCGTGATCTGGCTCACGGTGGGCACGTCGGTCGTGATGAGAAGGGAGTCACCCGCGCCGAAGTCGAGGGTTCGACTACCCATGGTCACGCACTTGCGGCCTTGCAGGACCAACGCCACCAAAGGCTTCGACACGGCATATTGCAGCATCGTCGGTGCTGTTTCGCGCAGGATCACGAAGCCGTCGACCGGCGTTGCCGCGATCCCATTGCGATCGACATGCGCATCGGCGTAGCGGCGGGCATGGTCGAGAAGCTGATCGTTCATGCGACAATGGTAGGGGAAACCGACGACCGCGACAACGCTCTAGGACAATCAGGCAAGTTTTAGGGACGATCGCGCAACATCATCCGGTGCGAGTGATGCATAACGCTGCGACACCAACCGGAGGCACCCATGACCACTATTTCTCTCGTGACCGGCGGCAGTCGCGGCCTCGGCCGCAACACCGCCATCAGCGTCGCCCGCCACGGCGGCGACGTGATCCTCACCTATCGCCGCGGCAAGGACAACGCGGATGCAGTCGTTGCCGAGATCGAGGCGCTGGGCCGCAAGGCCGTCGCGTTGCAGCTCGACACCGGGAACGTCTCGACCTTCCCTGCCTTCGTGGAAGCGCTACACGGCGCTCTGTCCGCCACCTGGGGCCGGGACGCGCTCGACCACCTCGTCAACAATGCCGGCCATGGTGAGATGGCGGACTTCGCCGCCACCACCGAGGAGCAGTTCGACAAGCTGTTCGCCGTACACGTCAAGGGCGTATTCTTCCTGACGCAGGCACTGCTGCCAGTGCTGGCCGACGGTGGCCGCATCATCAATTTCTCGACAGGACTGACCCGCGTGTCGTTCCCCGGCTTCTCGGCCTATTCCGCCGCCAAGGGCGCGGTGGAGATCCTCACGGTCTACATGGCGAAGGAACTGGGTGCCCGCGGCATCACCGCCAACACCGTGGCGCCGGGCGCGATCGAGACCGACTTCCTGGGCGGCGCAGTCCGCGACATTCCTGATTACAACACGACTTTCTCCGGCATGACCGCGCTCGGCCGCGTCGGCCTGCCCGATGATATCGGCCCGATGGTGGCAAGCCTGCTCGGCCCGGACAACCGCTGGGTCAACGGCCAGCGCATCGAGGTGTCCGGCGGCCAGACCATCTAACCCATGAGGGCGGGTGCTGCACGAGCGGCACTCCCTTCCTTGTGCCGAAAGGCTGTCTTATGCCGCGCAACTCGAGATCGGGATTACTGCTTTCGGACCTTGCGGCTTTGCGTATCCCGGTCAGATATTGTTCGCCCGTCTCCCGCTGCCGCTCACGCCGGGGGGGTTGCTTGGCAACTCTCACCAGATCAGCGGGCGTGAAGCCCTCGACAACGAAACCCGTTACCGTCACGTCCGCGCCTGGTCGACGCGACGGAGGGAATGAAGGATACGCGGCCGATCTGGCAGAGTTTCCCGGTCTCGATCTCCGTAGCGCCGCGGACGATGCATGGCATGGTCATGGCACCTTCTGCGTCGTGCTTCCGCTCGACATGCTGCTGGAGCTACGCATTGCAGCGCCGTTGCGCTTCTGGCGTGCGCTCGGGCGCCGCCGGCCTGGCGACTGGCGCACCGACTTTCCGCCACAGACCCGCGGCCACCATGTTCTCACATTGCGGGCGCTGGACGGAAAGCTTGATAGCGCCAGCTATCGTCAGATAGCCGAAGCGCTTCTCGGCTTCCACGGACGCAAGGCGGATTGGGAAACCGACCCGCGCAAGAACCAGATTCGACGTCTGGTCGCCGACGGTCTCCATTACATGCGCGGCGGCTATCGTGACCTGTTGCGCTACCCAGTTCGCCTGCCGCAGCCTAGCGGACGACAAAACCGGAAATGAGCATCCGGCGAGAGCGTGTATAGTGTTGTTGCGCCACGGCGAAGGATCACGACATGCATACTCTTGCGCTTGAAAAAGCCTTCACCTTGATCGAGCCTGGACCTGTTGTTCTCGTGACGACGAATGACGGCGGAAAAAACAATGTCATGACCATAACATGGACCATGGTCATGGGATTTTCAGCGGAATTCGCAATTACCACAGGTGCATGGAACTATTCCTACGCCGCTTTGCAATCGTCACGGGAATGCGTGATCTCGATCCCGACAGTGGACATGATCGACATCGTCGTCGGAATCGGAACCTGCTCTGGCGAGGACACCGACAAGTTTCAGAAGTTCGGCCTCACGGCTCTACCCGGAAAGCATGTTGGAGCCCCGCTCATCAAGGAATGTCTGGCGAATATCGAATGTCGCGTCGCAGACATCATTGAGCGACACAACATTGTCGTGATGGAGGGCGTCGCAGCCTATTTTGACGAAGCGCGCAAGGAGAAGCGCATGCTGCACGCCGTTGGCGACGGCACTTTCATTGTGGACGGCCGCAAGCTCAATCGCAGGGAGATGATGCGCTCCAAACTCCCTCCGGGGGTCTGAGTTGCAGTGCCGACCGATCATCTTACGCCTCATTCTTCCGGCGTCGCGTTCACCTCCAGGAATCACCCCATGATCCGATGGCGGAGTGCCGGAATCGTACCCCCCTGATTCCGGCACGCTGCAAGCCGCCGTTTCTCCGCCACGGTTCGCCATAGCCCGCTGCCGACGCCGGTAGCCCGCTCGAACCCGACCGGAGATCCGATGATGATAGACCCGAAGACGGGGCTGCCGCCCCGATACCTGCTGTCATACGAGCAAGGGCGGCCCTCATCGCGCGAAAAAGCCGCCATGCTGAGCGATCAGCGCGGCGACGAAATCCATCACGGCGCGGACGGAAGGCGTCTTGCGCAAATCCCGATGGACGACGAGCCAGATGTCCCGAGAGAAGGATGGAACATCCTCCCCGATCCGTATGAGGTCCGGGTCGGTGTCTCCCAAAAAGCAGGGCAGCCCGGCGATGCCTGCGCCGGCCCGCGCTGCAATGAGATGCCCGCTGATGTCGTTCAACTCGCACGCGACCGGCCGTGCGCCGGCAATGCCGAGCAACCATTTCTGCTGCGGCATGTCCTCAAAACTCTCGTCGTAAGCGATGAACTGCCATCGATCAGGCACATCGCGATGCGCATAGTCGCGGCGCGCGTAGAGACCGAAGGCCATCGTCCCGAGTTTTCGTGCGAAGCTGCCGGTTTCCTCGGGCCGTACCAACCGGAGAGCCACATCCGCTTCCCTGCGGCTGAGCGAAACCTGCTGCGCCTGCGCCGCGAGAGAAAGACGGATATCCGGATAGCGAGATCGGAAGTGCGCGAGATGCTGCGCCAGCAGATGCGCCGCCAGCACAGGTGGAGCGCTGAGCGTGACCTTGCCGATAAGCGGCGTATGCGCAGCCTGGGCGATCCGGGCAACGCCGTCCGCAGCGCTTTCCATCGTGACAGCTTGATCGAAGACCTGCTGGCCAATCGTCGTCAGGCGACAGGATCGCGGCAGACGATCGACCAGCACCACATCCAGTTCGGCTTCGAGCGCCGCCAGCCGTCGGCTGACCGTGGCGTGGTCCACCTTCAAGGCGCGCGCCGCGCCTGACAGGGTGCCGCTGCGCGCCACCGCAAGGAAATGCCGAAGATTTTCCCAATCAGCCATCTGTGCGATTTCTCAGGTGTCACTGGCATATATACCGAATTTTCGCACAGAAATCGCAAGCGTAGTTTCGAGACAAATCATCTCAAGGTTGTCTCGATGTCTGTCTCTCACCCCATGCACCCACGCATCACGCTCGCAGCCGCTGCGCTTGGCTTCGTGGTCGTTCTTCTCGACGTCAGTGTTGTCAACGTCGCGCTCGAAGCCTTGCGCACAAGCTTCTCCACCGACGTCGCCGGCCTCCAATGGGTCGTCAATGCCTATACGCTGATCTTTGCAGCCCTGCTGCTGATGGCAGGAGCCCTGGGCGACCGCTTCGGCGCGCGCACTGTCTTTATTACCGGCTTCGTTCTCTTCACGCTCGCGTCGCTTGCTTGCGGTCTGGCGCCGACGCTGGCGACGCTGGTCGGGGCGCGGCTCGCGCAAGGTGTTGGCGCCGCGCTGCTGGTTCCGAACTCATTGTCGTTGCTGCAGCAAGCATTTCCCGACAAGGAACAGCGGAACCGCGCGGTCGGCTGGTGGGGGGCCGCAGGCGGCATTGCGCTGGCGGCCGGCCCGGTGGTCGGTGGCTTTCTGGTGACGCATTTTGGCTGGCGCAGCGTTTTCCTGATCAATATTCCGGTCGGGCTGGCCGGCTTGGTCCTGGTCCTGCGCTATTCCGCGCCAAGTCCCAAGAACGAGGGCCGCTCGCTCGATCTGCCTGGGCAGGCCGCCGCCATCATTGCACTCGCATCGCTGACAACAGCGCTGACGGACGCGGCGCACCTTGGTTGGACGCACCCACGGATTCTCGTGACCCTTACCGTAGCCATCCTCGCCGCAACATGCTTCCTCCTGATCGAGGCGCGCAGCCGCGCACCGATGCTGCCACTGTCATTCTTCTCCAGTTCGGCCTTCTCGATCGCCTCGATCACCGGCGTCATCGTCAACTTCGCCTATTATGGCCTGATCTTCGTCTTCAGCCTGTTCTTTCAACTGGAACAACACCTGTCACCGCAGGAAACCGGCATCGCCTTCCTGCCGATGACCATTGTCCTTATGGTCATGAACATCATCGCAGGCCGATTGATCACACGCCTTGGCGCGCGCCGGCTCATGGTGTTCGGCCTCCTTCTGGCAGCGGTCGGATATCTTCTGTTGCTCCCGGTCAGTGTCAGCGGTTCCTATTGGCAACTGGCCGTGCCGATGCTGATGGCGGCGAGCGGCATCGCGCTGATGGTGCCGACGATGACGAATGTGACGCTCTCCTCAGTCGATCCATCACGGGCTGGCATCGCGTCGGGTGTTCTCAACACGGCGCGGCAAGTGGGCGGCATGCTCGGCGTCGCGGCGTGCGGCTATTTCGTGCGCGAGACAGCACCGTCCGCGTTCATGCATGGCATGCATCTCTCGGTCATTGTCGCGGTGGTGCTGTTGTTTCTTGGCGCTGCGCTCTCGTTCTTCTGTCTCAACCGGGAGGTTTGAAATGAACGACATGCGCCTTGACACGCTATACGGCAATCGGCGGCGATTAGGCGTCCATGGCGTAGAGTATCGCGCCACAGCGTAGAATCGGCGGGGCTGGCGGAAGGGGTGGGATTCGAACCCACGGTGGGGTTGCCCCCACGGCGGTTTTCAAGACCGCTGCCTTAAACCACTCGGCCACCCTTCCCTGCCCCGGTGCGAGCCAACGCATAGGGGCTGCTCGCCCGCGGTTGTGCCAGGCGCATGCGGCGGCAGGACTGAACCGGCGCGCGACGCATTCGTGCCTCTTACCTCAAGCGGACCATCCGCGTCGAGAGCGCCGGAACGTCTCATCGCCGGAGTCCTGAAGGACGCCGTCTTCCTGTAAGCTGGCGCATTGCAACAGGAGACAAGGCCGGGAATGAGCGACGTACGAGCCGAACTGGTGCAAAAATTGTGGCACGGCAACGACCCCTTCTCGAGCTTTGACCCAAGCGGCATCCCCGTGGATACCCAGGGCTGGGGTTCGACCCACCCCTATCTCGCGCAGAGCGTGCGCGAGGTGCAGCCGGCGCTGGTCATCGAGATCGGCGCCTGGAAGGGAGGCTCCGTCATAACCCTGGCCAAGGCGATCCGCGACCTCGGGCTGAACGGGGTTGTGCTGGCTGTGGATACCTGGCTCGGCAGCGCCGAGCACTGGGCCGACCCCGCGATGTTCGCGAGCCTGCGCATCGCGCAAGGCTATCCGAGCCTCTATCGCACCTTCATGGCCAATATCATCCGCGAGGGTCTTGAGCCTTATGTGCTGCCGCTCCCGCTCGACAGCGTCAATGCCGGCGTTCTGCTGCGGGCCCGCAAGATCAGCGCCCAGATGCTGCATATCGATGCCGGGCATGATTATCGTTCGGTAAGCTCCGACCTGAACCAATGGTGGCCGCTGCTGGAGCCTGGCGGCATTCTGATCGGCGACGATTACCGGCTCGACGGGCATTTTCCCGGCGTCCGCAGGGCGTTCGACGAACTCGCCGCAGCCACCGGGCTGATGCTGGAGCACGCGCCCACCAAGTGCCGCATCCGCAAGTCGTGAACCATGCGCCCGGCGCAAGTCATAAAGCCACCGTCGCCCGGACGTAGACTGAAACAACACCAAGCGCCGCCGAATGCGGCGCCAAAGGAGGACCGCCCATGGCTTCGCTGAACGGCCACTTCGTCTGGTACGAACTGATGACCACCGACATGGAGGCGGCCACCGCCTTCTATAGCGCGGTCGTCGGCTGGGGTGCCCGCAAGCAGGACATGCCGCAGATGCCCTATACCTTGTTCACCAACGCGGAACGGCCGGTGAGCGGCCTCATGACCTTGCCCCAGGAGGTGAGTGACATGGGGGTGCCGCCGAACTGGATCGGCTACGTTCATGTGGACGATCTGGAGGCGACGGTCGAACAGGCGAAGAAGCTCGGCGGGGCGGTCCATGTCTCGCCCAAGGACGTGCCCGGCGTCGGCCGGTTCGCGGTCATCGCGGATCCCCAGGGCGCAGTGCTTTCCCTGTTCACATGGGCGGATCAAGGCGCCCATCCCCTGCCCGCCGAGCCGTTCGCCCCGGGCCTGATCGGGTGGCACGAACTGCTCGCCAAGGAGTGGCAGACCGCCCTGCCCTTCTATGCCGAACTGTTCGGCTGGCAGAAGGACCAGCCGGTCGATATGGGCCCCATCGGCATCTACCAATTGTTCGGCCTGGATGGCCGCGCCTTCGGCGGCATGTTCACCAAGCCGGATGCGGTGCCCATGCCGTTCTGGCTCTATTATTTTAACGTGGTGGACATCGACGCGGCGCTGGAGCGGGTGAAGGCGGGCGGTGGACAGATCGTCAACGGCCCCATGGAAGTTCCCGGCGGCGCGTTCATCCTGCAGGCGCTCGATCCGCAGGGCGCCATGTTCGCGCTCGTGGGCCAGCGCAAGAGCTGACGCAGGGCTTGTCCTACCAGCCGACGAGGCGGTTGACGACGAAGCGGATCACGAACGAGGCGACGAGGGCGATGGCGATCTTCGATCCGAGCCCGAGGCGCAGCGCGCGTGCGCGCTCCATGCGGTGGAGATACTCCGCCGCCGCCGCAATCGCCTCGCGGGGGTGGTGAGCAACGGGCACGCCGGGGTGGGCGATCATGAGGTTTTCCGGGTGGCCGAAATCCTCCACCAGATGGCCGTCGGCATCGCGCAGGCCATTTTCACCCGCCGAGGCAGAGATCCGCTCCGTCATGGGGCGGGCATCCTCGGTCCAGAGGAACACCTGCAGGCCCCGGGCTTCCCCATAGCCCAGCTCCCACGCGGTGCCGGGGTCCATATGGGCGCCACGAAACGGTGTGATATTGGCGATGATCGCATCCGAGCGGTGGATCTGGGCGATGCAGCGGGCGCGGATGGCCGCCGAGGACATCTCTTGCGCCTGATCACTGGCGTCGAAGGGATGCAGGGCCTGCAAGCCATGGGCGGCGCACAGAGCCACCAGCTCCTGGTAATGGGAACCGGCATCCAGCCGGAACACGTCCGGCCCTGCAAGATAGACCCGAGCCATGGTTCGCGTGCCTCGTGCGCGTCACGACGCACGGAAGGGAGCGCCGGTGCGCCCCTTCTTAGCACGGCAGGAGCGGTGCGCCAGACTGGGCCGGGCGCACCGGGGCGTCATCACACCGAGGTCATGTAGCTCGCGGCGAAGCCGATAATCACCAGCACCAGCCCGACGGCGAGGATGGTGACGATGCGGCCTGAGGAAAGGCCCTGCCTTGCCTTGGTCGCGGTCTTCACGACCTGCCCATCGCCCCCGCGCTGGTCGGGCGCGCGGAAGGCGGCTTCTTCACGGCGTTCTGTCTGGTCTTCCATGTCACGTCTCCGTTTCTACTCGGAGATGTAACGCCGGACGCGGCGTAAGGTTCGTCGCGCCCGGCCTTTCGCCGTCCTCAGTGCAGAATCTGCGAGAGAAACAGCTTGGTGCGCTCGTGCTGGGGATTGGAGAAGAACGTGTTCGGTTCGTTCATCTCGATGATCTGGCCAGCATCCATGAAGATCACCCGGTCCGCCACCTGCCGCGCGAAGCCCATTTCGTGGGTCACACACAGCATGGTCATGCCTTCCTCGGCGAGGCTCACCATGGTGTCGAGAACCTCCTTCACCATTTCCGGGTCGAGGGCCGAGGTGGGCTCGTCGAACAACATGATGCGCGGGCGCATGCACAGCGCGCGGGCGATGGCCACGCGCTGCTGCTGGCCGCCGGAGAGCTGGCCGGGATATTTGTTCGCCTGCTCGGGGATCTTCACCTTCGTGAGGAAGTGCATCGCCACTTCGTCCGCTTCCCGCTTCGGCATCTTGCGAACCCACATGGGGGCGAGGGTGCAGTTTTCCAGGATGGTGAGGTGCGGGAACAGGTTGAAGTGCTGGAACACCATGCCCACCTCGCGGCGCACCTCGTCGATGCGCTTGAGGTCGTTGGTCAGCTCGATGCCGTCGACGACGATCCGGCCTTTCTGATGTTCTTCCAGGCGGTTGATGCAGCGGATCATGGTGGATTTGCCGGAGCCGGAGGGCCCGCAGACCACAATCCGCTCGCCGCGTTTCACGGTGAGGTTGATGTCCCGCAGCACGTGGAAATCGCCGTACCATTTGTTGACGGAGACCAGTTCCACGGCGATGGCGGGCGCGCTCGCCTCGACCTCGGCGATGAGGGGATCTGGGGTGGGAGACACGGAAGACGACATGACACTCTCCCTCAATGACGGTTGGACCGGTCGAGCCGCTTTTCAAGCGCCATCGAATACCGGGACATGCCGTAGCAAAAGACGAAATAGACGATCCCGGCGAAGCCGAAGCCGGTGAACAGCGTCGTGGGCGTCGCCCATGACGGATCGGTGAACGAGGCGCGCAGGATGCCCAGCAGGTCGAAGATCGAGACGATCAGGACCAGCGTGGTGTCCTTGAACAGGCCGATGAAGTTGTTGACGATGCCCGGGATCACCAGCTTCAGCGCCTGAGGCAGGACGACGAGCCGCATCATCAGGCCGGAGCGCAGCCCCATGGCCTGCGCGCCTTCATATTGGCCCTTGGGGATTGCCTGCAGGCCGCCGCGCACCACCTCCGCCATATAGGCCGAGGCGAACAGCGCCACGCCCACCAGCGCGCGCAGCAGACCGTCGATGGTGAAGCGACCGGGCAGGAACAGCGGCAGCATGTAGGTGGCGAAGAACAGCACCGTGATGAGCGGCACGCCGCGCCAGAACTCGATGAAGACGATCGAGCTGATCTTCACGAGCGGCAGGTTGGAGCGCCGCCCAAGCGCCAGCAGGATGCCGAGCGGCAGCGAGACCACGATGCCCGTCACCGCGATGACGAGGGTCACGAGCAGCCCGCCCCATTGCCGGGTTTCCACCTCCTGCAGGCCGAAGTCGAGGTCCACCGCCAGCAGCACGAGGGCGAGAATGCCGAACGTGGTGAGCGTGCCCCGTGCCGCACCGCCGCGGCTGCCGCCGAACAGTGGGGCTGCCAGGGCTGCAATGCCGGTGGCGATGCCGGTCACGACGACAAACTGCACCCAATAGGACAGGCGCAGCCCGGCGAACGAACCGCGCAGGTTATCGAGGCCGGTGCCGCCCAGCAGGAAATTGTTAAGCGAAAGGTTGCCGCCGGTGAGCAAGACGAAGCAGATCACCGGGTAGATGCCGAAGAAAGCAAGCGCGTTCAGCCGCTTGTACGGCACCTTGGGGAACAGCAGCGGGGCCAGCAGGGCAGCGCCGAGGAAATAGACGATGTTCACCCGCCAGCGTTCGCTCTCGGGATAGAAGCCGTAGAGGATCTGGTTGAACTTGGCATAGATGAACGGCCAGCACGCCCCCACGGGGCGGCCGATCTTCTCCGGCAGGCACGCGTCGCGGCCGGCGCCGGTCCACACCGCGTCGAAGATGAAGAACTTCAGCAGCGGCGGGATGGTGACATAGATGACGATGATGCCGAGCAGGGTCAGCAGCACCTGCCCGACCGAGCCGAACAGATGGGCGCGGGACCAGCCGTAGATGCCCCGATTGGAAACCGGCGCCGGCTCCTGCGGGCGCAGGTCCTTGGGAGCCACATAGGCGATTTGCTGGGCGGAGGGGATTGCGGTGTTCATGGCGCCCTCACCGTTCCACCAGCGCGACGCGCTTGTTGTACCAGCCCATCAGCGCCGAGGTGAGGATGGAGATGGTGAGATAGACCGCCATGGTGATGGCGATGATTTCGATCGCCTGGCCGGTCTGGTTCAGCGTGGTGCCGGCGAAGATGGCGAACAGGTCAGGATAGCCAACCGCGACGCCCAACGTCGAATTCTTGGTGATGTTGAGATACTGGCTGGTAAGCGGAGGAACGATCACCCGCATGGCCTGGGGAATGACCACCAGCCGCAAGGTCGGCCCCGAGCGCAGGCCGAGCGATTTGGCCGCCTCGGTCTGTCCCTTCGACACCGCCAGGATGCCGGCGCGCACGATCTCGGCGATGAAGCCGGCGGTGTAGATCGACAGGGCCAGCAACAGCGCCACGAATTCCGGGATCACCCGCACGCCACCAACGAAGTTGAACCCTTGGAGGTGCGGGGTTTCCAGCGTCACCGGCACGCCAAGCGCTAGGCACACCGCCAGCGGTAACAGCACGATCAGGCCGAGCGCGGTCCAGAACACCGGGAATTGCTGCCCGGTCGCCAATTGGCGCGCCCTTGACCATCGCGAGATCAGGAAAGTGGCGACGATGGCCGCTAAGAAGGCCACCACCACCCAGCCGAAGCCGCTTTCGAACAGAGGCCGCGGCACCACGAGGCCGCGATTGTTGATGAACACGCCGGGCGGCGACACATTGGCTGCGAGCGCATGCAGGCTCGTGGCCACGCCGGCGAGGCCGAGCCCGCCGAACGCATCACCGATGGAATTGAGGAATGGCTGAAGGCCGAAGCCCCAGCTCTGGCGCGGGTTCGGCATGGTGGCAAGCACCGCGAGGTACCAGAACAGGATCTGGAACAGCGGCGGCAGATTGCGCGTGACTTCCACGTATGCGGACGCGAGCGCCTTGATGACCACGTTTTCCGAGAGCCGCGCCACGCCCACGAGGAAGCCGATGACGGTGGCGAGGATGATGCCGAGAACGGCCACCAGCAGCGTGTTGAGCAGGCCCACCAGGAAGGCGCGGCCATAGCTCATGGATTCCGAATAGGGGATGAGCGTCTGCGTAATGCCGAAGCCGGCGGAATTGTCGAGGAAGCCGAAGCCGGAGGCGATGCCCTGCCGGGCCAGATTGGCCTGGGCATTGGCGAAGAACGACCAGACCAGCCAGATGAGCGCGATGCCCAATGTGATCTGGATCACTGCGGAACGGAGCGCCGGATCGGTCCACGACCATTTCCGGCGCGTCGGAGCGGGCTCCGACCAGCGTGCGTCTGTCATCTAGCCCCTCAAGATCCGGGACTCTGCGGCCCCTTTTTGGAAGATGTGAATGTCGAAGGAAGGTCCCGCCCCCCAGCCGTGGCGCTACCGGCCCGGCCAACCGGACCGGAGGGACCCGGCGCCTCGCGGCGCCGGGTCGGTTGCGATCAGCGAACGGGCATGCCGTATTGCAGGCCGCCCTGGTTCCAGAGCTTGTTGAGGCCGCGATTGATGCCGAGGGGAGTCGAGGGGCCGAGATTGCGGTCGAAGATCTCGCCGTAATTGCCAACCTGCTTCACGATCTTGACGACCCAGTCGTTGGGGACGCCGATCGCCTCGCCATACTTGCCGTCCGAGCCCAGCAGACGCTTGATCTCGGGATTGGGGGAATTGACCATTTCGTCCACATTCTTGCTGGTCACGCCGAGTTCCTCGGCATTCAGCAGGGCGAAATAGGTCCACTTGATGAGGTCGAACCACTGGTCGTCACCATGGCGCACCAGGGGGCCGAGGGGCTCCTTGGAGATCACTTCCGGCAACACCATGTGGTCATTGGCGTTGGTCAGCTTCAGCCGCACCGAATAGAGCTGCGACTGGTCGGAGGTGAAGGCGTCGCAACGGCCGGAATCATAGGCCTTCACCGTCTCGTCGATGGTGGCGAACGCGATCAGTTCATACTTGAGATTGTTGGTGCGGAAATAGTCGCCGACGTTCAGCTCATTGGTGGTGCCGGTCTGCACGCAGATGGAGGCGCCCGCCAAGTCCTTGACCGACTTCAGGTTCAGCGACTTGCGCACCAGGAAGCCCTGGCCGTCGTAATACATCACGCCGGCGAAGTTGAAGCCGAGGGTGGTGTCGCGCGACATGGTCCAGGTGGTGTTGCGCGAGAGCACGTCGATGCCGCCCGACTGGAGCGCGGTGAAGCGATCCTTGGCCGAGAGCGGGGAGTATTTCACCTTGGTGGCATCGCCGAAGATGGCCGCCGCCACCGCGCGGCAGAAGTCCACGTCGATGCCGGTCCAATTGCCCTTGTCGTCGGGATTGGAGAATCCCGGAAGTCCTTGCGTCACGCCGCAATTGAGAGAGCCGCGTGCCTTTACGTCTTCAAGCGTCGCGGCATGCCCCGCGCCGACGCCAAGCGCGATCAATCCAGCCACTGCACACAGGATGCGTTTCACGGAAGGTCCCTTCTCTTGTTGCACCTGAAGCCAATCGGACAACGTCCCGCGGTTCGGGATCGACGCCGTCGTCCTGGACGTCGTATGGGATACATCTCAATCCCTCGCGACCGGGTGGTCAATAGCATGCCGCGTGCGTGGGCAGATGCAGGATTAGGCAATTCGGAGCACCCGATGGCGCCCACCCAACCTAAAGCAAGTTTCGAGCCAGACACCGAGGTGGTCCGCCTCGGTCGCGATCCCTTCCGCTTCGACGGCTTCGTCAATCCGCCGGTGGTGCGGGGCTCCACGGTGCTCTATCCCACCTATGCCGACCTTGCGGCACACCGGGCGCGCTACAGCTACGGCCGGCGTGGCAATCCCACCACCGAAGCCCTTGAAACGGCTTTGAAATCCCTCGAAGGCTCCGATGGGGTCGTCCTCACGCCTTCCGGCCTTTCGGCGGTGTCCATCGCCCTGCTGAGCAGTGTGGGCGCGGGTGATCATTTGTTGATGGTCGACACGGCCTATTATCCGACGCGGCGTTTCTGCGACACCGTACTCGCGCGGATGGGCGTGGAGGTCAGCTATTACGACCCTCTCGCCGGGGCAGGGATCGCACAACTGGTGCGGGAAAACACCCGCGCCATATTCCTTGAGGCTCCAGGCTCCCAAAGCTTCGAAATGCAGGACGTGCCGGCGATCACGGCGGTGGCGCGGGCGCGCGGCATCACCACGCTGATCGACAATACTTGGGCAACGCCGCTGTTCTTTAGGCCGCACGATTTCGGTGTGAATATCTCGATCCAGGCCGGCACGAAATATATCGGCGGGCATGCCGACCTCAATCTCGGCACTATTTCCGCAGTCGGGGCGAGTTGGAAGCGCGTGCACGATACCCATGGCGACATGGGAATCTGCATCAGCCCCGATGACGCCGCCCTCGGTTCGCGCGGCTTGCGCACCATGGCCGTTCGGCTGGAACGGCACCAAGCTTCGGCGCTGACGATCGCCCGCTGGATGCAGGGCCGCCCCGAGGTGTCGCGGGTGCTGCATCCTGGGCTGGAGAGCGACCCCGGCCACGCCATCTGGGCCCGCGATTTCAAGGGGTCGTCCGGCCTGTTCAGCATCATCCTCAAGCCGGTGTCGGATCAGGCGCTCGCGGCCTTCTTCGATGCACTCGAGCTGTTCGGCATGGGCTATTCCTGGGGTGGATACGAAAGCCTGATCATCGCGTTCGACTGCTCCACCTATCGCACCGCGACCAAATGGCAGGCCGAAGGGCCGGGAGTGCGCCTCCACATCGGGCTCGAAAGCCCGGCGGACCTGATGGCGGACCTCGATCAGGCCTTCGCCAAGATGGCGTCGGTATAGGGCGGGGCGTGGCCTCTTAACAGGGCTTCGAAAACCCCTCCCCTATACGTTCCATCCCCTCTCCCGCGTGCGGGGGAGGGTTAGGGAGGGGGGAACGCCCTCAGGTCGAGGCGCGATCGGCCCGGCGTTCGCGCAGGGCGAACTGCAAGTTGCGGATATAGATGAAGGTGGAGAGCGCCTGCCCGGCGATGAACACAGGGTCCTTGCGGTACAGCGCATAAACCAGCAGCAGCGTGCCGCCGCCGAGGGAGAAGGTCCAGAACGCGAAGGGGATCACCGACCGCCCTGCCCGTTCGCTCGCAAGCCATTGCACCACAAAGCGCATGGTGAACAGGATCTGGGCGACGAACCCGAGGACAACCCACCAGTCCAGCTGCGTGACGAACACGTCGTGCAGATAATCCCCGGCGGCCTGGACCAGTTCAACGAGCATTCGGATCAACCTTCACCAGTTCCGGCACGCGGCGGCGCCGGATCAGCCACCAGACCCCCAACAGATCGGCGATGCCGACCCACAGGCGATCGAAGAAGCCGTATTTGGATTTACCGTGCCAGCGCGGCCGGTCCACCACCGGACATGTCACGATGCCATACCCTTCGCGCGCGACCAGCGCGGGCGTGAAGCGGTGAAGCCCGTCAAAGACCGGCAGACGCAGATAAAGTTCGCGCCGCACGACTTTCAGGCCGCACCCTGTATCCTTGGTTCCGTCCTGCAGCAATCCCCCGCGCACCGCATTCGCGATCCGCGACTGGACGCGCTTGAAGGCCGTGTCCTTGCGCCCCTGCCGCTCGCCCTGCGCCATGCCGACCCGCGGGCCGCCCTCATCGAGGCGGCGCAGCAGCTCCGGCAGGTGGACCGGATTGTTCTGCCCGTCGCCGTCCAGAAGCATCAGGATCTCTCCCGTGGCCGCCCAGGCCCCGGTGTTGACGCCGGCCGATTTCCCGCAGGCCTTGGCGTGGCGCAGGATGCGCAGATACGGCCGCCCCTCTGCAACCTTGTGCAATTCGGCAAGCGTGGCGTCGGTCGAGCCATCGTCCACGAAGATCAGCTCGAACGGCTCCTTCAGGGCGGCGTCGATCTCGGCGACCAGCGGTGCGATGTTCTCCGCCTCGTCCTTCACGGAGATGACGACGGACAGGCGCGGGTTCACGGGGGAAAGGGGGACGGGGGAATTCAAGATCTCGCCTCTTCAAGCGCCGATGCGCGAGCGGATGTTGGGATAAGGTGGGACAGCCGGCGTGCGCCCGGCCCCGTCATGGGGCGAATGGCGCCGTCCCCGGCCACGGCGAAGACCAGACGGCGGGCCGCGAACAGCTTGACCGTCAGGATGGTGAAGACGCAGGCCAGCGCGGCGCCGGCGAGCACGTCGCTGGGATAATGCGAACCGAGCACCACGCGCGACGCGGCGACCAGCGTCGCGACGGCAACCAAGGCGATCCGCGCGCGTGGATAGAGCGCGGCCAGAGCGAGGGCAGTGGCGAACACCACCGTGCTATGCCCGGACGGAAAGCTGGAAAACCCTGCGCGCAGCGCGAACCAGTCGAACGTGAGCTGGGCGTTCGGCCCGGCAAGGTGGAGTGCCATATAGGGCCGCGCGCGGCCTAGAAGGTATTTAAGCACTAGAACGAACAGCCCGATGCCCGCGACATTGAAGAACACGAACCCGAGCCGCGCCACCATGGCGGCGGCGACGCGCCGGCCCATGTCGTCGAGATGCGGCTTGACCGCCAGCACCGCCAGCAGAGCCAGCCCGAGCGGCCACAGGATCACGCCACCGAGGCCGAGCGCCGTGATGCGCTCGAAGAAATGCACGATCCACATCGGCGTGCGCAGCCGCAGGCCCGGAATCAGCGGGTCGAGGAGGATCATGGAGGCGGCGATCAGGCTCACCGCCAGGATGGCCAGGGCAAGTCCCTCCACGCCGCCCGCGAGCCCCACCCGGGGGCGCGGGCCGCGCACCCGCCGCTGCCAGAGATAGCGCCAGGAGGCCAGGAGGCCGGCCAGCGTCATGCCGGCATCGACGGCGAAACGCGCCATGCGGCCGCGGGCCGCGCCGGCATCGGGCGAAGGGGCGCTCACGGCTTGCCCTCCGCCGGCCGATAGACGGTGATGCTGACCTTGCGCCCACCGTTATAGGTGAATCCATCGACGGTTTCGGTGGCCCGGTAGGCGAGCCCGATGTCGCGGGCATGGGCCTCGAACAGCGGCTTCATGTCAGCGCCGATGAAGGCGATGGCGCAGCCGCCCTTCTTCAGCAGATCCCCCGCCTGGTGCGGATCGGTGAACTTGATGTCGGTGCCCACCAGGAACACCAGGCTCGGTTCCTGGTAGGGCACGGTCGCCACATTGGCCGCCGGACAGCCGCTGACGCGGACGATCTCCGCCAGGCGCTGGGAAATCCACACGCCGCGCATCTGCGGCAGCAGGACGCCATAGACGCCCCAATAGAGCAACAGCGCTCCGGCAACGGCGACCAGGAACGCGCCTTGCGGACCTGGGACGGCGATGCTGCGCGCGGCGATCACCAGCAGCACCAGCACCAGCGCCAGCGCCAGCAGCGGCCATGCGGCAAGGCCAAGCCCGCTGCCGAGATAATGAAACCCGACCACGAGCGCGATCAGCAGCAGGCCGCCGAGGATCGGCCAGAGATTGGCGAAGTCGCGCATCCGCCGGCCCTGCCCCACCAGCGCGCCGCGCTCGATGGCGAGGGCGGCCAGGATGGCGAGGCCAGGATAAAGCGGAAGCACATAGTGCGGCAGCTTGGTGGCGGTGATCTCGAACACGATCCAGGCCGGAACCACCCAGGCCAGCAGGAACCGCACCGCGCGTTCCTTGCGCGCGCGCCAGACGAACGGCACCGCCATGGCGACCAGGGCAATGGCCGGCCAGAACGTGCCCCACATGGCAAGCAGATAGGTGCCCGGCGGCCCCCAATGGCCTTCCTGGCCGTCGGTGACCTTGCCCAGCATGTCCACCCCGACCGCCAGCTTGTAGAAGGCGCCGTTGGTGACGAAATAGATCGCGACGAACCAAGGCAGGCAGATCAGCGCGCACCAAAGCAGGCCCGGCAGCGGCTTGAGGCGGCGCAGGAAGCCACCCGAGCGCTCGATGATCACGAGGGTGAGAATGGGCAGGCCGAGGAACAGCGGGGCCATCGGCCCCTTCACCATGATGCCGACGCCGAGGCCGGTCCAGAACGCGGCGGCGCGGGCGAAATCGCCTTTGGTGTCGCTGTCGGGCCGGATGTAGACGCGCGCCAGCACCGCCATGGAGCACAGCGTGGTGAACAAAAGCACCGCGTCGGTCTTGGCGAGGCGGGCTTCCACGCCGAGAAGGACGCAGCTCGCCATCATCAGTCCCGCCAGCAGCGCGCCGCGCCGGGAGACGAAGTTGAGCGCCGCCCAATAGGTCAGCAGCACGGCGCCGATCGCGGCGAACAGCGACGGCAGGCGATAGAAGACGATGGAAGAGCGGGCCGAGGGTCCGACCACCGCCTCGCCGAGCGTCACGCTCGCGGCCTGCAGCCAGTGGATGCCGGCCGGCTTCTTGTAGCGGACCTGATCGTGGAACCGGATGTCCACGTAATTTCCGCTCTCCAGCATCTGCTTCGTCGCCTGGGCGAAGCGGGCCTCGTCGCGGTCGATGGGAGAAATGCTGGAAATGCCAGGCACGAAGGCGAGCAGAGCCACCACCACCAGCGCGAACACGGCGCGCGCGTGACTCGCCGCTGCGCGATCGAGGGCCGCGCTCAGCGACGTCCCAATATCGAGGGCCCAGGGGCGGCGCGCGCCGGCGGGCTCGGTGATGGCCATGCGTTCAGTCGGGTCCGGTCGTTCAGGGCGCGGGACCATAGCAGAAACGCCCGCGCCGGAAAGTGCCCCTTCCCCGCTTCGCCACCGCCATCATCCCTTGCGCCTGCACTGACCGAGCAGATGGGCGGAAGAAAGGCACGTCATGCCCGCGCGTCGGCAGTCAGCGTCAGGCGGCGTCGCCGAACGTATCGCGATCGAGGTCCGCGCCAAAGGCCAACCAGCGCGCATTGCCGCCGAGAACGCCGGCAAGGGCAGCCCCATCGGGAATCAGGGTGGACAGCGCGGACAGGACGGCACCGGGTCCTGCGGCCCCACCGCCCCAGACCATCCGCTGCGGCGGATGCGGGCGCAGGTGCGCCCGCGCCCGGGCCAGCACGCCGGCCGTGGCCTCATGAGCGACACGCAGGCATAGCCAGAGGTCGGCATGTCCAAAATAGTCAGCGATCCGCGCCGAACCGTCGGGCACGCTTTCGGCGCCGACCGCGCCATGAAGGTGATGATCGATCATAACGGGAACGCCGTGGCCCAGGGCGAATGGCAGGGCGCGCGCCGCATCGTCCCCGGTCAGATGCAAATGGAGGCCGAAGGCTGCGAGTCGACGCATCAAGGTGCCGGCTGCGCCCTCGCCGGCGGCGGCGAGAGCGCCCCCGTTGATGGCGATCGCCGTTGCGCCGCGTCGGGCGAGGTCGCCCAGGATGCCAGCATCAAGCCAGGGATGGCCGGGAATGACCGCCCGCAGGCGCGAGGGGGCATGCGCCACCATGTAAAGCACGTCAGAAATCAGAGCCTGGATGGGCGTCGTCACGATAGCCGCCGCAAGGCCGGAGCGATCCATCCGCTGCATCAGCAGGCGAGAAGCATGTTCCGCGCCCTGCGCGCCAAGCGCCGGCCAAGCGGCGAGCGTATCGCAATCCGGCACACGCAGCGACGCATCCACCAGATCCAGCCCGCCGGCGTCCTGAAGACCGCGCCGCAAGGCGCGCGCGTCGATGAGCTTCATGTCTTCCGCTCCCGGTCATCGGAGCCAGCATGTTTTCGCCAGGACCCATGACAAAGATAGCCGGCTTTTTAGATATGGCGGAAGTCTTCTTAACGAACAATGCATCCAAAGTGGAGCAACACGGGGGTCAATTGGTGTTGCGGCGCACTATTTTGTCAGGATCAGCTTGCCCTGCGACGTCAGCCGCAATTGGTAGACTTGCTCGCCATGGGCAATGGTGATCACCCGGCCGGCAGAAAACAGGTCGCGGCTATCAAGCTGCGCCCCAATCATCGGTATGGCCCGCGCCTTGTTTTCCGCACCCCAGGCCGAACCGTCATGCTCATGCTTGGCCATTTTGAATTACTCCAAATCGAAATCTCACTGAGAATGGTTTAGGACAAGACGTTCTGCTCTTTAGAACCATTCAATATTTAGCAATCACTGCATGACCGTTCAGTAATACATTAATGACATCAAATCAACGCAAACGCGAACGGGTATTCTGCAGCGCACGCGGCGCTGCAGAGGGATCGGCGCAAAAAATGGCTGGAAAAATAGCTATTCGGCCGGTGCCGGCGGCGACGATGCGGGTTGAGGCTCCTCATCGCCCGACACGGCCCGGCTAACGATCCGATCGAATCGGTCGAGATAGAGATAGATCACCGGGGTGATGTAGAGCGTGAGAAGCTGGGAGACCAAAAGGCCGCCCACAACGGCGACGCCCAGGGGCTGACGCAATTCCGAGCCCGCTCCGGCCCCGATTGCGATGGGGAGTACGCCGAAGATCGCCGCCAGCGTGGTCATCATGATGGGCCGAAACCGCATCAGGCAGGCTTCGCGAATGGCGTCCTGCGCATCGGCGCCCTCACGCCTGCGAGCAAGCGCGAAGTCGATCATCATGATCGCGTTTTTCTTCACGATCCCCACCAGCATCACGATGCCGATCAGCGCGATGACCGACAATTCCATGTTGAACGCCATCAGCGTCAGGATCGCGCCGATGCCGGCGGAGGGCAGGCCCGAGAGGATCGTCAGCGGGTGAATGAAGCTCTCGTAGAGAATGCCCAGCACGATATAGATCACGACTACCGCCGCCAGGATCAGCAGCGGCTGGTTGGAGAGCGAATCCTGGAACACCTGGGCGGTTCCCTGGAATCCGGTGTTCACGCTCGCCGGCAGGTTCGCCGCCTGCTCCGCCGCGCGGATCTGCTCCACCGCCTGGCCGAGCGAGGTGCCGGGCGCCAGATTGAAGGAAATGGTGACGGAGGGCTGCTGCTGCTGGTGCGCGATCTGCAGCGGCCCGACGGTCCGCCGAATGTTGGCCACCGATTCCAATGGAACCACGCCCCCCTTGGAGGTGCGCAGATAGACTTTGCTGAGGTCGTTTGCGTCGCGCTGGAAGCGCGGCTGAACCTCGGCGATGATCGCGTATTGGTTGGTGGAGGTGTAGAGCGTCGCCACCTGCCGGGTGCCGAACTGGGTGTAGAGCGCATCGCGCAATTGCGCCTCGGTGATGCCCAGCGCCGCCGCCTTGTCCTTGTCGAGATCGATGGTCAATTGTGGATTGGAGATCTGCAGATCCGAGGTCACGTCGCGCAGGCCAGGCAGTTCCGCCAGCCGGTCCAGCAGCGCCGGCGCCGCGGCATAGAGCGCCACCGTATCGGAGCTCTGCAGCGTATATTGATATTGGCTCTTCGAGGCGACACCACCGATATTGATGTTCTGCACCGGCTGGAAGAACACGTTGACGCCGGGGATTTCCGAGACGCGCTTGCGCAGGTCCTGAATGACGCCGGTTGCGCTCTTGGCGCGCTCGGCGCGTGGCTTCAGCGCCACGAACAGGCGGCCGGTGTTGGTGGTGCGGCTGATGCCCGTGGCGCCGGCGGTGGAGACGAGATAGGCCACATTGGGATCGGCCCGCACAGCGGCCGCCACCTTCTTCTGCCGCTCCACCATAGCCTCAAAGGAAGAGTCGGTGGCGGCCTCCACGGTGCCGGTGATGAAGCCGGTGTCCTCGGTGGGGAAGAAGCCCTTGGGAATGGCGATATACAGCGCCACCGAAGCGAACAGGGTCGCGAACGTCACCACCAGCATGAACGGCCGATGGCGCAGCACGAAGTCCAGGCTGCGGCGATAGCCGCCGAGCCACGCCTCGAACATGGCCTCGGTGACGCGATAGAAGGCGCTCGGCTTCTTGTGATGATCCACGGATTTGAGCACCCGCGCGCAGAGCATGGGTGTCAGTGTCAGCGAGACGAAGCCGGAAACCAGGATGGCGACCGAGATGGTGACGGCGAATTCGCGGAACACGCGCCCCACCACGCCGCCCATGAACAGGACCGGGATGAACACCGCCACCAGAGACACGGTCATCGAGATGATGGTGAAGCCGATTTCCCGTGCGCCGAGGATCGCGGCGGCGAACGGCTTCATGCCGTTCTCGATGTGGCGGTAGATGTTCTCCAGCACCACGATGGCGTCATCCACCACGAAGCCCACGCACAAGGTCAGCGCGAGCAAAGTCATGTTGTTGATGGAGAAATTCAGCACCCACATGGCCGCGAAGGTGGCGATGATGGAGATCGGCAGCGCCAGGGCCGGGATGATGGTGGCCCGCAGGTTGCGCAGGAACAGGAAGATCACCATCACCACCAGAACGATGGCTTCCATCAGGGTCTTCTGCACGTCCCCCACCGCATCGCGGATCGAGACCGAGCGGTCGTTCAGCACCTGGATGTTGACCGAGGCGGGGACCTGGGACCGGTACTGGTCGAGATGGGCGCGCACCTGGTCCACCACGGCCACGGTGTTGGCCTCGGGCTGGCGCACGACGGCAAGCACGATGGAGCGCTCGTCGTTGAACCAGGATGCGATGCGCTCATTCTCCACGCCGTTGGTAATGCGGGCGATTTCGTCGAGCCGCACCGGGGCGCCGTTGCGCCAGGCCACGACCAGCCGGCGATAGACCTCGGCATCCGCCTTGGGGATGCCCATGTCGATGGTGATCGATTGCTTGGGGCCGGACAATTGCCCGATGGGCGTGTTGGACGCGGCGGCCTCGATCGCGGCCTGGATGTCGGAGGATGAAATATTGCGGGTCGCCGCGGCGGCGGGATCGACGCGGATGCGCACCGCATATTTCTGCGTGCCATAGATCTGCACCTGGGCAACGCCCGGCAATTGGGAGATCTGCTGGCCGATGATCGTGTCGGCATATTCGTTCACCGACGACAGCGGCAAGGTATCGGAGGAGACCGCCAGCAGGATCACCGGCGCATCGGCCGGATTGACCTTTCGAAAGCTCGGCGGCGTGGTCATCTCGTCGGGCAATTGGCGCTGCGCCACCGACAGGGCGGACTGAACGTCGAGCGCCGCCGCGTCGATGCTGCGCGACAGGTCGAACTGGATCGTGATTGAGGTCGAGCCCTGGGTGCTCGACGAGGTCAGCGAGGTGATGCCCGAGATGGTGGAAAGCTGGCGCTCGATGGGCGTCGCCACCGCCGAGGCCATGGTCTCCGGGCTTGCGCCCGGCAGCGTCGCGGTGATGTTGATGGTGGGAAAGTCCACCCGCGGCAACGCCGCCACCGGCAGCAGACGATAGGCGAACAGGCCCGCCACGATCAACGACAGCATCATCAGCGTCGTCAGCACCGGGCGGCGGATGCAGAGTTCCGCGAACATAAGCTCAGCTCCCGGCCGGCCGCTGTGGCGCCACCGATTTCACATCCACACGACTGCCGGCCCGAAGCGAAAGCTGGCCCTCGGTCACCACCGTCTCGCCGTCCGACAGGCCCTTGGTGACGACCGCCTCGCCATCCACGGTGCGCGACACGGTGATGGGCCGCACCTGGGCGAGGCCCTTCTCGATCACGAACACGAACTGCCCGCTCTGGCCGTTTTGCACCGCCTCGGCGGGAATGGCGATGACGTCCGGCTCCATGCGCAGGGTCACGGAAACATCGCCCAGCGTGCCCGGCCACAGCCGCTCGTCATCATTGTCGAATAGCGCCCGGACCATCAGCGTCCCGGTCTGCGGATCGATGGTATTGTCGATCGCCACCACGCGACCGCCGCCGACCCGCTCATTGCTGCCTTGCAGGCGCAGGTCCACGTCCGCCTTGCCCATGGCTGCGCGAATTTCGCCGAGATAGCGTTCCGGCACGCCGAAGGTGACGTAGATCGGCTTGAACTGGCGCACGGTGGCCAGTGTGTCGTCGACCCGGATCACCGCGCCCGGCCGAACGCCGGAGATGCCGATGCGCCCGGTCACCGGCGCGGGAATCTCGTAATAGGTCCGCTGCACCGTGAGATTCTGGAGATTGGCCTCGTCCTGCTCGACGGTGGCCTTCTGCATGTCGGCGGTGGTCTTGGCATCGTCGAGCTGCACCTGGGACACGGCGCTACGGGCCAGAAGGCCGCTATAGCGCTCCACATCGCGCAGGGCCTTCTCGAGCTGCGCCTTATCCTTCGCGAGGGTGGCCTGCGCCTGCCGGATCTGGGCATCCACCTCACGCGCGTCGAGCACCAGCAGCACGTCGCCCTGCTTCACCGCGGCGCCATCCTCGAACAGCACCCGCTCCACCCGGCTGGACACCCGGGCACGGATCGCGACCGTCACCAGGGGCTCGACCGTGCCGAGCGCCTCCAGGCGCAGCGGCATGTCCTTTTCGACCGCCGGCGCCACCAGCACCGGCACCCGCCGTTCCTGCTGAACCTGGGCATTGGCGCCGTTGCTCTTAGCGAAAAGTCCATGGGTCCACGCATAGGCACCGCCGCCGATGGCAGCGAGACCAAGGACGACGATCAAAAACCGGCGTCCGTTCGAACTGCGTCCCGCACCCATGCACACCTCAACCGCAGCAATACCGTTCGCCCACCCGCGTCGCCGCGGATCCGCCTTCCCTTAGCGTACCTCCATTTGACGCCTAAACGACCTTGAGGAAAGCGCCATCTGGCAGATGTATGCGCGCTTAACGCATCCGTGATCGCTTCAAATCACATGAAAAACCGAAAAACGCCAGCTACCTGTATACCGCAATCGCCCGTTCCAGCCGGTCGAGCGCGGCATCCAGCGTTTCGTCGCGCTTGGCGAAGCAGAAGCGCACCACCGAGCGGACGGCGTCGCGCGCATAAAAGGCCGAGACCGGGATTGCGGCGACGCCATAGGTCCGCACGAGATCGAGGCAGAATGCCTCGTCGTCGAGCTGGGGATCGAGCGCCGCAAGATCGATGGAGAGGAAATAGGTGCCGGCGCTCGGCAGGACCGGAAAGCCGAGCGCGGACAATCCGCCCGCAAGCCGGTCGCGGGCGCGCTGGAGCTGGGCGCGCATGTCCTCGAAATAGCGCTCATCCTTGCCAAGCCCGTAGGCGACCGCCGCCTGGAGGTTCGGCGGGGTGGTGAAGGTGAGGAATTGATGGGCCTTGGTCAGCACCCGCATCAGCTCCGGCGCGGCGCAGACCATGCCGACCTTCCAGCCGGTCATGCCGAAGATCTTGCCGGCGGAACCGATTTTCACCGTCCGCTCGCGCATGCCCGGCAGCGCCATCAGCGGAACGTGCCGGCGCCCGTCGAACACCACGTGTTCCCACACGTCGTCGCACACCGCGAGCGCGTCGAAGGCGATGCAATGATCGGCCAGCAATTGCAGTTCGCCGGCCGAATGCACCACGCCGGTGGGATTTTGCGGATTGTTGAACAGGACCAGCTTGGTCCTTGGGCTGAACACCGCGCCCAATTGTTCGGCGGTGATGCGCCATGCGGGCGGCTCCAGGCGCACCAGGCGGGGCACCCCGCCGGCCCGCAGCACCAGCGGCAGATAGGCGTCATAGAGCGGCTGGAACAGCACCACCTCGTCGCCCGGCTCGATCAGCGCGAACAGCGCACCCGCCAAAGCCTCGGTGGCCCCAGAGGTGATCATGATCTCGTTGTCAGGGTCGAGGTCGAGGCCCTGCCAGTGGCGATAATGATCCGCCGTCGCCTGCCGCAATTCCGGCAGGCCCATCATGGGGGGATACTGGTTCCAGCCGTCCAGCACCGCCTCGGCCGCCTTCTGCCGCACATCCAGGGGGCCGGGATCGTCCGGGAAGCCCTGGCCGAGGTTCACCGCCTGGTGGGTGCGGGCCAAGCCGGACATCACCTCGAAGATGGTGGTGGGGAGGCCGGAATAAACCGGGTTGAGGCTTCGTCCGGGGCGAAGCGGGGCAATGGCGGACTGGGACATGGGCGGCACGCGAAGTTCGAACGGACGAAACGGGCGATACGTCTGGCAGAAGCGGGAATCCGCGCGCCCGTCAAGTCGCCCGGCCGCATCCGGCCTATGCGGATTTCGCCTGCGGAGCCGAAAGCGGGGCGAGCGCGGCCACAAGTTCGGCGTCGGTGACGGTGGAAAGCGGCTTCAGCAGCTTGGCCGCTTCCGTGCGCCGGCCCGCGCGCATCACCAGGATCACCGTCTCAGCCCCGCCGCAGCCCGGATCGCCGCAGGCGATCTCGCTGACCGAAACCGAGGCCTCCTCATCCAGCTCCAGAATGCGCCGGACACTGTCGGCGAGAGTGCGGGCCGCATCGCGCGCGCCCTGCCCGTCGCCACGTCCCCGCATGAACAATCGCACCATGAGGGTGCCTCCTTGGTCCGCCGGGCGGCCACGCCACCGGCGCGCCGAAGCCGGCTGTTACATAGTGTCCGGCCGATTGCGGCCTTTGCGTGCCAGCCGCAAAAACCCCTGGATGAATTCCGTCCCGCGCCCCGCGTCGCTTCGCTCCAAGCGCAGCGCAGCCAATGTGACCCGCCCGTTCTCGACCTGCCGCACCTCGATGGCAGCATGGCCGAACACGATCCGCATGCCGGGTGCGGGGCGGTCGTCGGTACGATCGGCAAAGGCGCCAGCGACCGTGAACGCCCGGTCGCGAGGCGGGATCGGCAGGCCGTAGAGATCGCCGATATCGCCCAGCCGGATTTCGCCCGCGAACGGGAATGCGGCATCTTGCCCCCACACCAGTTCCTCCAGCATGAACAACCGGTCCAATTGGTGGACGCGCTGCGGCGGGGTCAGCAGATAGACATAGTCGCGGGCCAGCAGAAGGCCGGCCTCCTCGGGGCCGAGCACCTTGCCCTCGCGCACCACCAGCACCATGCGCGCCCAATCGGGCAGCAGATCGGCGCGGATACCGACCGTGCCGGCGGCGACCGGATAAGCCACCAGTTCGTGCTCGCTCTGGCCCGGCAGGTCGATTTCGAAGCGCTGCGGCTCGCGCAGCGGATCGGCGAGCGCCACGTCGAGCCGGCGCGCGGCAAGCGCGAGCGTCCAGCCGTGGAGCAGCAGCGATGTCACCACGACGATGAAGGCAATGTTGAAATAGGTGTGCGCCCCCGGCAGCCCCGCCAGCATGGGGATGGTGGCCAGGAAGATCGAGACCGCGCCGCGCAGGCCGGCCCAGGAGACGAACAACTTTTCCCGCAGCGAAAAGCCGAATGGCCACAGGCACAGGAACACCGTGGCGGGCCGGCCCAGCAGAATCAGGAAGGCCGCCACCCCGAGGCCGGGCAGAATCGCGTCGATCAAGCTGTGGGGCGAGACCAGCAGGCCCAGCATCACGAACATCACGATCTGGCAGAGCCAGGTCACGGTGTCGTGAAAGCTGGTGATGGCGGCGAGCGCCCGCACCGGCCGGTTTCCCACCACGAGGCCCGCCAGATACACCGCGAGGAAGCCGGAGCCGTGCAGCACGGACGTGAAGGCGAAGATCACGATTGCGGAAGCGACCACGAACACGGGATGCAGGCCCGCAGGCAGATCCACCCGGTTGATCATGAAGGTGAGCAGGAATCCACCGGCGACGCCGAACACGATGCCGAGGACAAGCTCCTGCCCGGCACCGGCCAGGATGCCCCAGCCCGCATGCGTCGAGCCTGCCATGAGCAGTTCCACCAGGATGATGGTGAGAAAGACGGCGGCGGGATCATTGGTGGCCGATTCGATCTCGATCACCGCCCCCACCCTGCGGCCGAGGCGCAGGCCTTGGGCACGCACCAGGAACAGGACGGCCGCGGCATCGGTTGAGGCGACGATTGCGCCGACCAACAAGCCTTCCAGAAAGCCTATCCCCAGCAGCACCATGGTCGCCCCGGCCACCAACGCAGCGGTGATGATGACCCCCGCCGTGGACAGCAGAAACGCCGGGGCGAGCGCGCCGCGCATGGTGGTCGCCCGCATGCGCAGGCCGCCGTCGAACAGAATCACGGCAAGCGCGGCGGAGCCGACGACATAGGTCGCCCCGTAATCGCTAAAGTGAATCCCGCCCGGGCCATCTTCGCCCGCAAGCACGCCGATCAGAAGAAAGATCAACAGCAGCGGAGCGCCGAAGCGGGCCGCAAGCAGGCTCGAAAGCGTGCCCACCACGACCAAGGCGGCGCCAACGAGCAGCACCAGATTCGAGAGGCCAATCACTTCCATCTGCAGGCGGATCCTTGCATCCAGACCATCCCGGCAGGCATTTCGCGTGGGATGTAGCCCGATTGCGGCACTGGGCGTATAAAACCCCCAAGTGAAGCCGTGGCCAACACGACCGGGCGCGGCAGATCAGCCGAATATGGATTTAGCCCATGCCGTCTCATTCCGCTGCCCATGCCTTCCTGGTCAGGGCGTGCCTGCGCACCTCGTCGGGAGCTACGGTGCTAGAGCCCGACACCGTCTGCTTCGATATCGATCTTGCGTTGCAGATGGCGAACGATGATCGTTCTTTCGTGGCCGGTGTGGCGATCTTCGCCCTCGGCGAGGACGGCAATCTTCTCAGCGAGTTCCCCTTGATGACCATGGGCGTGGACGTGTCGACGCCGCAACCGGTCACGCTGGCCTGGTCACGGCCGGCGGGAAACGAGAATATCGTTGCAGCCTGAGCCTGCCATGCGGCGCGTCAGCCGCGGTTGGCCATGAAGCGCACCGCCTCGATCGGGGATGCGAAATTGTAGACCCGCACATTCTTGCTGCCGCACAGGTCACATCGCAGGTTTACGGCCTGCGCCTCCCCCGCCTGATCCGGCGTAGGCAGGCGTTGGGTTTCAGACGAGATGATGGAGCGGCGGCGGCACCGTGGGCATTCAGCACAGATCATTCGCCATTATAGCGCCTGAACTGCGGGCAATCCTAGCGTTTCGCTCACGCCCCCGCATTGAGGAACACCCCGGCCCATCGGTCCGGTGTCAGCACCGCGCGTAACGCGAGGGCGTCGAAAAAGCCCGGGCTGCGTCGAAGATCCCCCCGTGGCTCAGGCGAAAGGTCGAGAGCCTGTGTTCACGCATCGCAGCTGCGTGTAGCTCGACGTGATTGTCAGGCGTGTGGCGGCCAATAAAAAAGGCACATCCCGCCCGCAGCAGATCGCTCCGGCTCTGGCCCAGCACGTGCTGGATCGAGGTCGTTCCGGTCCTATGAAGCCGATATGGATGATGCTGCCGTGCCGGATCTTCATCGGAAGGTGTCCGCGCTCGTCATATGGGACGCCCGCAACGCCTGTGCACAACGGGCATCGGCTGTACCACGGGCATCGCCTTGGCGACCCCGGCAGGGCTCGAACCTGCGACCTGCCGCTTAGAAGGCGGCTGCTCTATCCAGCTGAGCTACGGGGCCGGCGGAGGCCGTTCTACCATGAACGCGCGGAGGTTTCGCCCCGCGCCGCGCCCTCATCCACGATCACCGCGTTCAGTGGGTCCACTGGCCGATACGGCGGAAAGCGAAATTGTCGGAATAAGCCATCTTCCGGCGCACCGGCTCGTGCGGCTCGAACACCTGGTAGGGAATGCCCCGACGCTCCGCATAAGCCACCGCTTCTTCCTTGGAGTCGAAGCTTAGATGGATCTGGCTCTTCATATCCGCCGAGCTGGTATAGCCCATGAGCGGCTCGACGGAGCGGGGATGCTCAGGCTCGTACTCAAGCACCCAGTGCTTGGTCTTGCCGACGCCCGACTGCATCGCGTTGCGTGCCGGCTTGAAGATGCGTGCCACCATTGCTCGCCTGCCCCGAATTTCCCGCCTGCCAGATACCGACCCGGACCGCGACGGCGCTTGCCGTCAACCGGCCGCGTCGGCGCGCTTCATAGGTTCGAACGCTTCTATCGCGCGGCGCCCGCGCTTGCAATGCGCCGTGCCGCGCGATGGCCCGCCGCCGATGGCCTCGGCGGGGGGACCGTCGAGATCAGGAATTGATCATCTTCAGGCAGGTCGCCGCGGCTTCGGCGGAATCACGGGCCATGGCGCCGTTGATCTTGCCGGACATGGCAAGGGACTTGGTCTGCGCGGTCACGACGGCGCGCGCATCGACGCCCGGCTTCATCTGCGGGGCGACGGCCGCATAGATGGCCTGGGAATCCGTCGTGAGGCCGGCCGCGCACTTGTTGGCCGCCGGACGGTCCGCGAAGACCGAGGTCGAGACAAGGCACAGGCTCAAAGCCGCAATCGTTCTGAAGGTCACATGCTTCTCCATCATGATGGCGTTGCTTCCAATCAGCGCACGCCGAGTCGGTTTACCGGACCACCCGCATTCGCGCCGTAGCCCGGCGCACCGACACCGACACCCGGCGTGACGCCGACACCGGCAGCGCCGGCCCCGACTCCGGGGCGAACCCCGACACCGGTGCCGTTGGCGACACACCCAACCGGATATCCCGGCTTGGTGCAATAGACGACGCGCGGCGCCGGCCGCACCACGCAGCCGACCGGCACGCCCGGACCGTTGCAATACACCACCGCCTGACTGGGCGTGGGCAGGGCGGAAGCGGCGAGCATCGCCAGGACCGCGGCGGAAAGCGTAACGGCAACGCGAGGCATGTCTCAACTCCCGGATAAATTGGCGCTAAGGGTTAGGCGTGGCGTCTGCGCATCACAATGGCGATTCTTGACCTTTCGGAATGGCATCCGGGAGAACGAGATCGTGGACAAGGTGTCAGCCCGCCACACAGACGTGATAAACAGCGGAAACATTGCAGCTTTCACCAAACGACCGGCACCTGGGGCCAAGACGCGGAATGGACTCTCCCGAACCATCGATCGGCGGATCTCCGGCAAAGCCGCCTGCGGCGGCCGCCGAGGGTGCGGTCGTCGGACTGTCGGAGCTGCGCCAGCGCGCGGGTTTCGCCCATGCGGTGGACCGCGCCGCGCGCGGACTTGTGGCGCTTTATCGTGGGCATTTGCTTCCCAACCGCATCCTCAACGATCGCGGCCGTCTCGCGCTGGCGATGTACGCCCTCTATCTGCATCACACGCCTGATTCCACCGGCGTCGGCCTGACCGTGACCCGCCTCGCCAACCTGTGCCAGGAAACCGGGGTCTGCAGTCGTGGCCGGGCCAAGGCAATGGTCCTTCTGATGCAGTGGGCCGGCTTCCTGGAGGCCGGGCGGCCGCCCCATCCCTTGGGGACGAGCGGGCGCATCCGTCCGCTCGTCCCCACCCAGCGCCTGATCGCCGAACAGACCCGGCGCTGGACCAATATGTGCGGGGCGCTGGCGATCATCGATCCCATCGGCAGCCGCCTGCTGACACAATTGGACAACCCGAAAGTGTTCGGCGCCCTGGTGCGGCATCTGGGCCGGCGATTCATCTCCGGCACCCGCCTCACCGACGCCGCTCCGGCGATGGCGCTGTTCGCTGATCGCGACGGCGGGCTGATGCTGGCCTTCCTTCTTCTAATGTCCGCCAACGACGGCCAGGGCAGCGGTGAGGTGGGGCCGTTCGCGATTTCGATCTCCGCCTTGGCACGTGGTTGCCACGTCTCGCGGGCCCATGTGCTGAAGCTGGTGCGCGATGCCGAGGCGGAGAATCTCGTATACCGTCAGCCGGGCCCGGATGGCGGTGTGTTCCTCGCCCCTGCCTTGCGTTCAGGCATCGAGGCCTTCTTTGCTTCCGCCTTCGCGATGATGATCGCCGGGGGCCGGGAGGCACTGGCGGAAGTCGAGTCGCCAGCGGAAACCGGTACCCTTCCGGAAGTGCTCCCGGTCCCGGCGCAGAGGATCGGTGATCTGGCGCCGGTCCCCTGCCCCGCTGCTCCCCCGCAACGCGACCCCGGACTGCGGCCCTGAGGTCGGGCGCGCGTGCGCCGACCGTTCGGACGCGGGCCCGAAATCGTTGCGAGAATTTTGACGGAATTTCGCGGAATCACCCCGGAAACTCGGAATGACTCCGTTTGAATCCGCTGTTCTTCTTCCGCAAACCGATGTTTCACACGAAACATTTTTGCGCCTCAGGCGACTTTTCCCTGCGCTTGAACAGCCCCGAACCACGCCTGCGCCTTGGCCAGATCCGCCTGGGTCAAGCCGTGACCGGCCGGAAGCGTGACATGCTCCACCGCTGCCCCTGCCGCCGTCAGCATGCCGGCGAGGGTCGCCGCATTGGCCGCCGGAACGATGGGATCCATGCTGCCGGAAAGGATCAACACGGGCGTCCCGGCGAGATCGCCGATGCCCGCCTCCTCAAGCGGCACCATGGCCCGAAGCAGCACGGCGCCCGCGAGCACCCCGGGATGACGTAGCAGGACGGCCGCGGCGATATTGGCGCCATTGGAGAAACCAACAGCCATCGGCGCTGCCAAGCCATAGCGGCTGCGGGCATCGACGACGAAACCCGCCAGTTCGTCGGACCGGCGCCGGACATCCTCATGATCGAAAACCCCTTCCGCGAGGCGGCGGAAGAAGCGCGGCATGCCGCCCTCCAGGACGTTTCCGCGCGGCGACAAAAGGGCCGCATCGGGCGAGAGCATGCGCCCGAGCGGCAGCAGATCGCTCTCATCGCCCCCGGTTCCATGGAGAAGAAGCAACGGCGCAGCACCGGGATTTAGAGCCGGCTCGAAACGATGGACATAAGCGAGGGCATCGGCGGAATGATGTGCAGGATTGGTCATGTCAGACCTCGTTTAATAGCCCGCGCCGGACCGGCGCGGGCGCGAAAGGGGTTGGGTCAAACCAGAACCGGCAGGACCTGCTCGATGACCTCGCGGCGCGGCTCCAGGAAGGCCGGCAGCTTGAGCGCCTCCCCGAGGGTCTGCGCCGGCTCGTCGACGGCGAAGCCGGGGACATCGGTCGCGATCTCGAACAGGACGTGACCGGGTTCGCGGAAATAGACCGAGCGGAAGTAGTTGCGATCCTTCTGCTCCGTCGTCGCGATGCCGTGGTTCTCGGCCAGCCGCTTCACCATCTGCGCCTGCGCGTCATCATTCGCGGCACGGAAGGCGACATGGTGCACCGAGCCGGCACCGGCGCGGCCACGCAGGAAATCGCCCGCCACACGCAGATCCACGATGCCGCCGATGGCAGCATCCGCCTTGTAGCGCACAAGGCTCCCCTCACGGGCCGCTTCCGCGAAGCCGAACACGTCGGTGAGGATCGCACCCGTCGGCGCGGAATCCGCCACCAGCAGGCTGACGCTATGAAAGCCGCGAATGGCCACCTCGGCGGGGATTTCCCCGGATGTCCAAGCCGGCTCACGTTCGGCCCCCGGGACGCCGACAAGAGCGAGGCGGGTGCCGTCGGGGTCGCGGAAGCTCAGCACGCTCTCGCCGAAGCGCTTGGCGGGGGCGTCGTGGACAACGCCCTTCTCGACAAAACGATGTGCCCAATAGCCGATCGCGCCTTCCGGAACGCGGAACACGGTCTCCTGCGTCTCGCCCACCCCGAGACGGCCTTGCGCCGCGTGTTCCCACGGGAAGAAGGTGAGGATGCTGCCGGGTTGGCCGGCCTCATCGCCATAATAGAAATGATAGGTGCCGGGATCGTCGAAATTGACCGTCTTCTTCACCAGTCGCAGCCCAAGCGTGTCGGTATAGAAGATCTTGTTGCGCTGGGCGGGGCCGGAGATCGCTGTAACGTGGTGAATACCGTGGGTGCTCATGGTCAGCTCCTGTGAGCGAAAATTCTGTCCTCCTTGAAATAGGACAAGCCGATTTTTCTTCAACGCCAAACACATTGCATGAATGCAAGCTGAGTTTGCCATCGGGTTGGCCCCGCGCGCCAAAGCAGGAACGAAGCGTGGGGCGACGCTGGACCGGGCGGTCCGACCGTGCTATCCGCCGGCCTCCTTTTGGTCAGGCCAGCATTCGATGAGGCAGATGCAGCAGCGACGACGATCCCTGGGTGCGCGCCGCGCCGGCGCGTGATCGTTGACGCCTGCCCTGCGTGACCGGCCCGCCGCCGGCACGGCCCCTCGCATCTGCCTGGTTCCATCTCCATGACCGAACTTCCCGTCACCGTTGCGTCCGAGTCCCCCGCCGATGCCGAGGCGATCGAAAAGCTGCACAGGCGCACCTTCGGGCCCGGCCGTTTCGCCCGTACCGCCTTCCGGCTGCGGGAGCAGGCGCAGCATGATCCGGCGCTGTCCTTCGTTGCCTATCTCGGCACCATGATGGTGGGATCGGTGCGCCTCACGCCCATCGCGATCGGCGACACACCGGCTCTGCTGCTGGGTCCCTTGACGGTTGAGCCGCCGTTCCAGTCGGTTGGCATCGGGGCGCGGCTCATGGATGTGTCCCTGTCGGCCGCACGGGACGCCGGACACACCTTGGTCCTGCTGGTGGGGGACGCGCCCTATTATGAGCGGTTCGGCTTCAAGCCGGTTGCGAACGGCCGCGTCAGCCTGCCCGGTCCGGTGGATCCGGGCCGCCTGCTGGTGGCGGAGCTTCAGCCCGGCGCATTCGAAGGCGTCAGCGGACCGGCGCGCGGAGCGCCGCTCTGATCTTCTGGGTCGGCAAGGTTGGCTTGGCGAGACAAACATCCACAAATGAAAACGCCCCTGGATCTCTCCAAGGGCGTCGACTTTGCAATTGGACCTGTCAGCCTCACCTATTCGGCGGCGGCGGCATCCGGGCGGGCACGGGCCTGCCGCTCCCGCTTCAGCAATTCCGCCACCAAGAAGGCCAGCTCGATCGACTGCTCCGCATTGAGGCGGGGATCGCAATAGGTGTGGTACCGATCGCGCAGATCCTCGTCCGAGATAGCCCGCGCGCCGCCGGTGCATTCGGTGACGTTCTTGCCGGTCATCTCAAGATGCACGCCGCCAGCGACAGTGCCTTCGGCTGCATGCACGTCGAAGAAGGATTTGATTTCCGACAGGATGCGGTCGAACGGGCGGGTCTTGTAGCCCGAGCCGGCCTTGATGGTGTTGCCGTGCATGGGATCGCACGACCACACCACGGTGCGGCCTTCCTTCTCCACGGCACGAATGAGGGCGGGGAGATGTTCCCCCACCTTGTCCGCACCGAAGCGACAGATCAGCGTGATGCGCCCGGCCTCGTTATCCGGCTGGAGAATATCGAGGAGGCGGATCAGCCCGTCCGGCGTCAGCGAAGGCCCGCACTTGATGCCGATCGGATTGCGGATGCCGCGGAAATACTCGACATGCGCATGGTCCGGCTGGCGCGTGCGATCACCGATCCACAGCAGGTGACCGGAAGTGGCGTACCAGTCGCCCGAGGTGGAATCCACACGGGTCAACGCCTGTTCGTAGCCCAGCAGCAGCGCCTCGTGGCTGGTGAAGATGTCCGTGGTCCGCATCTCGGGATGGGACTGGGGATCGATCCCGCAGGCGCGCATGAAGTCGAGCGCCTCGGTGATGCGGTTCGCCAGTTCCTGGTAGCGATGGGACTGCGGGCTGTCCTTCACGAACCCCAGCATCCATTGATGCGCGTTGGACAGATTGGCATAGCCGCCGGTGGCAAACGCACGCAGCAGATTCAGTGTCGCCGCCGACTGACGGTAGGCCTCAATCTGCCGACGCGGATCGGGCGCGCGCGCTTCCGCCGTGAACGCGATGTCATTGACGATGTCGCCGCGATAGCTCGGCAGATCGACCCCGTTCACACTCTCGATATCGGAGGAGCGCGGCTTGGCGAACTGGCCGGCAATGCGGCCCACTTTCACCACCGGCACACCGCCAGAGAATGCCGTGACCACGGCCATCTGCAGGAACACGCGGAAGAAGTCGCGAATATTGTCGGCCGAATGCTCGTCGAAGCTTTCGGCGCAATCGCCGCCCTGGAGAAGGAAGGCCTCTCCCTTTGCCACCTTGGCCAATTCGGCCTTCAGGCGGCGCGCCTCACCTGCAAAAACGAGCGGCGGATAAGAGGCAAGCTTACGCTCCACCTCCTTCAGGCCTTCTGCGTCCGCATAATGAGGCATCTGGACGACCGGATAAAATCGCCAGGAATCCGGACGCCAGCCTTCGGCGCGGCGAGAGGAAATCTCGGCGCCAGGGTTGCGGTCGGATGCGAGGCGGGTCGTCATGATACTCTCCATCTGGTCGTCCGGCGCCTTGTCCGCCTGTCGCGGACAAGGCCAATCCCATGATGCGATGCCGGAATGGCGGCTTATACACCACACCTCGACACAGCGTAAGAACCGCTTTGGCTGCCGGCGATGCCTTTGAATATGGGTGCTGCGTCAGCTAAAGGCAGGGCTGGCATTCCAGCCACGGAGGATTATCTTACGTAATTGTGTGCTTGAAATGAGTTGGGGCTTGCTACGGGCAGGCCGAGGAGTGGCACATGCCAAAGCTCGTGATCTTCCTTGCCAAGCATGCGGCGCTTGGTTTTGTCATGGCAGCAGCATTCGTCGGCGGCTTGGTTGCGCTTGACGTTGGGCATCTGCGCGCTTTGCTCGCGGGGAGCCATGACGCTTGGCTGCCAGCATCGATTCTGACCTTTGTGATGGGCCTCACCTTCGCCAGCGTGCAGATGGGCGTCGCCGTGATGTTGCTCGCCGAAGACGAGCCGCAGCAACCGACCCCGAGGGGCGGCAGCAAGGCGCATGTATCAGGGCTGGCGGTGCTGCAACCGGTGCCGGTTCGCATCCCCGCACGCCGTCGCTGAAAGCGACCAATATCCCACGATGGCGGCCGCCCCGCTCGGTCGCTCCGTGCCGGCTTTATGTTGTCGCCCAAAATGCGGCGCCATGAGGCGGCAAGGTTGACCCCCGCGCACGGACGACCCAAAAGGGGGCAAGGGGAGCGGGCATGCTGACGAAAAAGGGAAAATACGGGTTGAAAGCGGCGGTACACCTCGCGCGCCTTGCCCCCGGGGAATCGGTGCAGGTGGCCGATATCGCGGAGGCGAACCAGATCCCCAAGAAGTTCCTTGATGTCATTCTCGGCGAGTTGCGCAACGCCGGCATGCTGTCGAGCAAGAAGGGCCGCACCGGCGGCTATCGCCTTGCAAAATCGGCCGAAGACATCATTGTCGGCGATCTGATCCGCGCGCTCGATGGCCCTCTCGCCGCACTGCCCTGTGCCAGCCGAAACGCATATGTGCCCTGCGAAGACTGCGATCTCGCCACGTGTGAGGTGCGCCTGCTGATGGTGCGCGTCCGCGATGCCATCGGGACTATTCTCGACACCTACACGCTGGCGCAGATGCGGGACCTCTCGAACGATCAACTGGGATCGTTCGTGGATTACATCTGACTATCAGCATTAATGGCGATTCGGCCCGAGATAGCGGGACGGCGGCTGTTCCGAAAAGCGCAGAAGCTCGTATTTGGGATAAGCACGCGCCAGGGATTTGATATCCGCCGGAGCCTGCCCGTCGACCGCATAGATCAGCTTCCCGTCACTCAGGCGTTCGACGCGGACGTCATGTTTGAGAGATCGCAATAGCCCAACCATGTCGCGGGCGGCATAGGGGATGGTTCGCTCGACGTCCTGCTGCCTGAGTTGCTCGTTGAAATAGACCCAGCCTGCGGGAATTGCGATGCACAGGAACAACAAAACGACGCCCTTCGACATCCGCACGAAACGCGGGGGGCGCGCGTAAAAGTCTTCACGGATACTGAGACGGTCCTCGAAGCTGAAGCCCAACCGATCCTCCAAAAAAGGCCCTCGTACGACCGATAGGACACTATACGGGAAACAAGGTTAACGAACCTAGCCGCCACTGATGGCCGTGAGCACGAAAACGTCCTGCCCGGAGGCCAGTCGCGTCGCCAGGGTCGCCCGCCGGCCGGAAACGAAAATATTGATATGCCGCCGCACCGCAGGACGCGTGTCGCACAGGCGATCGCGCATTCCCGGCCACATGGCGTCGAGCGCGTCGACCATCTCCGCCACGGTGTTGGCCTGCAGCCACAGCCGACGTTCCGCCCCCGGAAACAATGCGACCAGATGCGCCGGAAGCCGTACCAACACTTCCGGCGCCTTGTCACCCCCGGGGCCCGCCGCGTGGGTCCGCGCGTCTTCCATGAGCCGTCTCCGCCCTTCGCCTAAGTTTCGACCACCAATGTCTCGACTGAAGTGATGAGGGGCAGATGTTCTGCGATGCAAGTCCAGCACCCCCCTTCGTCGGCGCTGCCATAGAGAGCCCCTGAATTGGTGCCGAAGTATACACCGGCTGGTTCCATGACATCCGTCGCCATCGCCTGACGGAGCACATTGAAATAGGCGCCCTTCTGCGGCAGACCCTGGATCGTCTTGTCCCAGGTCCGCCCTCCGTCACCGGTGCGCCATACCGCAGCCTTCGCATCCGGCATGAAGCGGCCGGCCGTGTCGCCATTGAGCGGGATAAGGTAGAGCACCTCGTCGTTGCGCGGATGAACCGCCGCCGGGAAGCCGAACGAAGAGGGCAAGCCCGCCTCGATGCTCTCCCAGGTACGGCCTCCATCATCGGAACGGTACATGCCGCAGTGGTTTTGCTGGTAGAGCCGCTCCGGCCGTCCCGGAGCCATCACGAGACAATGCACGCATTGGCCGAACTCCGGATAATTCTGGCCTTCCGGCAAAAAATCCGCCCGCGTGCCACGATTTCGCGGCTCCCACGTTTCTCCCCCATCCGCCGAATGAAACACGCCAGCTGCGGATATGCCTACCCAGATCTGCGCAGTGTCGCGCGGGTTCAACACCAGCGAGTGCAGGATCAATCCGGCCCCGCCGGGATGCCAGTCCGCCCGCGAGGGATGGCGCTGCAGCCCCGGCAGATGGACGAAACTTGTCCCGCCGTCGGTGCTGCGAAATAGCCCTGCCGGCTCCACGCCCACGTAGAGCGCGTCGGCGGCCGGGGCGAGGCTCCAGGCGGTCTTCACCGGCTGGTCGCCCTCCTCGTAGGCAAGGCCTTGGCTCGAATGGGTCCAGGTCGCGCCGAGATCGGTGGATTTCCATACGGCAGGACCGAACCATTCGTTGCCGCCCGCCGCATAGATCACGCCCGAACGCGGGTCGCCGATCACATGGTTGAGCGGCCATGTCTCACAATAGGGTCCGCGCACCTCCCAGCCCTCGCGGTTCGCATCGCTCTCCGCAATGAAGGCGCCCTTCTTCGTACCCACCAACACAAGGATTTTCTGCGTCATCGTCTTCTCCCCAAGCTGCTAAAATCTGGGGCTCCCTCACACCATGAGATTGACCATCCAGGCGATGCCGAACCGATCATTGACCATGCCGAAGCAGGGCGAGAAGAATGTCTTGGAGAGGGGCATCTGCACTTGGCCGCCCACGCCCAGGGCATCGAAAAAGCGATGCGCTTCTTCTTCGCTGCCGACCGCGAGGGAGAGGCAGAAGCCCTGGAAGCTGGTTGCATTCCGGCATCCACCGTCGGACGCCATGATGATGCTCTCCCCGATCTTGAAGCTCACGTGCATGATCTTGTTCTCCGAGCCGGGGGCGACCATGTCCGGCGGTGGAGCTTCAGGGGCTTCGCTGTAGCGCATCAGCAGGATCACTTCGGCGCCGAGGGCGGACTTATAGAACTCAAGCGCTTCTTCGCATTTGCCGTCGAAGGTCAGATAGGGCTGAACCAGCATCACATTCTCCCCGGGTTTCCGCGCCGCCGTGGCTGGCCGACGCGGGCGGCCGCGCCCGGCGCGATCCGTCAGGGGCAAGGACGTGCCGGCTTTGGCAATGCCGACACCTCTATGATTTTTTCTTCAATCAGCAGGACCGGGCGATGCTGCTCTCGATCCCTCAAGCCGGTTGGGCTGCCTCTTTTGCCAGCAGGTCCAACGAGGCAAGCACGGCCTTGCCGGTGCGGCGCGTGTGGTCCGCGATGGCGGTCGCGAAACGTTCCGCGTCCCTGCGGCGCAGAAGCTCCATGAAGCCTTCGTGCTCATGAAGGGATTCATCCCATCTTTGGCTGTCGTAATTGGCTTGGGCCCGAGCGCGAAAGATCTTTGCGGCGAGCGCGGTCCAGGTCGCAAGAAGCACCGGGTTTCCAGCCAGACGTGTGATCTCGGCATGGATATCCTGGTTCTGCCGGAAGTATTCGCTGCGTGCTCCGGAATGGTGATACCCGACGAGCCGCGCATGCATCGCATCCAGGGTATCGATTTCAGCGGTCGTGGCGCTGAGGCAGGCTAGGCCCGCGGCAAGATGGTCGAGTACGAGCATGACTTCGAACACCGCTGCGATGTCTTGGCGGTCAACAGGCATCACCATTGGCGTGCGGTGAGGCCTGAGCTCGATCAGGCCTTCGGAGGCCAGGACCTTGAACGCTTCGCGCATCGGCGTGCGGGAAACACCGAAGGTCTCGCACAACATGCGTTCCGGCAGCGGGCTTCCCGGGCGAAGCTCGCCCACGAGCACCATTTCGCGCAGCCGAAGCACAAGCTGGTCGTGCAGAGACGCGGTGTTGAGCGGCTGTTTGGCGTCGCTCGTGGATAGTTTCAGCCGCGCCGGCTTGAACCGGGTGCGCGCCGCCAGGCGCGGGCGCGGCTTGCTCCCGCCCCCCTTTTCAAATGGCGCACCCGACTCTGTCATTTATTTGCGCTCCGTGCCTACAAAATCGGCTTTCAAGAACATTATATGATGACTTATAACACTGTTTATAAACACAAAAATCCATATTGCATACCGAATGCTTCTAGCCTGCAGCGAAAAGGCGATCGGCTCAAATGGTCTTCCAGAGGAGCAAGGTCATGAAGAGATTTTTGTCCGGCATCGCCCTGGCGCTGGCCCTCGTCGCCGGTGCCGTATCGACGGCGGCAGCTCAGTCCGAGCCCACCATCAAGCTCGGCTTTGCCAAGTGTGCACACTGCACTCCCCTCACGCTCACCCCGGATTACGTCAAGGGGATCAAGCTGGATGTCATCGGCTTCAACACCGGTAATGATGTCCTCACGGCTCTGGTCTCCAAAAGCATCGACGTGGCGCAGGTAACCTACCTGCATTATGCCACCGCCCTCGACAAAGGCTTCGACGTCGTTGCCATTTCCGGCCAGGTGAACGGTGGGTCCGCGTGCGTCATACAGAACGACCTGCCGCTCGCCGCGGACGATTGGGCCGGCCTGAAGAAGCTGATTGCGGATTACAAGGCCCAGGGCAAGCCGTTCCGGATTTCGGCCTCGCGCGGCAATGCGCAGGACATCCATATGCGCGGCGCCTTCGCCAAGCAGGGCATCGACGTCAACAAGGATGTCCAGTTCATCAATATTCCCAACCCCTCGGACCATATCCAGGCGCTGCGCCGGAACGAGGTTGAGCTGATCTGCACCACCGAGCCGTTTGCCACCCAGATCCTGCAGGCCAAGGCCGCCAAGTTCTTCACCTATCCCTACGATCAGGCGGCTGGAAAGCTGACCAACCTCATCGTCACTCGTTCGGACGTGATCGCCGCAAACCCCAAAGCCGTGGAAGAAACGGTGCGCGCCATCGTCAAGGTCGACGACAAGATCGCCGGCGACAAGCAGCTCTGGGTCGATGTCATCAGCAAGGTGACAGGTCTCGACAAGGCGATCGCCGAAGGCGCGGTCGGCAATCTCTATCCCGATTATAAGATGTACCGTTCTTCGGCCGTCGCCATTGCGGTGATGATGCGAGACCTCAAGTATATCAACACCGACGTCACCGCGGCGGTTGAAAAGAACATGGACTACCGCTTCCTTGAGGCGGTCACTGGCAAGCCCAAGACCGAACTCGGCTATTGAGGGCGGTGGGATGCACGGCATTCTGAGACGGGTTCGGCCGGAACGGTTCATCGTTCCGGTCCTGATCCTCGCCGGGTGGGAAGCCTTTTCCCGCTCCGGCGCCCTGCCTCCGGCTTTGCTGCCGGCACCCTCGGCGGTGGCATGGGCCTGGCTCGACTGGGTCTTCGGCATCGACGGCAACACACAGAGCTATAGCGGCCGCTGGATTTTCGATGTCATGGCCAGCTTCTGGCGGGTCGCCGCCGGCTTCGGCATCGCCACCGCAATGGGCGTCATGCTGGGGGTCGCCATCGGCTGGTCCCGGCTCATCGAAGTGCTGATCGAGCCAACGCTCCAGACCCTGCGCCCGATCCCGCCGGTGTCATGGATACCGCTTGCGATCATATGGTTCGGCATTGCCGACAAGCCGGCAATTTTTCTGGTCTTCCTCGGCGCCTTTTTCCCGATCCTTCTCAATACCATCCACGGCGTGAAGACGTGCGACCGCAATCTGATCCGCGCCGGCGCCATGGTCGGTGGCGGTCAGCATCAATTGCTGCGGTTCATCGTGGTGCCGGCCGCCCTGCCCTCCATCTTCGCTGGCCTGCGCATCGGCGTCGGCTCGGCCTGGATGCTGACAGTGACCGCCGAGATGGTCGCGGTGAAGAGCGGAGTCGGTTACGTCCTTTGGGATTCCTATTATTTCCTCCGCTACGACATCGTCATCGCCGCCATGGCGTCGATCGGCCTGCTCGGCTTTCTCAGTGATCTCATGATCCAGGCGGTAGCGCGGCACATGTTGCGGTGGCAGCAAGGCACGACCCTCCAGGGCGTGGAGGGATAACCATGGCCACCATTGAAATCTCCCGCGTCTCCAAGGTGTTCAAGGATACCAAGCGCAAGGCCGACGTCACCGCGCTCTCCGACGTCAGCTTCTCGGTCAATCGCAACGAACTTCTCTGCCTGCTGGGACCCAGCGGCTGCGGCAAGTCCACGCTGCTGAACATGATCGCCGGCTTCGATAAGCCGACGACGGGGACTGTGAAGGTGGACGGCCAGATTATCGCCGCGCCCGGGGCCGACCGCGGCGTGGTGTTCCAGCAGCCGAACCTCATGCCCTGGCTTCCGGTGTGGGAAAACGTGGCGTTCCACCTCAAGCTGCGCGGTGCTCAAAAGGCCCAGCGGCGCCACGAGGCGCAGCGCTATATCGACCTCGTGGGGCTGACCGGTTTCGAGAACCATTTTCCCGCCGAGCTTTCCGGAGGCATGAACCAGCGTGTCGGCATCGCCCGCGCGCTGCTCATGAACCCGGCCGTGATCCTGATGGACGAGCCGTTCGGCGCGCTGGACGAGCAGACCCGCATGGACATGCAGAACGAGCTGATTTCGATCTGGGAGCGTCACAAGGGTACCATTGTCTTCGTCACCCACGGCATCGACGAGGCGCTCACGCTCGGCACCCATGTTGCCGTCATGTCGGCACGCCCCGGTCGTATCGCCGAGATCATCCCGCTCGATCTACCGCGCCCGCGCGACATCACCAGCCCGCGCTTCAACGATGTGAAGCGCCATATCCTCGACCTCCTGCGGCATGAGCCGGCGGCCGCCTCCCTCCCCCTCGAAGCTGCGGACCCATCATGAGTCAACGCGTTCTCCTCGGCATGCTCACCCCTTCGTCTAACACGGTGTTGGAGCCGGTGACCCAGGCCATGGTGGCCGGACTGCCCGAGGTATCAGCCCATTTCGGGCGTTTCAAAGTGACCGAGATTGCGTTGTCGGACAGTGCCCTTGCCCAGTTCGACGATAACGAGATCCTGCGCGCCGCGGAGCTTCTCGCGCATGCCAAAGTGGAGGTGATCGCCTGGAACGGCACATCCTCCGGCTGGCTCGGCTTCGAGGCGGACGAGCGGTTGTGCGAGCGCATCACCGCCGCGACCGGCATCAAGTCCACAACGTCAATGCTGGCGTTGAACGAAATCCTGAAGCGCAAAGAGGTCCGCGACATCGGGTTCGTGACCCCCTATCTGGACGAGGTACAGAGCCGGATTCTGAGCAATTACGCAGCCTTGGGCCATGCCTGCAAAGGCGAGCGGCATCTCGGCCTGCAGGATAATTTCTCGTTCTCCGACGTCTCCAGCGATCAGATCTCGACCATGATCCGCGAAGTCGCGACGCAGGGGCCTCAGGCCATCGCGGTGGTCTGCACGAACCTGCGCGCCGCCCCGCTGGTGGAAGGATTGGAACGCGAACTCGGCATTCCGATCTACGACACCATCGCCACCGTGGTCTGGAAGAGCCTGCGCATGGCCGGCGTCGATACCAGCCGGGTGACAGGATGGGGCTCGCTGTTCCGCGAACTGGCTTGAGCTGAATGGCCATCTTCGTCACCGGCAGTTCGGGTTTCATCGGGCTGGCGGTCTGCGAAGCCTTGCTGGCGCGAGGCGAACGCGTGGTGGGGTATGACCTCGCCTCGCCGCCGCCAATGGCCGGCGCGCTTTTCGCGCGCTTGCCGGGCCGGTTCGAATGGATCGCAGGCGACGTCAGGAGCGAGGACGGTCTGCATAATGCCCTGAGCGCAAGCGGCGCGGACCGCTTGCTGATCCTCGCCGCCGTGACGGCAGACGCCGACCGGGAGCGCAGCGCGCCCCGCACCATCATCGACGTGAATGTGGGGGGCGTCGCTTCGGTGTTGGCCGCGGCGGCAGCGTGCGGCGTCAAACGCAGCGTCTACCTCGGGTCGGGCTCGGCCTACGGAGCCAGCGGGCGGGCCGATACACCGCTGAACGAAGGGACGACGCCGCTTCAGCCCGAGGGTCTTTACGGCATCAGCAAGCAGGCGGGGGAAGCGGTCGCGCTGCGCCTGGGGACGCTTTACGGGCTCGATCTCGTGGTCGGGCGCCTAGGCACCTGTTTCGGCCCTTGGGAATATGCCACTTCGGCGCGGGACACGCCGAGTGCGCCGTTGCAGGTGTTGCAACTGGCGGCCCAGGAGCAAACAATCGTCCTGCCCCGTCCTCACGTTCGTGATTGGCTCTATGGCCGCGATGCGGCAGCCGCCATCCTGAGCCTGCTCGACGCGCCGCGCCTGCCGCACCCTGTCTATAATCTCTCCGCCGGCTTTCTCTGGTCGCTAGCCGATTTCTGCCGCGCGCTGGCCCAGCGCAATCCCGCCCTGAAATGGCGTTTTGCCGAGCCGCCGGACGGCGGAAACGTCAACCTTTACATGCCTTACGACCGCGCGCCCATGGCCAACGCCCGGTTGCGCGCCGAAACCGGATTTGCGCCAAAATACGACCTGCCCGCCGCCCTCGATGATTATCTAGCATGGTGGGCGACGGACGGCGGCCAATGGCTCAGAAGCGAGACCGCGGATGACTTTTCCCGTTGAAACACAGCGCCTTGCAGGGCGCGTCTGCATCGTCACCGGCGGGGCTTCCGGCATCGGCCGGGCCATTGCCCGCCTGTTCGCCCGCCACGGAGCGCATGTGGTGATCGCCGACGTCACGCAGGATGTGATCGAGGGCGGCGCACCCACAGCCGAGCTGATCGCGCAGGACGGCGGCAGTGCCCTGTTTCATCGTACCGATGTCTCGAAGGCCGATGAGGTGGAGGCGCTGGTGGGCGCCGCAGTCACCCGCTTCGGCCGGCTCGACGTGATCGTCAACGACGCCTGTATCCGCCATCCGCGCCGCCTGACGGAGCTGGAGGAAGACGATTGGAACCGCATGCTGGCGGTCAATCTCACCGGGGTTTTCCTGTGCTGCCGGGCTGCCGTGCGGCAGATGCTGACGCAGGAGCTTCGGGACGAAGTGCGGGGGAGGATCGTCAATCTGTCCTCCCAGCATGGCATGATCGCGGCGCCCGAAGACCTCGCTTATGGGGTCACCAAGGCCGGCATTGCCTATCTCACCCGGCAGGTGGCCGCCGATTATGCCGAGGACGGGATCGTCTGCAATGCGGTTGCGCCGGGAAAAATCGTTACAGGCCAAGGCGGTAGGTTGCAGGACCCGCAGGTTCTGGACCGGGCTCGCCGCCGCACGCCTTGGCCGCGGTTCGGGGCGCCGGACGATGTTGCTCATGCGGCGCTCTATCTCGCCAGCGACGACGCGAGATTCGTCACGGGAATCAATCTGATGGTGGATGGCGGCTGGATGGCCGCGTGATCGAGATCGGGTCAAATGTTTCATGTGAAACATCGGATCCGCCAAGAAGAACCCCCGAGAACAATGGCGTCATCTGCCTTGTTCAACGATGAATCCGCGTGTTCCGCCGAACTTCAACATGCGACGTTCGGCGCCGCCCGACATGCCGCGTTCCGGGCCAACCGGAGGCGACGTCCGATGGACTTGTCCCGCTCCTGCCGATACGACAGAATTGTCGACTGTCATCAGCGTGCACAGCTTGAGCCGCAGCCGGCGGGGCGATGCCCGCCACTTTTCTTCTCCACGCCTTTTCTTCTGGGGAGCCGTCGTCACATGGCCGAAGCCGAGGATGCCCTTTCGGCCATCGCGCAGCGCCGCACCCAGTCGCTCACGGACATCGTGCGCAAGGAACTGGAGCGGATGATCCTCAGCGGTGAAATCGGGGCCGGCGAACGCATCAACGAACAGGCCCTGGCGACCCAGCTCGGTGTCAGCCGGGGGCCGATCCGGGAGGCCACGCGGGCGCTGGAACATGCCGGGCTGGTCACCTCGGTGGTCAATCACGGCAGCTTCGTGCGCGCCATCGAGGCCGAGGAGGCGGCGGAAATCTACGACCTGCGGGCGGTGCTGTTCGGCTTTGCCTGCAGCCGCCTCGCCGCGCACATCTCGGCCGAACAGGAAGCCGTTCTGGAAGACCTGCTGGCGCAGATGGACACGGCGGCCAAGAAGAACAAGGGAACGTTGTACTATCAGCTCAACCTGCGCTTCCACGAGCAGGTGATGAACTTCTGCGGCCATCGCCGGCTGAAGGAGACCTACCAGTCCTTGCTGAAGGAAATGCATCTGGTGCGGCAGCGATCCCTGATGTCTCAGGCGCGGATGCGCGAATCCAATGCCGAGCATGCGGCCCTGCTGGTCGCGATGGCTGCCGGAGACGTGGGCCGCGCGCGCGAACTGGGAGAAGCCCACGCCCAGGGCGGCAAGCGGCGCTCCCTGGAGGCGGGGCTCTAAGGGAGATCGACGCTGCCCCATCGGACCCTCTCGAAGACCGTCCTGGACAGGCGCACACGGGGAAGACGCACCAGCCATACTGTAAACTGTTGACAGTTTTAGGGCCTGAGGCCTAAGCAACGTGCGAGGGCGCCGGTCGGGACGAGACGTCGGACACATCCGCGTCGAGGATTTGGGCGCCGAGGATTCGGGCGCCGATTTGCGCGTCGAGGGCATGAGCATGGACAGGCGCCAGCGCTGGATCCGGGTGGCTGCGACGTTTGCTGCCGCATCGCTGGGCGGCGCGGCCATGGCGGCGCTGGGCGCGCCCCTCGCCTGGCTGCTGGGCGCTTTGCTGGTGGTCGCCGCCCTGGGCCTGTTCGGCGCGCCCACGGAGGTTCCCACGTGGTCCCGGCAGGGCGGGCAAGTGATCGCGGGGGTCGCCGTCGGCCTCTATTTCACGCCTACCCTGATGCACCACCTGCTGGCCAATTTCGGCTACATGCTGGCCGCCGCGGGCGTCTCGATCCTCGCAGGAGCGCTGCTCTCCCTGGTGCTGGCGCGCTCGGCAAAGATCGATAACACCACCGCCTATTTCGCCTCGCTTCCAGGCGGGGTGGCCGAGATGTCCGTCCTGGCGGAGCGCTATGGGGGCGATACCGCGCTGGTGGCGCTGTCCCAGTCGCTCCGCATCGTGGTGGTGGTGCTCACCATCCCGGTTTCCATCGCGCTGTTCGGCATCCACGGCGCGGAAAGCTATTTGCCGCCGTCGCTGCCGTTCAAGCCCCTGGAAATGGTCGGCATGCTGCTCACCGGCCTCGGCTGCGCCTACGGGCTCGGCCGCATCCACATGGTGAACAACTGGCTGCTCGGGGGATTGCTGGTGGGCGCGGCGGTCGCGCTGCTGGAACTTCCGCTGTCCGGCATCCCGACGCCCATGGTGGATGTCAGCCAGGTGCTGATCGGCGCCGCCCTTGGCGCCCGGTTCCGGCGCCATATGGTGCAGCGGCTGCGCAATTTCATTCCTGCGGCGGTCACCAACACCTTGCTGCTGATCGCCTTCAACGTCGCCATCGCGGCGGTGATCGGCTGGCACGCCGGCCTTGATCTCGCCACCATGGTGCTCGCCAACGCGCCGGGCGGCGTCGCGGAAACCAGCATCACCGCCAAGACCCTGCATCTCGGCGTGGCGGAGGTGACCGCGTTCCACCTGGTGCGAATCCTGTGCGTGATCCTGCTGAGTGCCCCGGCCTATCGGCTCGGGCGCTTCGCCGCTCTGCAATGGCGCGGCGGCTCCGGCGGTTGAGCGGGGTCGCAGTCCCCTCCCCGCCCCCGCAGCGGCGCGCGCGGGCGCATCATCCGCACGCCTCGTCCAGCCAGCGCGCCACCGCCGTCAGCCGATAATCGGTGTCCACGAGCCCCATCACCTGCAGCCCCACCGGCATCCGGTCCACGGACAGCAACGGCAGGCTGAAGGCCGGCCCGCCCACCATGGACCAGGGGCTGAGAAAGCTGCGGCTGCCGGTGGAGAGATGGGAATTCGGCCGGTCCGCCGTGCTGCCGCCCGTCTCTACGCCGTCGAACGGCGCCGGGCCGGACGAGGCCAAAGTGATGAACCCGTCCACCTGCTGGCCCACCGATGCCACCTGCGCGCGGATGCGGTCGCGTTTCACGAGCGCCTGGCGATAATCGGCCGGGGTCATGGCAAGGCCGCGATCCAGGCGGGCCTTCGCGGTTGCGCTGACGGAGTCCGGCCCGTTCGCATCGAGATAGGCCACCAGCGGCCAGCGCAATTCATAGACGAAGATCTGCTCGGAGACGTCGTCCGCCTCCAGCAGCAGGTCTTCCAAAATCGCGATCTTGTCATCGCATTCGCGGTCCAGGATGCCGACGCCCTGCCCGGCGATGCGATGGCACATCTGCGCCATGGCCTCCCGCGTCGCGTCGTCGAGCTGCGCCATGCCGAGGGTTTCCAGGCGCGCGAGGCGCAGCGGTTTGAGCGCGCGCGGCACGGCCGGCGCGCCCGATAGGCCGGGATGGCCGTTATGGCCGCCGATGCGGCTGGAAATCTCCCAGGCCGTGGCCCAGGCATCGGCGAGGCTGGCGGCCATCGGCCCGATATGGTCCTGGCTCGGGGCGATGGGATGCATCCCCGCCACGTTCAGCGCCCCATAGGTCGGCTTGAAGCCGTAATTGGCGTTGAACGAGGACGGGCGGATCAGCGAGCCGCCGGTCTGGTTGCCGAGGGTGATCGGCACCATGGCCGCGCCCACGGCCGCGCCGCAGCCGCTGGAGGAGCCGCCCGCCGTGCGCCGCGCGTCGAACGGATTGCGGGTGGGCGGCGCCTTGCCCATGGCGAACTCGGGCACATGGGTCTTGCCCAGCAGCACCGCACCCGCCTGCCGCAGCGCATAGGTGCTGGCGGCATCGAACCGCACCGGCGTCTCGTCGAACACCGCGCTGTTCATTTTCGAGGGCATGCCGCGCACCGCGATGGTGTCCTTGATGCCCATGGGACAGCCGTCGAGCGGAGAGAGCGGGCGGTTGTCCGCACATAGCGCCGCGTCGCCGCGTCGGCGGCCACCCGGGCAGATGCCGCATCCAGGAAGCAGAACGCGCGCACCACGGGGTCCAGCCGCTCGATCCGCTCCAGGCTCTCCTCAAGGAATTGGCGCGGGGTGGAGCGGCCCGCCAGGAACGCCGCCCGCGCCTGCGCGAACGACGCGAGCGGAACGTCGGGATCATACCCGCCGAGCGCTGCGCCGGCATTCTCCACCGCGATCTTCGCCATGTCTCATCCTCCCCGGTGGGTCTCGCCGCGCCTTCGATCAGATCGATCCGGGCTCAGTCCTTCATGCCGGTGATGGAGGCGCTCACCGCGCGGGGGTCGCGCACCGGCCAGCGGCCGCGATCCACCTTGGTGAGGAAGTCGCCGAGCAGGCGGTTGTACTCGTCCGGGTCTTCCAGATTGATGGTGTGCCCGCAGGTGGGCATGACCGCCAGGGAGGCTGCGGGAATATGCTGCTTCATCAGCAGGCCGGGCAGCAGGCACGGCCAATCCTCGTCGCCGGTGAGGATCAGCGTGGGCACGGCCAATTGCTTCATCTCCTCCACTAAGGTGTAGAGCGAAGGCCGCTCGCGCTGCACGCCGAGCTGGGTGTTGGCGGCGCCGAGCGCCGAATGCTCGGCCAGCATGCGCTTGAACTCGGCGAACCCGCGCGGGTCCTTATTCTCGAACTGCACGCGCGTCGGCCCATAGGCGTATTTCTCGGCGAAGGCGGGCATTCCCGACGTGCTGATGAAGGCGGCGATGGTATCGGCCTCGGCCTGGAACCGGTCGCGCTGGTCCAGTTCCGCCCCATAGCCGCATCCCCCGACGCACAAGGAAAGCGCGCGCTGCGGGTGACGGAAGCCGAAATGCAGGGTCGCGAAGCCGCCCATGGACAGGCCGACCACATGGGCCTGCGTTTCCCCGGTCGCGGCGAGCACGGCGGCGATATCGTCGGCCGCCCGCGCCTGGGAATAGGACGCCACGTTCTGCGGTACCTCGGAGGGGGGAAAGCCCCGCGCGGCAAAGGCGACGCAGCGATAGCGCTGGCCGAAATGGCGCATCTGCGGTTCCCAGCTCCTGATGTCGCCGGCAAATTCATGCACGAAGATCACCAGCCGGCCGGTGCCGGTCTCCTCGTAATAGAGGCGCACTCCATCGTCGGTGGTCGCGTAGGGCATGGTCCGTTTCCCCATTGGATCTGCGCCTCGGCGCGACGTGCGGGACGGCGGAAGGTGCGTCCACGGCGTCGCGGATCAGATGCTCCGATAGGGCAGTCTTCGAAGCATCCGGTCGGCTCCCATCTGTATACTGTTTACAATTCCCGGCGGCAAGAATGGCCGGGACCCGGCAAGGCGCGCCCGATGCGCCTGTGCCGGGAATTGACGTGATGTGCTCAGGACTTGAGCGCGTCCGCGATAACGGACGCGAACGGCGTGGTGGGCCGGCCGATCAACTTTGAGAGCACGTGGGATTGGTCGAACAAGGCGTCCCCGGCTGCGGCGGCATCGGCATCGGCGAGCAGCGCGGCGAGGTTTTCTGGTAGCCCCGCGCTCACGAGCACGGCACGATATTGCGCCTCGGGCATGTCCACGTAAGGGATCTCCCGCCCGGCCTGCCGCGAGAGCTCGGCCGCGAACTGCGCCAGCGTATAGGCATCGTCGCCGGCCAGTTCGTGCACGACCCGGTCGGCGGTGTCGTCGATCAGGGCCAGCGCGGCGGCCTCGGCATAATCCGCCCGCGCGGCACCGGAAATGCGGCCTGCGCCCGCGCTGCCGAGAAAGGCGCCGTGCTGTAAAGCGGACGGGATCGAGGCTGAGTAATTCTCCGTGTACCAGCCGTTGCGCAGCAGCGTTACGGCAAGGCCGCTTGCGACAAGCAGGGCCTCGGTCTGCCGGTGCTCCTCGGCGAGTCCGAGGGTGGACGTGTCCGCATGCAGCACGCTGGTATAGGCGATCCGCGCCACCCGCGCCCGCTTGGCGGCTTCGATGGCCTTGCGATGCTGGGCCACCCGCGCGCCGATGGCGTTGGAGGAAATTAGCAGCACGCGCTCGGCGCCCGAGAACGCGGCATCGAGCGCCTCAGGGCGATCATAATCCCCTTGGCGCACCTCGACGCCTTCGGGAAAGAGTGCGGCGGAGCGGGCGGGATCGCGCACCATCGCGGCGACGGACGCAGCGCCGACCCGCGTGGCGAGGTCCGCGACCACCAGCCGGCCGAGCTGGCCGCTCGCGCCGGTAACGACATATTTGGGATGGGCGTTCATCGGAGTCTCCAGTCTCATTCATTGACCCTGGTCTCAGATAGAGACTAAAGATGGACCCCGTAAGACGGCACTTTTCCGTCACCTGGTTACGCCGGAGGAACCCATGACCCGCCCAAAGTCCCTGCGTGCCCCGCGCCCCGGCGATGCGTTCGGCGCGCAACCGGTGGCGGGCGCAGCCGAGGCGGTTGGGGCCAAGGAGGCGCTCAGGGCAACGCAGGCGCTTGGGGCCAAGTTCGAAACCTGGGTGGCCGGGGGCCTCGATGAAACCCGCTGCCCCATGCGCAACCTGCTCGACCGGATCGGCGAGCGCTGGTCCATGCTGCTGGTCTGCGCCCTCGCAGGCGGTCCGCGCCGGTTCAGCGCGCTCGGGCGGCTGGTGCCCGACATTTCCAAGCGCATGCTGACCCAGACCTTGCGGACGCTGGAGACCGACGGCCTCGTTCACCGCGACGTCCAGCCCACCGTGCCGCCGCGCGTGACCTATTCGCTGACCCCTTTGGGCGAAAGCTTTGCCGGGCCGCTTTCGGTGCTGGTGGAGTGGGCGGAAGCCAATTTCCCGGCCGTGCTGGCGGCGCGTGCGCGCATGTCGGCACACGCGCAGGACCGGACGCCGCCGGAATAGCGCCCGACATTTCCCTGAAATCGGCTGCCAAGCCGGAGCAATTCATCGGGATCCGACGAAGCGATCCAGTTTGCCCAGCGTTTGCAGGCCCAGTTCGATGGCGCCGAATCCCTTCGCCTCCTGAAACTCGGCTTCCGTGCTGAACACCATGCCGAGCGTCACCTTCGTCGCTCCGTCCTGATCCTCCAACGTGGCCCAGGCGTCGGCGTGCTTCGGTCCGTTCTCGCCCCAGAGCAGCGTATAGCCGATCCGCTCCTCGGGCCGGATCTCGGTGTAGCGATGGTGGTTGGGAAACACCGTGCCATCAGGCGCGATCATGTCGAACAGCCATTCGCCATCGGTTCGCAGGTCGATCCTCTTCGTGCGGCAGGAAAACCCGTCCGGTCCCCACCATTGCGGCAGCGTCTCGGGGTTTACCCACGCGTTCCAGACAACGGTTCGCGGCGCCCGTATCACGCGCTGCAGCACCATGGTCCGCCTGGCCACTCCGGCGAGATTGTCGAGCCCGGCGCCGAGGCCCTGTCGGTATCCGGCCTCCGTATCTTCGGCCAGCGAGGAAAGCTGCACCGTCACGACCAGCCGGCTGCGCGCGTCCGTGCCGGAGAAATCGGCCGTCACCAGCGCCGCCGATTGCGTCACCCCCTCGGCCGAGACCACTTCGTAATTCACGCTGCGCAGCGCCGGCTGCACCTCGAGCCAGCCACACTCGCAGCGAATATCCGGCTGGCCCTCGACCTTGCAGAGCGAGACTTCGCGTCCGCCCACCCGGGTGTCGGCCTCCAGAAACTCCACGACGACCGAAGGGGTGGGCGCAGCCCAGACCGCTCGCGCGGCCGGAGCCGTCCAAGCCTGCCACAGCACCGACAACGGCGCGGCCACGTCCCGCTCGAACGTCAGCGTCGCAAACCGGCTCTGCGCGTGATCGCGCGCCGCAGGCGTCCGGTCCGGATTTAAGTTCGATGTCATTTGGTGCGCTCCTTCATCGCCTTCATCGCAAATGCCTCGAGCCTGTCGAGGCGGGCTTCCCATCTGGCGCGCTGGTCATCGAGCCATGTCCGCATCGGTTCCAGCGCCTCGGGTACGATGGCGCAGGTGCGGACCCGCCCATCCTTGGAGGTGGCGATCAGCCCCGCCTCCTCAAGCACCGAAATGTGCCGCATCACCGTGGGCAGGCGCAGGCCAGTGGGGCCCGACAGCTCCGTGACCCGCGTCGGCCCTTCCGCCAGCCGGGTCAGGATCGATCGACGGGTCGGATCGGCCAGGGCATGGAAGAGCAGAGAGAGCTCGGGATGATGCTTAGTCATATTGCTAACTATCACCCCGTACGCGGGCCGCGCAAGAGAAACTTCGTCACTTAGCTAAGTGTTGTCGAGGCGGCGGTCGTAGCCAATGGCCATCTCGCCTGAGGGCACGAGAGCCACGCCGCGCACGCTGAGCGCCGCGTAACGCGCTATCCCATTCACAATTCAGGAAAGAGCCGGCCAATCTATGCGGCAAACGGCGGCTGATGGCGGGCTGCGAGCGACGAAGATGAGCACTATGTGGTCGCTATAGCCCTCAATGCCGCCTTTCTCACGAGTCGATCAGGTGGGTAGGCTTGAACGCCTCTATGAGCGCATCCACCACCACGCGCACCTTGGGAGCCAAATCGCGCGAACGCGGCCAGAGCGCGGTTATCGGAACATCCTCCGTGGGGGTCGGAATCGGAACAACTTCAAGCCGCCCGGAGCGGATGTCGTCCGCCGCCAGCCAGGTCGAGAGATAGGCGAGGCCCAGCCCGTTCACGGCTGCATCTCGCAGGGCTTCGCCATGGCTGATCGTATGGCGCGGTTGGATGACGAAGGGCCTGACCGTTCCGCCCGGGCCGCAAACCGCCCATGGCAGCGGGCGGCCATCTTTGGCGAAGGCGAGGCAGTCGTGACCGCCGAGTTCCTCTACCGAAGCCGGACGCCCGTGGCGGTCCAGATAGGCTGGCGCGGCGCAGATGATTGAGCGTTGCGTACCAATGCGCCGCCCGATCAGGCTCGCATGATCTCCGGGATCGCCAAGCCGGACCACAAGATCGATGCCTTCCTCGACGAGATCGACCCGGCGGTCCGTGAATGAGATATCGAGATCGAGATCGGGGTTCCTGTCCGCGACCTTCGTTAGCACGGGCATGACGCACAACCGGCCGAATGAGATCGGCAGGTTGATCCGCAAGGTTCCCGATACGACGCGTGTTCGCGAGGCCAACAGCGTCTCCGCTGCGTTCAGTTCTTCCAGAACCTTGAGGCAGCTCTGGTAATAGGCCTGCCCTTCAGCCGTCAGGTTCAGACTGCGCGTGGTGCGGTCCAGCAGCCGGATGCCAAGACGCTCTTCGAGGCGAGCGACGCTCTTGCCGGTCGCGGATTTCGACACGCCCATGCGTGCAGCTGCTGCCGTGAAGCTGCCTGTTTCCACCGCATGGACGAAGGCGGAAATGCCTTGAAGGTGGGAATGAATGTTCAGGCTCATCAATTGGAGACCAAATGGAGGAAGTGTTCGCAAAATACGTCACAACGAAATCCATATGATTGTCAATAAGATCCCTCGCTTAAGCAGGTGAAAGGATCGACCATGAGCGAGACAATGAGACGGTGGCAGTTGCCGTCATTCGGGCTGAAGAACCTGGAATTGGCCGAGGCGCCAGTGCCGACGCCGGCCAGCAATGAGCTGCTGATCCGGGTTGCGGCGACCTCCCTCAACTATCGTGACAAGCTGGTGGTCGAAGGTGAGTTACTGCCCGATACGCCAACCATGCCGTTCGTTCCGGTATCGGACATGGCGGGCGAGGTCGTGGCGATCGGCGCAGATGTGTCACGATTCAAGGTCGGCGACCGGGTGCTCGGAAACTTCTGGACGCAATGGATCGATGGTGAGCCGCCACGGGAGATGGCCCGGCACGGCCTGTCGCTTGGTGGGCCGCTTCCCGGTGCGCTGGCCGAATATGTGACGCTACACGAGAACATCGCCGTCAGGGCGCCCGCATCGCTGACGGACGAGGAAGCCTCCACTCTGCCGGTTGCGGCGCTGACGGCATGGTCCGCCCTGATCGAGACAGGTCATCTGAAAGCGGGCCAAACCGTTCTGGTGCAGGGCACCGGCGGCGTCGCCCTGTTCGGGCTCCAGTTTGCACAGGCTTTCGGAGCCCGCGTGATCGTCACCTCGCGGAGCGCGGAAAAGCTTGAACGCGCGAAGGCGCTCGGCGCCTTCGGCGTGATCGACACGCGTACCAACCCGGACTGGTCCGCTGCAGCGCTGGACCTGACCGACGGGCGCGGCGTCGATCATGTGCTCGAACTGATCGGCGGCGACAATATCAGCCAGTCGGCAGCGGCGCTGGCGAGCGGCGGGCGTATCGCCCAGATCGGCTTCATGAAGGGATCGGAGATCGTGCTGTCGGCGGTTCCCATGATGCTCAAAAGGGCGATCATCCAGGGCATCTCCGTCGGGCATCGACGAGCGCTCGAGGACATGAACCGCGCCATCGACGAATACGGCATCAAGCCGGTGATCGACAGGATCTACGCCTTTGAGGATGTGCGTGCGGCCTTCGATCATCTCGAACGCGGACCGTTCGGCAAGGTCGTGGTTCGACTCAAGAGTGAAATTGGAAGCTAATTCTCAATTCCGCCTTGCCGTGGCGTGCGGTCATCGGCGGCGTTTGCGTAGCTAGGCGCAGGATATCGCGCCATAGCGCGCAATCGGCGGGGTGGCGGGCCGCGAGCGACCAAGAAGAGAACTGAGTGTGCGCTATAGCTCTCAGACGCCCATTGCCTGAGCAGCGCTGAGAGATCGATCGGACACGTTTTGGGGTGATAGGGAGGGAAACCTCTCGGCACGCGGCGAAAGAGGTGCTTCAACTCCACCGCTTCGTGACCGGATGGGATCCGGCCACGAAGTGC